>CAZGVV010000061.1:0-8992 GCA_964529155.1 uncultured Rickettsiales bacterium
TTCTCGAAAACACTATTTTCGCCTACGTATAATGTTAAATTGAAATAACTATATCGTGTAGTGTGAATAAGGCCAGCCCCTTAAAGAATGCAGCCTCGTTGAGCGCATGCCCTGGCACGTTTGCTGAATTGCTGCACGCGACGATAGGATCATCCCAACTTCCTGCGTTTCCTTGCTCTCGTTTCCAGAGAGAAAGAGGATAACAATTTGAATAATAGTCTATTTATTCTGCAATCCAATAGGCTGAAAATTACCGGACAAGAGAAAAAATTAACATATATTTTGTATTGCCATTTCGTAATGGGCCGTTATTGTAACAAAATAAAAATTATTTATTCCACATTTTGTGGGCAATTATTAATAAGACGAGGATAAGTAGCAAATATGGACGTGGAACTTTTAATAGAAGAAGAGATTTGGGGTTGGGGTAGTGGTTATAAAAAGGGTACTCAACGTGAGGGCGGGCCGGAGTTTCCGCTTAAAGCGATTAAAAGTTATGGCATAAAGGCTGGATTGAGTGATCTAGCGATCGTGCTCGGTGGCTATTTCGCCGAAAATGAAAAAACAAAGGATGGCAAGCCTGCAGCGCAGTATTGGACGGCAACGAGCCGCAGTATGCCAAACCAACGCTTTTCCGACAACCTATGTCATCTCGCCGTCAAGTATGATGACAAAAGACATCAAATTTATGATGTGCATAGTCGTCACTTCAGTGCGCGTCCCACTTTGTATAACCCTATAATTCCATTGAACGAATTGAAAATTAAGGGGAAAATTGATGATGTAGAGGTGGTGGAATATGGGGAATATCCACAGTCTATTGCAGGCGAAGCTATTAGCAAAAAGCTGAGCAAGGCGTTTCAGAATAATACATTGAGCGTTACAGGGAAGAAATATACGTTTGATGGTGAAATACGCGACGGTTGGCCGTTCAAAGAGAAAAAATACGATGAATACGAATATGAGGGTAAGCGCTATATTCAGATTCCGGCGGAGGCAAATGGGATTGATAGGGATTGTGTACTATCAAAGGGCAGGACATTGAAGCCCGGCGAGGCATACTGGATAAAAGTAGAGCCAATTGAGTGGCTTAGGGATCCAAAGCCTAAATATGAGCGCAACAACGTATGGGTGGCAAAGCAATGCCTATTTTCAGGTATTCCACTTGTTGATATAGATCGTAGTCGGCCAGGAGACTGCTATCATTCATTAGATGAGACGCTAATGGGCCAGTACCTCAAACAGAATTTTGCACATGAGATGGTGCCAGTAGATCGCAAATTAGGCCAGTTTGCAGCAGCTGAAGTTTTGCGACGTAAGCAGGGTAATGATTTAGAAAGACAGTGATACATTCTGTTTTGTAATGCCGTTGTTACGGAATTGTTCAGGTTATATGGCTCTTCATTTTAGCCATAGGCAGATAGTTGAGATAAGGTCTGCGAGGTTTCGTTCCGTTGGCACGGCGGCGCATGCGTTAATAAGCGTGTAGTTTTAGCGGTGGGTTAGTGCGGTGGAGATGGTGCTGAAAACGGTAATCAGATTATTGCCAACGGTGCGAAGCGAGCCAATAATTACCAGTGAAATCAATGAAACGATAAGCCCGTATTCAATGGCCGTGGCGCCGGATTCACATTGTGCATAGTTAGCAAGGGATTTTAGCATGGGCGATCCTCTTCATGATTATCGTTGTATAGTAGGCGCGCGTATTTAATGAAAGGTAAAAAAAAGCCCCCGCGGTTTAGGCGGGGGCTTTTAAATACGGTATTGTTTACAAAAACTAGCGGCCTAAATTGGTCCCGATTGTTGTAAAGGTCGTGGTAAGATTGCCGCCAACCGTGGTTACAGCGCCGATAATGGCCACTGCGATTAAGGAAGCGATCAACCCGTATTCAATGGCGGTTGCGCCGGATTCGTCTTTCATCAGCGAAATAAAACGTGTCATAAAAAAATCCTTTCAAGGATAATGGTTTACCGAAACGCTGATCATGTCAGCTGTCAGTAGCATACCACCAAGGGGTATATGGCGCAATAAGTAAATGCAAAATTCTTCGTATAATCAATAAGTTCATAAAAATTTGCTTAAATTTTTATGAAGTTTATGTTAATTACTAATAGCAAATTAATGGTAAATTAATTTTTGCTATTTCCAGTAGAATACTTATCCATGTGTAAGCGGAAAAAGCGAATGCGCAGAGCACCGCCGCGCTTGCAATATCCTTTGCTTCCTTGGCTAAGGGGTGGCGGGCCTCGGAAATGCGATCAACGGTTTTTTCAATCGCTGTATTCAGTAGTTCTACGATCAGCGAGAAAGCAACGCTTGCAATAAGCCAGCGGCGTTGTTCGGGCGTAACATGGAGCAGGCATGCAAGCGGGATCAGGAGGCTGGCTATTATGCATTGCAATCGGCAGGCGGCGTCCTTGCAGAATGCAGCTTTAAGGCCTTCGCAGGAATAAAAAAATGCTCGGATAAGGCGCATGCTGCATCCTAAGCATGTAGGGGATATAAAGAAAAGCGATAATCAAGGGCACGAGGTTTTTCCCCTGGTATCAGGGGTGCGGCACCATAATGTGACTAATTGTGTAAAACCGTTGCGGAGTGTTTCCATTTCCAGTCGCGCCCGGGTGGCCCATGCAGCGGCCTGGCGCAGCGTGCGGCCCGCCTGCGGTGATTGCAGGCTTAAAGGGGCTATATTGTATACGGTAAGGGAAAGCAGCGCGCCGCTTAATCCGGGGCCGAGGGTTTTGAGGGCTTCGTGGTATTCGGCTTCGCGTGCGCTGCGCCAGTCCTGATGCTCGGGCTGGAGGTCCTTGCCGCCTAAATGCGTGGTGTCCAGGGCGCGAATGCCGGGTGCGCCGAAGCGTAAGGTATAAAGCCAGCGCAGATGCACGCCGCACCAATGCTGTTCGGCGGTGATAAGGCTGCGTTCCAGGCAGAGATCCAGCGCTTCACTGGTTATATGGCACGCACGTTTGGCGATCATTTCCGGCGTGCCGGGGTCACGCCAGCTTCGTTCGTGTGAAGGCTGGGGGCGATGGGTGCTTTTCGGGCGGCCACGGCGACGGTAACGGAGGCTCATAAAGCGCCTGTGCAGCGGGCAGGCGAGGCCATGGATTGCCTTTTTTGGCTGCGGCGCGTGCTATGACGTTTGCCCTGCCCCGGCTCGGCGCGCCATTTGCATTGCGCGAGCAGTGCTTTTTTCGCTTTGCGGCGCACGCTGTTTTCGTCAAGCCCTGCAAGGTCGCATACTAATGCGAAATGCGCGTTGCGCTGGGTCAGCCAGTAGATTGCATCATTGCGCTGGTACTGGGTTTCGCGGGTGTGCGGGCCTTTGGTGGCATCGATAAGGGCTTGCAGAATCACCGCCCGCCACAGGGATTGTTCACTGCTGGATGTATCATGATGGGAGGAATGCTGCGCGAAATCAATGAATTTTTTAAGCTTTTCCCGTTGGTAATTGTACTGATGCTGGGATTTTGTCGTATGAATTGGGTCGTAATGCATGCTCAGTTCTCCCTGTTAGGATAAGACTTGTCTCTGCAATAAAAGAGATATATCCAAACTTAGGAAAAAGGGAAGGGGGAAAATGCAATTTTTTTTAAAAAAGCATTTTTACGCGAATGAGGGGAAGGGTTGCAGCAAATGCAGCGCCGCCTGGGTGGCGCGTTCTTTCAGAAGTTGCGCGACAAAGCCGCCGACCAGGCCGGGAAGCGCCGCAACGCCGCCAACCCCTGCGGTGGCCATGCCGGTGATGCAGGTTTCGTGAGGTTCTTGGGTGGCGGGATGATGCGTGGTGCGGTGGTCCTCGTCCGGCGTCAGCTCCAGCATGTCTTCAAAATCCAGCGGATTGTCCGGCGCGTCGTCATCAATGACGCGGCAGTCAACCACGGCGGCGCGCACCGCTGACGTCAGCTGGTATTGCGTATAGCTGGCCAGCGGCATGCCAAGCCTGCGCAGCTCTTCCGCGACGTGGGGGGGCAGCGTTATGCCAAGCGTTTGTTGCGTATCATCGGTCATATAACATTCCACCTTTATCCTAGCGCGGGTGCGCGCAAAAACCACGTGAACAATTGTGGAATATGAATGTGACATGGTTGTCATAAAGAGGGGAGCGCGCGCGGTATGGGGGGTATTTTGCCTCTTCCGGGGCAGAAAGAAAAACAGGAATAGTAATAATATAAGCTCGAATCATCAGGAGAATGTTATGCCGGTTACCGTGCAGCCAAAATTCGGCGCAGAAAAAAAGATGCCACGCGATCTGGATATATCTCAGGGCGAAAAGGGCGACACGCTTTGGCAGCGGGATATGCATGCCATGCGTACCACCATCTGCGTGATGATGGAGCGGGCGAAAAATGCCATGGAGTGCGGCAAAGACCAGCGCGATAAATACTATGAGAATACGTTTGACGGAAAGGGAACGCCTGCGGAGCATTTTATTACCGCCAGTGCCTTTTTAATGAAAATGCATGAGTGCAATTTAAAATTCGGGGAATCTGCAACGCCCCAGGATGCGCTGTCCCCTGCGGCGTTTAATGAGGCGGAGTTGTCGATTCTCAAGCGCTTTTTAGAGCGGTTATAGCGGTTGCTGCGATGAGCGATTTTACTCCGCGTGAGGGATTGCTGCGCGTGCTGCGCATGGATTTTACCAGTTTTATCGCGCGCAGTTTTTTGGCGGTGGACCCCGGCGCGGAATACCTGCCGAACTGGCATATTGATTTGATCGCCGAATACCTGGAAGCGGCGCGGGCAGGGCAGATTAAACGCCTGGTCATTAACATGCCGCCGCGGGCGTTGAAATCTATCTGTGTAAGCGTGGCATGGCCGGCGTGGATTCTGGGGCATGATCCGTCGGCGCGGGTGATGGCGGCGTCGTATGCATTGCCGCTGGCCTATAAGCATTCGATTGATTGCCGTATGGTGATGGGTGAGCCGTGGTATCAACGGCTCTTTCCGCATACGCGATTATCACGCGATCAGAATGAGAAAAACAAATTCATGACCACGGCGCGCGGTTACCGCATTGCGACATCGGTGGGGGGAACGGTGACGGGTGAGGGCGGGAATTATTTGATTATGGATGACCCGATCAGCGCGCTGCAAGCCGAATCGAAACATGAGCGCGAGCAGGCGAATCGCTGGTTTGACCATACGTTTTCAACGCGGCTGGATGATAAGGCGCGCGGCGTGATGGTGCTGGTGATGCAACGCTTGCATGCGCAGGATGTAAGCGCGCATGTGCTGGCGAAAGGCGGGTGGGAGCAGCTGTGCCTGCCGGCGCTTGCATCCTCTGCTGAGATTTATGATTTCGGGCGGGTGTGTAAGCTGCGCGAGGAGGGCGAACCGTTGCATGAGGCGCGTGAATCGGTGGCGTTGATTGTGCGCGCAAAACAGGAATTGGGCAGCCGGGCGTTCGCGGCGCAATATCAGCAGGAGCCGTTGGCGGAGGAGGGTGGCATGGTGAAGCTGCACTGGCTGCAACGCTATGACACGCCGCCGATATGCGAGCGCATTGTGCAGAGCTGGGACACGGCGATTAAAAGTGGCGCGCAGCATGACGCCAGCGTCTGCCTGACCTTTGGCGAAAGCGAAGGGCGGCATTACCTGCTGGACGCCTATCGTATGCGTGCAGAATACCCGGACGTGAAGCGGGCGGTGGTGGCGCAGGCGGCGCGGTTTTCGCCGCACACGGTGATGATTGAGGACCGGGCGAGCGGGCAGCAGCTATTGCAGGATTTGCGGCGGGAAACCGCATTGCCGCTGATCGCCGGGAATCCCCAGGGGGATAAGGTGATGCGGCTGGCGGCGGCATCGGCGATGATTGAGGCGGGTATGCTCTATGTGCCACGGCAGGCCGGGTGGCTGGCGGAATTTGAGGGGGAATTGATGGGATTTCCCGGTGCGGCCCATGATGACCAAGTGGATGCGTTAACACAATATTTGGGGTGGGTAAGGGGGAAAGTGCGCGCTTTTCCTAGCATCAGGCGCGTTTAGCTTAACCAAATATTAAAATTTTCCCCGTACATTTTAACCATTGAGTTAATATTGATTTATAACATTACTTATAACAAGGAAGGGTATATGGCTTCCACACGTCAAAGCAATCACGCCTTCAAAAGCCGTGGCACAAAGATTATGGAATTGGCCGAGTTGCTGCGGCCGGTGTTAATGGAAAAATTGATGGGCTGTTATGACGAAAATAACCTACCCGTCCAACCCGCCCGCATACGCGGACTGGCACTGGTGATGGCCCAGGATTTAGTGGTATTTCGTGAACAGCAATCGGCATAGGGGAGAGGTGTATGAATACGGAAGCAAAAGCATTTAAGGAATCATTTAATAAAAACACAGCAGGATGGAAGGGCCAAGATGCCCAAACTCCGCTGGTAAATACAGCCGTGGGGCAAGAGGCGTATAGTAAGTATAAAAAATTTGAGCAGTTGGTGGCTCCGGGTAAATCGCGCTGAGTTGCATTTCCTCCCTTCCGGTGCTGCTCAATCAGTCATCTACGCCGCAGCAGCAATCATTATCCTCAATTGAGGACATACGTTAGGTTGCGCGATTACCGGCATTTTGGCATTTAAAACCGAGTGATTTATTTGCTTCGCTCAGATCCCACGCGCAGAATGGTGGCCGCATGAAGGTTGATATCCCCGTTATCGGGATACATAAGCCCATGTTGGATAACTTCTAACGGATGCCCATAGCCTCTGCGATTTCTTTTGGCTTTGCGATGTAATTCTTCGCAATCCATATACTCGGCTCCTAACTCGCGGAGTGTTGCGACCTGCGCTTTTGCCAAGTTAGACGAAGGTGGCCCAATAACGCATAGGTGCGGAGGTTGCGTGTTGTCTGCACCACATACCTCGCGTACTAAGGTGGTAAGCTGTTCTACATAGCGCGCCTGCCGCTCTTCACTCATGCGGGCGGGAACGCAGACATAGAAATGCGAAGTATCCGGGTGACGTTTATGACGGTTTAATACATGCTGCGCGGCCTGAGGATCGTTAACATCCACCTCGATCAGGCAGATAGACTTACCATAAGCATCTGGCCAGTGGTAATTTGCATATAAAAGCTGCCCGGAAGTAAATGGATTGGCTTGCGTGGCGGTCACTGTAGGCGCCGTAAGGCTGGCAGCTTGTATGGCTTTAATCGTATCCAGATCTTTTAAGGCCAATGAAACATCTACATATATAGTGTGGAAGTCGCGTTTATTCGGTACGCGGTCTATCGCATTCGCCGCATCCGGATCGGTGCCGCGAATGATAATAATTTCCTCATCATGCATTGCAAAAAATTTCATTTTTTTGCCGGGACGCTTCGGGTCATTAATCAATATAGTCTCACCAGTTTCCGGCTTCCTAAACCACAAGTTTGCATCCGGACCGAAGGTCTGCACCATGATCTTATGTCCATCTTTCCATGTACTATCCGAGTTCGGTTTTAGGATTGTCTGTAACGTGAACTTACTTGCATCACGCCATGTTCCTTGATGTATCGCCAACAACTTATCGCACTGCTCTTTTACATTTTGCGTATAACTATCTTTTTTTATACGGCGTTTCGCTAGCTGGTCATGCGCCGCTTGTAATATATCATTTGGTATAGGAGCACATTTCGAATTATAATCCGCGGCCATGTTCTGCTGGCGCAGATAATTATTAACTTTACCATCATAGAACTCGTAATTTCGCACTACTTCCAGAGTAGTGCGACTTCTTTCTGACTCCAGCCTCTCTTCCATCTCCCTTCTGAGCCGGTCGACGTCCAGCCCTTTTAGCGTTGCGCCAAGTACGCGTGCATTGCGTTCGCGCTCCTCATCAGATACGGCGGGTGGAGTGGGTAATGCGTCCTGGCGTTTCTTCATTTTCTCTCTTTTTTAAAAGGGTAACGGTATTAAAAATCATAAAACGTGCCAGTATATAAATAAAGTTAAGCTTTTATTGCAATTGTTTATGTTTTAATTCAGCATATTAAACGCTCTACTCTGTATATTTAGGATGCAGGCATAGTTAATGATATTTCCCCCTTCCGGTGCCACTATTGCAGGCCTATATCTGTAAATGTAAGCTCGACGAAGTGTGAGCGAGAAGGGGCGGTTGCTCCGGGTATTTCAATACGGCGCGGGTAATTCATAGCGCCTGCGCATTTCGCGGGCGAGGTGGTGGGCGGCGCGGTAGCGTTGCCAGAGGCGTTCCGGCAGTTCTTCAAAATCCAATAAGGCATCGGCGGTGGGGCGGTAGTGCTCGTCGCGCAAATAGGGTTGGGCGATGTTCATGGCGGCGTCAAACAACGCCAGTATGTCCTCCAGCGGGAGGGCGGGCAGGGCTGCGGTTTTGGGTTCCTGGATCATATATTTATCCAACAAGCATAGCATGAATCGCTGCGTAGGGTCAAATGCCATGCGCAATTTTTCCTTATTTTACAACCAGTAGGAGATTTCACCGATGACGCATTCTACCCAGCCGAATCGTGCGCTTGCACGCCTGCGTTCGTTTATTATGGCTAAAGCCCGCACTCAGCATGGACATAAAGGATGGGAGGGCGGGGCGCAGGCGCGCAGCTACCTGGTGTCGCCCGGGCAACCCGTGTGGATGGAGCGCGACTATGCCCGGTTCGCGCAGGAGGCGTATATGCGCAACGTCATCGCGCATCGGGCTATTGCAATGGTGGCGAGTGCGGCGGCAAGTGTGCGGGTGAAATTATTTACGGTGGCGCGGAGCGGCGTGGCAACCGAGATGCCGGCGCATCCGATGCTGGATGTGTTGGCGCAGCCTAACCCGGCGCAGGCGCGGCAGGCGTTTTTTGAGTCCATGTATCAGTACCGGTTGATCAGTGGGAACGCCTTTGTGCTGGCAGGCGGCCCACAATCGGGGAAACCGCAGGAGCTGTATACGCTGCGCCCGGACCGGGTGTCTATTATCGCCGGAAAAAACGGTGTGCCGGCGGCGTATCGCTATACAGCCGGGGCGGTGGTGCAGGATTAGAGCC
>CAZGVV010000061.1:9002-12471 GCA_964529155.1 uncultured Rickettsiales bacterium
TTACGGGAGTGCAGGCTTTAGAGACGCCTGATACAAGAGTTGCCGTTTCAGGGCCTATGACGACGGCGCAGAAAGAATCGGGTGGATTATCGCGTGGAGGTCCTGTTGAGCATCCGGTTTGGACACTTAGGCGCGAAAATCCAGATCCACATGATTTGGGTGTTTCATAAACAATAATAAAAGGCTGCTTAGAAGGTACTAAGCAGCCTTTTTTATCGGGAATGATTGCATCAATAGGCAACGCTATGGCGTTTGAACGCAGATCAGTTATTACGATAACACGCTGCGTTTTTTTCAGGAATTCCGGTTATGCGGAGTATATGAGGAATCGGGGTTTCGTGCGAAGCGTGACCCACTATAATCTGTCCCGTAGACCTGTATTCGTTGTAGCAGGCGGTAATCGTTTGATAAAGCAGTGTCCATTTTTCCGTGGCCTCACGTAAATTATGGTTATCAGGATACGAAATGTCCTTGCAAAAAGGATTAAATTTTCTGCTGTTACCCTGTTCATTTGGTACGGCTATCTCAATTCTTTTAATGATGCTGGCGCGTATTGCATCGGGAAAATTGTCTGAAAAAACAACTTTGATGCGACCGCGTTCTTGCTGAAGAGATACGCGATTCGATTTGGGATTTTTGGTTTCTGGGTTTCCGAAATCCCAATGTGTTTCAGTGTCCATAAATCCTCCTAATGCTTGTTAATTTATAGCGGGACTTTTGCGCACGTGCAATCACTTGCATGACAACAAGAAAAAAAAATGCTATATGCACCCCATGCAGTTGCGAAATTCTATAAATAGATACGGTGTGGTTGCCAAATCATTCCATTGGGTGATGGCGGTGCTTATTCTTGGCATGCTGGCACTGGGGCTTTACATGACGGATAAGCCGATTACGCCGGATATTTTGAAATTATATGGCCTGCACAAAGCCTTTGGCGTTGTGGTGCTGGCGCTGGTGTGCGGGCGGTTTTTGTGGCGGTTATATGATGCGCCACCACCATTTCCGCCGATGCCGCGCATGATGCAATGGGCGGCGCAGGTGACGCATGGTGCGCTCTATGTGGCGATGGTTGCGCTGCCGCTTTCCGGGTGGGCGATGTCCTCGGCGGCGGGGTTTCCGGTGTCGGTGTTTGGCTGGTTTACGCTTCCGGCATTGATGGGGCCGGATAAAATATACCGTGAAATATTCGAAGATGTGCATGGCATGATTGCCTATGGATTGATGGGGCTGCTCTGCCTGCATGTGGCGGCGGCGTTGTGGCATCATTTCGTGCGTAAAGATGGAACGCTTCGGCGGATGCTGATGGGGGTGGCGCTGCTGTGCGTGAGCATGAGCGCGCAGGCCGAAAGCACGGCGATTCCGGCGTATGTTCTGGTGCCTGAAAAAAGCAGTCTGGGATTCACCGCCACGCAGAATAACGCGCCGGTGGAGGGAGAGTTCAAGCATTTCGCTGCCGATATTCATTTTGACCCTAAAAACCTCGATGCCAGCGCGGTGACGGTGGAAGTGGATATGAAAAGCGTGGCCTCCGGCTATGCCGAAATGGCGAAGACGCTGGCGGCACCGGAATGGTTTGATGTGGCGCATTTTCCAACGGCAGTGCTACGCACAACCAAAATCCACCAGATGCCAAGCCCGCGTGGTGAGTCGCAGGATTATTATGCTGAGGCCACGCTTACACTCCGTGGTAAAACTGTGCCGCTTGAGGTGAATTTCAGCTTTGAGGAATTAAGCCCTGAGAAAGCGATTGCGGTGGGCAAGGCGTCACTCTTGCGTAATGCATTTGGCGTGGGCCAGGGCGAATGGGCAAAAACGGATGCGCTGCGCGATAATGTGATGGTGCATTTCCGGGTGGTGGCGGTGCGGAAGCAAGCCTAAACGTTTCGCTTAGAAGCGGTTCAGTATTTCTACCAGATCTTGCTGCAAACGCCATTTTCCTGCGCTTCGCTGCGATGCGCGTGGTGTAGGAAGCGAGGGTGCATTAATAGGAATCAAGCTTCCGTTGCATGTTCCCATTGTTACTTAAAAATTCCACCATGCGCCGCCCCACTTCGCGTGGGCCCATGACGGCGAGGTCAACGTTTTGAGTGGCGAAATAGTGCATTTCTTCGTCATTATGGGCGCGAACAAGTACTTTGATTCCCGGCTTTAAGATACGGGCGGCTTCCACGATGCGGCGGGCTTCATAAGGATTGGGCACGGCGACGATGATGGCCTGGGCGTTTTCCAATGCGGCTTCCTGCAGGGTTTCCACATGGGTGGCATCGCCTGCGATGGCGTGGAAACCACGTTCGCGTAATGCTTCCACGCGCTCGCGGTTGGCTTCCACCACCACCAGATCAATGTGGGCGGATTGGATGTTTTCCGAAATATGACGCCCGACGCGGCCATGGCCTACCAGTACGACGAGTTCTTTCAGCGCGCCCTTTTCTTCCTGCTTCAAATGGGCGAGGTCATCGTCACGCAAGTCAAAGAGCCTGGATGCCTGCGGGTGAGTGGACAGGTATTCGTATATATAACGGCTGGCGTGAAAGAATACGGGATTGAGTGAAATGGAGATGATGGCGCCAGCCAGGATAAGGTCGCGGCCCGTTTCGGGCAATAGGCCATGGGCAACGCCGAGACTTGCCAGCACAAACGAGAACTCCCCGATTTGCGCGAGGCCTGCGGAAACGAGCAATGCGGTTTTGAGGGGGTAGCGAAAGAGTAATACGATGAGCGTAGCGGCAATGGACTTCCCGACCATGATGATGCTGACAACGCCGAGCACTTCCAAGGGTTTTTCCACCAGCGTCATGGGGTTGAACAGCATGCCGACCGAGACGAAAAAGAGTACGGCGAAGGCGTCTTGCAGCGGCAAGGCTTTATCGGCGGCTTCGTGAGAGAGGTCTGATTCACGGATCATCATGCCGGCGAAGAAGGCACCAAGCGCGAAAGAAATATCGAATAATTGCGCCGCGGCATAGGCCACGCCCATGGCGACGGCGAATACGCAGAGGGTGAAGAGTTCGCGTGAGCGCAAGCGGGCCACGGTGGTAAGCAACCAGGGAAGCGCGCGCCTGCCGACAACCACCATGAACACGATAAATGCAATAACTTTGCCGAGCGCGAAGAATAAATCGAACGCCAGGGCTTTGCCGGTGGCTTCATGGCCGCTGAGCGCCGGAATTAAAACCAGCGCCAGCACCATGATGATGTCTTCCACGATCAACCAGCCGATGGCGATGTTGCCGTTATTGGTTTGCAGGAGATTGTGTTCCTCCAGGGCACGCAGCAGCACGACGGTGCTGGCAACCGACAGCGCCAGACCTAGCATAAGCCCGCTTTTCAGCGGCCAGCCCCAGCAATACGTCATCAACACGCCAAGTAAAATGGCTACCAGAATTTGCGCGATTGCGCCGGGCAGGGCGATGCGTTTTACCTCCATGAGGTCACGGATGGAAAAATGCAGGCCAACGCCGAACAT
>CAZGVV010000061.1:12481-12712 GCA_964529155.1 uncultured Rickettsiales bacterium
GGTGTGCGTGCCGACCAATATGCCCGCGATCAGGTAGCCGACAATCGGCGACATGCGTAATTTGCAGGCGATTAGGCCGCAGATGAACGCGGCGGTAAAGCCTACGGCAATGGTGGTGATAAGCGGTAAATCATGGGCCATGGTCATGCAAATACCATGCGTAGAGTGGACACAAAGGTCAATGTGTTTATAGCAAACTGACGCGCTTGGCGCTATAAGAGCCTGTGACGC
>CAZGVV010000062.1:0-11301 GCA_964529155.1 uncultured Rickettsiales bacterium
TAGCGAAATGCCGCGCCAAGCGTCCCCGTATAGAAAAGTTCGCGGAAGGACCCAAAGCCTACCCCCTTGATATACAATGCTTTCCATGTGTGCTGCATTTCGGTTAGCAGATTTAGCAGGTTTTGCATTAGCAGCTTTGTGCATCCCAGCTGCTATTTTGTGCATGATTTTGGGTAAACTGTGCAGCTACCGACCCGAAAAGTGCTTCCGTGGTGCACTGACAATACTGACAGAATGTGGGTAGTGTCAGTCACTGCTGATAGTCTGCTAATTCTGCTAATCAGGCTAGTTCTTTAACGCGTCTCAGCCTCCTGTGCGGCGAATAGCACCAATATTCACCGCATACTATGCGTAGAATAGGCCTTGCCTATGCGGCGAATAGCTGCTATAATCACCGCATAATATACGGAGATTGCCAGTATGTATATCCATGAACGCAAAGATTGGCCAGGATTTATGTGGAATAATGCGGCACTGGCGGGGCCGCTGGCTGATGTGCGTCATCTGCAAGGACGCTTGTTGGGGCGTATGGAGGCAATAGGTTTTCTTTTGCGTGAGGAAGCCACGCTGGAGACACTGACGCAAGATGTACTCAAAACATCCGAAATTGAAGGGGAAAAGCTGGATTTGCAACAGGTACGCTCCTCTATAGCTCGGCGCTTGGGGCTGGACATCGGCGGGGCAACGGTGCATTCGCCACGCAACGTAGAAGGCATTGTAGAAATCATGATTGATGCCACGCGCAATTACGGCAAGCCACTTAGCAAAGCACGGCTGTATGATTGGCATGCGGCGCTTTTTCCTACGGGGCGTAGCGGCATGCAGCATATCACCGTTGGCAAATGGCGCGGAAAAGATAGCGGCCCGATGCAGGTTGTTTCCGGCCCCATCGGGCGCGAAAAGGTGCATTATGAAGCGCCCGGCTATGCTCGGCTGGAGAAGGAAATGGCGGCATTCATCAAATGGTTTAATGCTGAGCCGGAAACGGATTTGGTGATTAGTTCCGCCATTGCGCATTTTTGGTTTGTGACCATTCACCCTTTTGATGACGGCAATGGCCGCATTGCACGCGCGTTGGCCGATATGATGCTGGCGCGTTCAGAAGGCAGCAGCCAGCGTTTTTACAGCATGTCATCGCAAATTCAGCGTGAGCGAAATGCCTATTATGACGTACTGGAAAAAAGCCAGAAATCGACGGTGGATATTACGCCGTGGATCGAATGGTTTTTGGGATGCCTCAAACGCGCCATCAGTGCATCCGATACTACACTTGAGTCCGTCCTCACCAAAGCACGGTTTTGGGAAGCACATAGCGGCCAGCCATTCAATGATCGGCAGCGCAACATCCTGGGTCGCCTTATGGATGGCGGTTTCGAGGGGAAGTTGACCTCATCCAAATGGGCAAAACTCGGGAAATGCTCTCAGGACACCGCACTCCGCGACATCACCGATCTGGTAGAGCGTAGAATTTTGCTGAAAGATAACGCCGGTGGGCGGAGTACGGGGTATATACTCAAATCCAGCTAATTCTGCTAATCACGCTAATCCACGCATGCGGCATATTTGGGGAAATAGCTGTCAATATGGATTTTACGCTGTTTTGGAAATTCGATGACAGCCGCCCGCTGTTCGGGTAAGGTTCGAATGGCGTCGATTACCCCGCGCCATTACTTTCAATAGCTTGACCACATCAAGTGACCGGCTAGATTGTAGCTCATAAGCAGGGCGTAAGCAAGAGCAGCGGTTAGGCTTATTGCATTATAATGGATTAATAGGGCAAGCAATTGCCATAATTCCCAATGCTGATATAAACAGCCATTACTTGTTGTAATTAATAGCAAATGATAATAGTGTTTACATATTGCAACTATTATAGAAGAAGATAACCGTACATTGTCCAAACTCCCGCGTGAGATCGATCCGGCGAAGACTTTTGATGCATTAGTGTCATGGGTACATGACGAACTTATTGTGAAAAAGGGTGCGCCGGGGTTTGTGGTGGGTTTAAGCGGCACGGATTCTATCCTTGCATTTCTAGTGTGCGCTAAAGCAGCTGAGAAAGCTAAGGCATCTGGCAGAGAAGTATCTGTTGCTGGGGTGCACTTCGCCGCACCGCCAGAACCTACAACTGCACCTGAACAATCGGACGATGATACGCCGCTATGGACATATCGTCATGCTACGCCGGAAGCATTAGAAGCATTTTTAAAAGATATGCCGCCCGAATTGCAGGCGCTGGGTGCAAAGAAAGTCCTCAATGAAGATACGGGTGCCGGGCAGGACAATTGGTTTCAGCAAGCCGTCATCCCCTGGCTGAAGGAGCGAGCGCCGAACGCATCCGTTATCGTAGACACTTCTATTAATCACCGCATGGATGGGCAGCGTTGGGGAGCGCTGCTGGATTGGTCGGTGGTGGCAGATCCTGCTACCGGACAGATGCGCCCGCGTGACCAGAGCTATTGGGTGGTTGGAACAAGGAATGCAACCGAAGAAGCTCTGATGAGCTACAGCAACGTTTCAATGGCGGCGAGCGTGCAACCCATTAATGCGCTGTATAAAAGTGAGATATTAAAAGTTTGCGACTATCTGAACGTACCGGACACGGCGATGGCCAAAAGCTGTCAGGTGGACTGCGCCTGCGGGCGATTTGAGCTTCCAGCGCTGAATATTAAATACATTGACGCGTTGCTCATGGCGCGCAAAGGTGAATTGTCCTCTCAATATATTGAGGAAAACATTTCTGCTAGTCTGCGTAAGCAGCTGGATGCATTTATCGATAGCCAGATCAAAGCTGCCAGCTTCAAAAAGCAGATTCCTTACCTTGCCGATGGGAAAACTGTACAGATAGCAACTGATGTAAATCAGGAATCGCTTGCCGAAGCCAAACAGGCAGCAAAGACGGGCGATGATAGCAAGGCGCTTTCCTCTGCTGTGCCACTTATTATTGCGGCTAAAAACGCCAATGCTGCATGCGACTTGGTAGTTACTGAATCGAAGAACCGTGATAGCTGGCTACCGGAAGCGCTCATGCTGCTCGGCACGGCTGGATTAGAGCCAAACCAGCGCAAACGGATGGTAGAGAAAGTATTTAGTTGCGCAAAGTGCAGCGCGCGCATGGGAAGTTATAGTTTTTCCTTCCCGCGTTGGCGGTTTATTTCGCAGAAATCAGGCGATGCGCCTGCGTTGGTCGAGCAATTTGGCATGCAACGGCTGAACCGGGATACCGATATACGCGATGCATCGCTTTCTCCCGCTGATCCAAACCGCGATGAACTTGGGGCCGGGTTTACATGGAGTGATGACAAGTGGCATGTCGAATATCGCCGTGCCTATATCGTCTGTTCCAATCATTCATCAGATAGTCCCGCTACAGTTGTTATACGCAACAATTCTTATTATTTTGGCCGCGACCGCCTGCCTTCGCCGGTTTATGTCTCATTCGAGGCGTTGAAGCCTGATGAGCTGAATGCGCTTACCGCCGACACTCTGGAAAAGTCAGGTAAATTTATAAAGTGGCAGAATGTAATACACGCCATAGACAACCTGCCCGCCAAGGATAAGGTAAAGCGCATGGAGCGCGTGCTGAATTATCTGGATGATTTCGACGGAAATCTACACCGCTGGCTGTGCAGCCGTGGCCCCGCTGAGCATAAAGGCGGCGCTGGCCCTGACCATTCAGGAAGCGGCGATGAGGGCGGATTTAAACATCTCCTCAGCTTCCTAAAAGCAAAAGCGGCGCAACCCGCTATTAAAGGCAGGCCCGGACTCTATGTAAGTACTATTGCTGAACATGCTGCACCTTGGTCACCCAACTCAGCAGTGGCGCTAACACCGCAATTGGTTGGCCAGCTGGAACAGTCGTCCCCTGAAGCGCTTGCCGCTGATCCTGCCATGCGCGTGTTTGCCTCCGGCGGAGAAGCTGGCAGTCAGTTGGCTCTGTTAACGGGGGAACATGGCGATCTCCCGGTTTTAGCTGATAAAGGAACGCAGATTCAGAATGAACGGCTCCGTGCAGGCGAAAGACGCCGCTAGAGCATGCAATGACTGATACTGCTATCAATCTTCTGAGTTCGCCGCAGACGGAAGCAATCCTTGCCCATATAGGCAACGTGCTGCACAAACCCATGACGCTCATGCAAGAGCCTCAGCCGCTTCCCGGTGGGCTGCGCCGTCCCACCTTCAGATTTGATACAGATGGCGGCAATTTTGTGGTGTCCATCAGTACGCCAAAAGCGCCGCTGTTGCAGCGCGCGCACGATGTTCAACATTTTCTCTATCAGCAAGGTGCGCCGGTGGCAGAACTGATCGGCAATATTGGCGTGCTTCCATCCGGCGAAGCTTTTCAAGTTACACGTTTTGCTCCAAGCAAAAATACGCCGCTGACATTGCAGGACATGGAGGCGTTTGGCGCAACTGTGGCGCGGGTGCATCAATGCAGCGACGCATATTTTGCGTGGCAGCATGCCGATCCGGATCATGCCACCGCCCGCCGGATTCATGCGGAGCGGCTATTAGCTACAGCGCGAAATGCTGAGGAAACGTGGCAACGCAAAAGCATGGAAGCGCCATCACCGATTGTGCGCGCTATCGCCTCTCTGAAAACAACGGCTGCTCAGGAACCGCATAAAACTTACGGCATGGGCGTCATTCACGGCGATGTGCAGTTAGGGAATACGATTTTCGGAGAGGATGGCAAGGTCACGCTGATCGACCTCGAAATGGCTGGCTCCGGCGCACAGCTGCGTGACCTCGCGCAAGGCATGTTTTATGCATCGAGGCTAATAAAGCAGGAACCGGGCGGGTTTCCCCTGGCAATGGATGAATTGCGCGCGAAAGCGGTATTGAAAGGCTATGAATCGGTAAAGCTGCTGTCGCCGGAAGAAAAACACGAGTTGTTCGGCTTTCTCAGGATTATGGGCACCTCGGCTATTGCTTCCGCGCCAAGCACCAAACACCTAGCAAAACTAACGTCGGATCAACTCGCAGACTGGGATGGCCAGATGCAAAGTTGGGTTGATACCTTAGATATGCAATTTAAGAATAGCAGATCACATTGAAATCCTGCTTGCCTACCGAAGGCAAAGGTCGGACGTTCGATTCGTCTCGGGTGCGTTATTACTTTCAATAGCTTGACCACTTCAAGTGACCGGGAAGAATATAGCTCGTAAGCAGGGCGTATATTCGTTGCCATCGACCGCACATCGAAGTTCGCATACGCCGAGTTGCATGACAGCGCCACCCGTCGCATTGCTGCAAACTTCCTGCATGCCCTTGTCGAAGCCGTGCCTTATACAATCCATACCGTCCTGACGGACAACGGAATCCAGTTTGCCGATCCCACCAACTTCCGCAAATCCGTTATGGAAAAACCTGTGCCCCCGAATCCGCATGGCATCTATCTCTGGCACGCCTTTGATTATGCTTGTCATAAGCATGGCATCGAGCACAGATGCACAAAACCACGGCATCCATGGACTAACGGGCAAGTCGAACGCATGAACAGGACAATCAAAGATGCGACGGTCAAGAAATACTATTACCAATCACACGAGGAACTCAAACAACACCTTCAAACATTCCTGATGGCATATAACTTCGCCAAACGACTCAAAACTCTCAAAGGCCTGGCTGTCTATGAATACATTTGCAAAATATGGACAAAAGAACCGCAAAGGTTCAAAATCAACCCCATCCATCACAAAGTGGGACTAAACATATATAAATATACCACATAAGATTCTCCAGCCCCTCTTCGCTCCTTCGGAGCTACGCCGGGCACTGCTTCGCCCAAGTCGATGGTGCCCCCGGTCGGAATCGAACCGACACGTCCGTGAGGACACCGGATTTTGAGTCCGGCGCGTCTACCAGTTCCACCACAGGGGCCATGCCGCGAATTTGTGCGTGCAGATGGTATCAGCATATTTGGCGGTGCTTGTCCAGTTAATATAAGTTTTACTGGGGTTTTTTCCCGGCCAACGCCTCTGAAAGCAGCGGTGGCGGGGGACGGCGGAAGAGTTCGGCCAGCACAGCACGCTCTTCGGGGGTATAGTTCGCGGCAAGGTCCGCCATACGCACAGCCATATTCTGCATCATTTGGCCCCTGAGCATCTGGGTTTTACTGACCTGGGCGAGGTATGCCGCGCGGTCAAACGGCTCGGCTTTCAGGATAGCGCTGGTTTTTTCCCGGGCAGCCAGAACTTCTGCTCGCAAATCGCTGTTTTCGGCCTCGGCGGAGCTTACGGTTTTCTCCAGCATCTGGCGCTTATCCAGCGGCAAGGCTGCGGCAATGTCTTTGGCCGATATACGCGCGCCAGGGCCGAAGGCGCAGCGCCCCCATTGGCCGACCACCGCCCCGGCCAACAACAGATTCAGCAGCACGGACACGGTAATGAATAATTTAATGCTGCGGCTCATGGAAGGACTCCTTCATCGGCATATAGCAGGGGGGATGCATTGCTGTTTTGCGTGGTAAGCGGCGCGCCAAAGCCGAGGACCAGGCCCACGATTACGGTGGCGGCGAATGAATAGGCCGGTTTGGGCAACAGCATCGTCAGTAAGTCCTGCACACGCATTGGTGCACGCTTTGGCAAGGCGCGGGCGCGGGCGATAATGCGATCGGCAAATCCAGTGCGCGGCGGGGTGTAGGCGCGGGCATTAAGTAGGTGCTCTAATTCCTGATCTGTTAACATAACATGCTCCTCTCAATATTCCTGTAGTCGTTCTTTCAACGTTTGCTTGGCGCGCATGAGCAGGGATTGTAGTGCCTTCAATCTTACCCCCATCACCTGCGCCGCTTCCTGATTGCTTAAATGCTCATAAAAACACAAATTCAGCGCCGTACGTTGACGCTCCGGCAATGCAGCAATCTGTGCTTCCAACTCGGTTTGGCGTCGGTGGCCGATAACCACTTCTTCCTGTGTATCGCGCGTATCAGGCACAAACGCTTCGTCGAGCAACGGCAGCAGGCGCTTTTTCTTCTGGCGGTCCAAACAGATATTCACTACCACGCGGTAAAACCACGTCGTAAAAGCAATATTCCGCCGTGCCTCCCACATACCGGGCCGCTCCCATAATTTTAAAAATGCTTCCTGCACTACGTCCTCCGCCTCGGCGGGATGGGCCGTGTAGCGGTAAGCTACGCGGTAAAACCGCTCGGCATGGTGGCGTACCAGCATATTAAATGCCTGTCCGTCCCCCGCTTGCAGCGCCATCAATAGCCGCGCGTCCTCATCGCGGGAATGGGTGGCGCTGGGCGGTGGGCTGGATACCACTCCAGAACGTGGGGAGCGCATGGGCATGGCCACAGCTTACTCTCCTAACGGTTTTCCGTAAATGATTACGGCTTGCGTTTGCCGTGTTCGCCACGGCTCCCAGCTCCGGGGCGATGCATCGAGTCGGCTAATGTTTTGCGTTCTTCGAGGCTGAGCTTGGCAGCAGCATCGGCGAAGGCTTCGGTCATATGCGCCCGCATTTGATCATAAAGGCCCTGTAACTGCTTGTGTTTGGCAATGAACGCGTCTTTGTCAAAGGTCGGAGCGGTGAGGATGGTTTTTAATTCGTCATGAAGCTTATGGGTTTGCTCATAGATCGGTGCATGTTGGTCATGCGCTTGCTTTAAGCTGGCACGAAATGTTTCGGCTTTGGCTTCTGGTAATTTTGATAATGCCTGTTCGAAATGCGGCATAGCGCCCTCGCCAGACCGGTGGTCATCGGCGTTTGCGGCCCCGGCAAACGTTAACGCCAGGGCAACGGCTGCGGTCGTCACTAATTTATACATATCAAGCTCCTGTGGTTGAAGTGGGTCTTATCTATTGATACGCTGACAAGCTGCAGAACCTTCGCTAACGGTTCTCTTTTTCTTTGCGCTTCATATCCTCGGCCACCCGCTTGATGTCTTCCGCCCGCAAGGCCGATGGGCTGCCCCCCGATAACGATTTAAGGGCTAAATTAGCCTGTTGCAGCGCGCCGGCGGGTTTATCTTCTACTAATGACTGCTCAGCCATGGCAAGCGCTGACATGCCTTTATTCCCTTGCTTATCATATGCCGTGGCCAGCAACTGCCAGGTTCCGGCATTGGTGGTATCCAGCGCGGTGGCTTGGGTAAGCGACGTAATAGCCGCCGCCGCCTCCCCTGCCGCCAGTTGCGCTTGACCGAGCGACGTAAGAATAAGCGGTGAATTAGGCTTGAGAAGTGATGCCTGTTTATAAGCCGCCAACGCCTCTCGCACATGGCCATGCTCGAATTGAATCTGGCCGTTGAGATCATAGAGGAAGGCATCTTTAGGGTAGTCTTTGAGTAACCGGCTCATTTCGGTATTTGCATGCTCGAAATCAGGCATTTTATACCACGCGATTGCGCGCGCCATGCGTGCTGCAACGCTTGTGTCGGATGCAGGGTAGCGAGCAAATGTTTTAGGCGGAATGTTGAGAAAGGCGTACAGCTTCGCTTTTAACCGCACCCACGGTGCATCTAATGATTTAGGGTGTTGACCGGGTGCAATACCCGATGTTTCCACATGCTCCCGCACATAGGCAATACGTGTGGTAGAAAGCGGGTGCGTCATTAAATACGGATCAGGGCTTCCAAAGCTGCGCAGTTGGTTGCGGTTTAGCACGTTAAATACTTCAATCATGCCACTGGCGGAAATATGCAACGCGTCCAAATAGCGCAGTGCCGCTTGATCAGCTCCTTCTTCATGGCTGCGTGAATACGACAATACTTTGCGGCCAATGACGTTTTGGGTTCCTGCTATTACCCCCATACCGGCGGCGGAATTTCCTACCGCAGCAACGGTTGCGCCAAGTACGAATCCGAAAATCTGTCCAATCGCTGCATCTTTCAAATCTTCCGCTCCGCGCGCCAAATGCCCGCCAGCGATATGGCCGGTTTCGTGGGCGAGCACACCAAGCAGCATGGTCGGGTCGTCACATGCCAGCAGCAAGCCGGTATAGATAAAAATATTCTGTCCACCGGCAACGTAAGAATTAATCATGTCGTCACCGACAATATACATACTCACCGCATCAGGCTGTAGCCCGGCGGTGACGAATATAGGGTCGCCAAATTGACGCAGGGTGTCTTCCAGCTCCGCATCGCGGATAAGTGTATCGGCGTGGCCGGAGATGGGAAAAAGGAAGGCAGATGACAGTAGGCAGAAAACAAAAGAAAGTGATCTTTTTATTGTCATCTGCCCCCCGACATCCGTCATCCGATTAATCGAGTTCGATAATACGTTGCCACCAGCCGCGGCGTGGCGGTGTCCCTTCAGGGCGTGAGGTGGTGGAGGGTTGAGGCGCCGGCGTGGTAGGCATGTAACTCACCTTGCTGTTTTCCGCGGAAGGCGAATAGCTTTCACGCGCTGGCGTTTCGATAGCTGCGCGGGTAAAGGCAGGAAGTGACGCCGCTTCCGACACGTAGCGGGCTTCATTGGGCTCTTGCCCAGGCTGTTCCTGGCGCTCTGAGCGTGGTTGGCGTTCCATGCGCGGCTGGCGTTCAGCGCGTTCTGGCCTATCTTGACGCTCAGGGCGATTTCCCTGCTCGTCACGGCCACGCCAACGACGGCGATTATTCCCACGGCCCTGACCGTTAGACACCTGGCCGTCTTCTGGTGCCGAAGCTTGCTCAGCTACTTCTGCCGGGCGCTCTGCGTCTTCTGGAAGGCGTTCTGCATCCTCCGTTCTTGGCCTTCTTTCACCGGAGCGGCCACGGCCACCCCTGCGGCCACGGCGGCGGCGGCGTGGCTCACCTTCACGGGTGCCTTCGGTGGTTACTTCCTCCGTGCCGGCCTCTTCGATTTCAGCAAATTCCTCGACGGGCTCTACGGCTATTTCTACTGGCTCTTCATGAGTAATTTCTTCATGACGGGCGCGCTGGTTGCGGTTGCGACGATTTTCGTAATCCTGGGCGGAATGCGAACGTGAATGCGAACGGCGCGTTTTTTCAATCTGATACACCGTAGCCGCCAAACCATGATCCACTGCCGCCACAATCTGTACGTCATAACGCGATTCGATATGCGCCAGTAAATGACGTTTGTGGTTGAGCAGATGCATCGCCGTATGTTCCGGTGCATTAAGTTTTAGCACACCCCAATTGCCGGTCGCTGCTTCTTTTTCCAATGCGCGAACAATTTGAAGACTCATTGATTCGTTTGAACGCATCATGCCGCGGCCTACGCAATGCGGACAGGGCACCATGTTGGTTTCGCTAATGCTTGGGCGCAGGCGCTGGCGCGACATTTCCAGCAATCCGAACGGGCTGATACGCCCCAGCTGAATTTTCGCACGGTCAGATTTAAGTGCATCTTTTAACGTGCGCTCGACGGCACGGCGATTGCGTGACTCAAACATGTCGATAAAGTCGATCACGATCAGCCCGGCCAAATCGCGCAACCGTAATTGTCGCGCCACTTCCACCGCCGCTTCCAGGTTGGTTTTGGCTGCTGTTTCTTCGATGTTGCGCTCACCTGTGGCACGGCCAGAGTTGACGTCAATGGAAATCAACGCTTCAGTCGGCGACAGCACGATATAACCGCCGCTTTTCAGCTTCACTATTGGATCATGCATGGAAAGTAACTGGTCTTCAATGCCATACGCATAAAACAGTGGCATATTTTCGCGGTATTGTTTGACGCGCGGCGTATGGCTGGGCAAAAGCATTTTCATGAAGTCACGCGCTTGCTTAAAGCCTGCATCGCCTTCCACCCACACCTCTTCAATGTCATTGGTGTACTGGTCGCGGATGGCGCGTTTGATGAGGTCACCTTCTTCATAAATCAACGCAGGCGCAGTAGCGGCCAGTGTGTCTTCACGGATATGGTTCCAGAGTTTCACCAGGTAATCAAAGTCACGGCGAATTTCAGCACGGGTACGGTCAATCCCGGCGGTACGGATGATGACACTCATGCTCCCGGCAAGCTTTAACTCCGCCATCACGTCTTTTAAGCGGCGGCGGGTATCAGCTTCGGAGATTTTGCGCGAAACGCCTCCGTCTTTAGGGGAATTGGGCATCAACACACAATACCGGCCCGCAAGCGACAAATAACTGGTCAGCGACGCGCCTTTATTGCCGCGCTCTTCTTTAATCACCTGCACCAGCACGATCTGGCCGCGCTTGATCACTTCCTGAATGCGGTAACGCTTGAAAAACTGGCGTTTTGGGCGGGCAGACATTTCTTCGTCTTCGCTTTGCAGCGTTTCCACCCCTTCACCGGATTCCGGTTTGGATTCCTGCTCGGATTCGGTTGCTTCCTGGCTTAGACGATCGGCCAGAGGGGCATTTTCAAGGGATGCGCCAGCCAC
>CAZGVV010000062.1:11311-12065 GCA_964529155.1 uncultured Rickettsiales bacterium
CAGCCACAATTTCTGATTCCGTAAACGCCATGCCAGGCGCTTTAAGGGCTTGGGGATGAGAGGCAGGCTGGGCTTCATTTACCGCCGTTTCAGTTACGGAATTTTCTTGCTCGCCGCGCTCCGCTTCGGTGCTTTCGAGGATTTCTTCTGGCAACGGAATGATCTCTGCCAACGCTGGAATACCTATTTCCAGCGGTTCCCCGCTGGCATCATCGGCTTCTGCCAATGCCACGTCACGAGCTAATTCTTCTGGATTCTGTGAGGCTTGGTCATCATCACGCCCCACATCTTCCATCAGGCGTATACGGTCTGACATGGGAATCTGGTAATAATCCGGGTGGATTTCGGAAAAGGGCAAGAAGCCTTGCTTCCCTTCGCCATATTCCACAAACGCTGCCTGCAATGCGGGCTCCACGCGGGTGATTTTTGCGAGGTAGATATTACCTTTTAATTGTTTTTTTGCGGCGGTAGTAAAATCAAAATCAAAGATTTGTTTTTCATCAGCGATGACAACCCGGGTTTCCTCCGGGTGCGTGGCGTCGATGAGCATACGGGTTGCCATTAGGGAATTCTCCTCGATCCCGGGCAAGGGGCCGCGAACGGGCCGCCGGATGCCTGGGGATCGGCTGGTTGGCACAGATCAAGGCGCCCGGAATGCCTCCGGACCGCGGGCCGCGAGGCGCAGGGTCGAGACTTGGGCGCAAGAGACGGCCGTCGCCCGAAGATGGGCGGTGGCCATGCGCGATGCGCCGAG
>CAZGVV010000063.1:0-10630 GCA_964529155.1 uncultured Rickettsiales bacterium
TTCTCTACCTATCGATCAACTCTTGAATCAGAAATTATTATGTTAAATGACTATAACTTTCCGATACCCAATTTGCATGGATTCGGATAGGAATTAGGCAATTCAAATAGATGAGCGGTTCTAACAATGACGATTAGTTGGGAAGATTTTGAGAAGGTATCACTGATTACGGGAACTATTATTGAGGTTGAAGATTTTCCTGAAGCTCACTTTCCTGCCTATAAACTGCAAGTGGATATTGGAAATGGCGTTATCAAACGTTCAAGCGCGCGCGTTACACATCTCTATTCCAAAGACCAGCTGTTAGGTAAGCAAGTCATCTGTGTGAGCAACTTTCCTCCAAAACAGATTGGCCCATTTATTTCCGAAGTGCTGGTCACTGGTTTTTACAATAATATGGGTGAAGTCATTTTAGCTGTGCCGGATAAACCGGTTAGTAATGGACTTAAACTTGCTTGAATATCTTCAATAAATTCCAAACCCGGTTCGAAGTTTTTCCGCGCTGGTGCACCATTTAGGGGTAAATAACATGGAATTCTTCACTTATGAAGCCCAATTGAGGAGAAGTATATGAACAGAATCGCTATTATGGGCATTTGCCTAGGAATCGTTTTGGCGATTGTGATGCCTAATCGGCTGACACGTTTTATTACCATAAGTTCGAACAATGAGAGCATCCTGTTTCCTATACCTCTGTTGTCGAGTCAGAAGAAGGATGCGAATACGACCTTTTTAATATTATTTTTCAACGCAAAAAATTATTTTGAGGTCAGTCTTCCACATGAGGGCTGGAAGCCCACCGAACAGTTTGGAAGCATGCGTTATTTTTCAAAGGAGAATTATAAGATCGGAATTCTCCAGGTTCGCGTTGGATTATTTATTCATAAAATTTCGATTTCAATTATCGATTCAACACCGTCCTGACAAGGCAAAAACTTTAAAATAACTTTCTCCATTCCTGTATTGCTTCAATAAATTCACCAATCCACTTCGAACTTTCTCCGCGCTGGTGCACCACCCTTCTAGCTTCCGGGGGGTATCCTGCCTGTCTGGCGTTGCGGAGGAATGCGTGATTTAATGCTTTCTATAAACACATCAAAAAATTTATCCGGGTCTTTAATTCCAGTGGCTACTGTAATATTACTTTGCGGATTTTCAGCAAACTCCGTATGCCCGATTTTAGTTTTAGGCCATTCTACAGCGTCTTTAGGCAAAACATTCACATTGCCGCGCACTGTTTCATACCCTTCAGGGTGAAGCAGATATAATGCGCAGTTAATATCATGCATGACTGGAGCGCTATTAAATTTTGCCAAATCGAGAGATGCCGGTGCGGTCATCATCCCTAGCAACGTATTTTTAACGTTAGGATTCGTGCGATAGGTTTTCGAGATAATGGTTTGTCTTTCCCGCGTTACCGCTAATTGATGCGTGCAATTCATCGGCAACAAGGTCATTGGCGCGCCGCTTTGCATGACCGTCTTTGCATCAGCAGCCGCTTGTTGAAAATTGAATTCGCCAAAATGGGTAATATTCCCACGCCGAATAGGAATGTCATGTGCTCGCATATCATGCGTACAGCCACCCATGATAATAATCTGCTTAACGCGTTTCATCGTTTCTGGCTCGCGCTTAATGGCTTCGGCAATATTCGTTAGAGGACCTGATGCGGTTATTGTAATCGTCCTCGGGTCACTTTGACGCAATTGCTCAAGAATAAAATCCACTGATTGTTTAGATTCATATGGCACTGTAGATTTTTCAAGATTTACATTTCCGATGCCATCGTTACCGTGAGCGCCATCTCCTTCTAAGGGAGGTGAATCGCTCGGCCCTTTAGCTCCGGGATAGACTTTGATATTTTCAGCTTTCAAAAACTTCAGAATGTTTCTTGCATTCTCGACTACTTGGTCGTGATGCGTATTACCAAAAACGCAGGTAGCCCCTAATATTTGCACTTTGGTTTGATTAGCAAGTAACACAGTTGCCAGTTGCATTTCATCGCCACCCCAGTCACCGTCAATAATTACTTTTTCCATTTTCTCGTCCTTAAAGTTTCCAAGCGCTAAAATTAAGTGGCTATAATTTTATAAATTAATAAGCAACCCCATTCTTTCAAGCCACTCATAACCCGCAAAATCCACTTCGAACTTTCTCCGCGCGGGTGCAGTACTTCGGAATTGGATATTATAAATAAGGTCGGAATCTGCGTGAAGGGTGAGTGGCTCTGGTTCTAAATTTGGCGGATTATTTCCGTCTAGATATCTATATTATGCCGTAATACTCTGGCGACAACGGTCATGCCTCCTGCCCATAATACGGTAATCCAGAGGCTGGTTAATCCCAACAAATGAAACAGCAATGTGCCCGTCACGCCGCCCAATATCAATCCCAGCCATAATAGCAAATAAGGAACCCATGAAAATTTTGCGCCGCCTAATAAGGCGCTTGCCAATCGCTGCCCCACTTTAACGAGTGTGCCGGTCATGTAGGTGAGTCCGACCACTACATCGCCATTACGCTGAAATACTGCATTCTCAGCACCCATTGCCAGGGTCATGCATGTGATAGTCAAGAAGCTCCAGCCCATCTCATGGCTAAAAGCTGCACCCGCAAGCAACATCGTTACAAAGGCAAGGACCGCAATCACAGCAGATTGTATGTGGAAATGGTGGCGCACTAATACGCCCAGCATGCTGCCGATCACAAACAACAAGAGTATTCCGCCCACCAATAAAATACCGGAGATATTGCCCGTTACCAGGCTTACGGCAAGACGTGTGGAATTTCCGCTCATGAAGGATATGAAATATCCGTTGAGTTGTAGAAAGCCGATAGCATCTACACAGCCCGCTAAAGCGGATAAGCATATCGCAAGGGAATATACTCGCCTGTTTAATGTATGCATTGCTCAATCCTTTTATGTGGCTGCATGAAATATTCACTCTGCATTTCAGGTTCTGCTTCGTGGAATAGGCCGTTCCTCATTCCGAATATTGTCACTACCCAGCTCAAACTAAATCCATTTGCTGCAAATATTCTATAACATGCTCGTATTCAATGATAATTTTTTCTAAAAGCACTATTTTCTCCCCTGCTGTGCCTTTATGGTGTTGGGCTTCATCGCATAAATGCCGTAACCGTGTTGCCCCAAGGCCCGCTGCAGCCCCTTTAAACATATGTGCGGCATCAGCCCAGGCTTTGTTGGCGCCATGCACTAATTGTTGCTTCAATACGGCGATATTTTTATTGGATTGTTCAATGAAAATAGCCACTAATTCTTTTTCTTCCTCCCGGTTGCCATCGGTAATCAGGCGGAACTGGGTTAAGTCAACGGCAGCGTTTTTTTCTGAAGAAGAGGATATGGTTTCAGAATGTGCAGCATCAAAATGAATCCATTGCCCCAGCACTTCTTTCAATTCATCAATCGATATGGGTTTGCTGATGTATTCATCCATCCCACAACGCAGGCATTTTTCCCTGTCTCCCACCATGGCATTGGCAGTCATAGCGATGATCGGGATGCGTGCGCCGGTGTGCTTCTCCACTTCACGAATATCCTTAGTGGTGTCATAGCCGTTTTTTTCCGGCATATGGCAGTCCATGAGGATCATGTCCCATTGTTCACTGGGATAACGTGATAATACGCCAAGACCATTTTCAACGATCTCATAATGGGTGATGCCAAAGCGCTTAAATAATTTGGTAATAAGCAATTGGTTCATCGGGTGATCTTCCGCCACCAGAATGCGCGCTTCGTGGGGGGGTATGGTCCCGCATAGTAAATGCTGGCCGCGAGTATGTGGCGTGGCACTAAGCGTGTCGGTAACTTCAAAAGGGATGTGAATCCAGAAGGTCGAACCCTTCCCAGGCTCGCTGTCTAAGCCAATTGTCCCGCCCATCAATTCTACCAATTGCTTGGTTATGGCTAAGCCCAGGCCCGTGCCACCATATTTGCGTGTAATCGAATTGTCAGCCTGATTGAATTTTTCAAAAATCTTCTGATGTTTATCCGCAGGTATACCAATGCCTGTGTCAATAATTTCACAGTGCAATTCTACGCGTGTTTTATCAATTTCACGGCAGCTGGCATTGATTTCTACATAGCCTTTATCGGTATATTTAATGGCATTGCTGATTAAATTAGTTAGTACGCGTGACAAGCGTGTGGGGTCTCCCAATAAGTAAGGGAGTGATTGTTTTTCATAATTGCGGATTAGGAAGATGCGTTTTTCTTTGGCAATATGGTCGAGTGAGTGAATAACGCTGTGTAATATATAGGCGGGGTCCATGCCTATATGTTCAAGTGTCATTTCTCCTGCCTCGATTTTGGAGAGATCTAATATATCATTGACGATCTCCAGTAAGTGTACTGACGACACAAAGACGGTATCAGCGAGTTGATGCTCTTCGTCCTGCAATTTTGACTCAAGGAGTAAACGCGTCATACCCAGAATGCTGTTAAGAGGCGTGCGCAACTCGTGCGACATATTGGCAAGAAACTCACTTTTGGCAGCACTGGATTTTTCGGCAATTTCTTTCGCTGTCAACTCATCGGCATTCGCTTGAATAAGACGATAATTTCGCTGCAAAAGTGCCCACATTACAAGTCCAAAAAAAGTGAGTAATGCGGCGAATACATAACCGGCATAGGTAAAATTATGAATAGCCACCATATCGCCGCTATTAAAAAAGGCGCTATCAGGAAATCCGCCCCAGATTGCCCAGGCACTGCGAGGATCAGCAATATCCAAGGGCAATACTTCAGAATATAAAAGCCCAGGATCAGGTTTCCCCTGCGTCACCCATTCAGCAGAAGCAACGTCTTGACCGCCTTCTTTGGAAATAGCGATACGGTAGCCCGTGTTAATGAGCGCATAGTTGGGATCGGGCAACAGATTCTGCAGTGCAGTAGTAAGAATAATGGCAGAGATAGTGCCTTTTAATTGCCCATTGGGGCCAAAGAAAGGCACAGAAAAAATAACACCTCGTCGGTCCTGATCCTGGTGGGTTTTGCGATAATAGGTATTATCGCAGGTAATAATTTCAGGGCCGCTAATAAAGGGAAGATGCAGGTCGTTAATATTGCGTTGGTCAGGATAATGTGTTTTCAGCCATTGCATTGTTTCGCGTAATTGATGGTATTCATATAGTTCTATTTCTTCGGCGGAACTTTTTTCAATGGCATGATTCTGGGAAGATTCGGCATTGCTAATAAGCTTGTCAAACATAATGATAGGTGATTCTAATTTCCCGGTTGTTTTATCCAGGCGGTCCGGGGCGATGTCTACGGGAACAATATAGACCTCGGAAACCTCAACTATATTTCTGAGATTATTATAAATTTGCTGAATAGACTCTCGTGCATCGTCATCCAGATTAGTGGCATGACGATCAATTTTTCTGACACTAGGAAGAAGGCTGATGGTGCGAATATTTTGGTAAATAGTGTGCAGTGCAATGCCCATTTCCTTGGTCATGAGTTTGGCATGAATAGAGGAATCTTCCTGGTACTTGTATAAGGCGGATTGGTAGTCCTTCCCAGTTTTCTGATGCACTAAGACAATGAGTAGAAGTGCTAATGCAAATAATACGCTAAGGGGCATCAGGCGATTGAAGAGAGAATCCCTATGGTTTTTTTGTTTAATCAGCGCATTGCTTAGAAGTTGTAAAGTAAAAGTACTTAACAAAATAATCCCTGTAATAGTAGTAACGCCCAGAGCAAGCAGATGAAAACTCTGGTCAGGATTATAGCGGCATTGGGCAAAAGGAATGAATATGGCGGCGGCCATGCCTGTATAATGCATGCCGCAAATACCCGCTCCCATAATCAATGCAGCGCATATTTTTAAAAAAATATGGTATTTAAAATGGTTATGCGCAAAAATGAACGCCATCCATAATGCGGCGGCGGAGGCGATAACGGCAATTGCAATGGAAAGAAAAAACAGCGCCGGAATGTAACGAAGTGTTGCATCCATTTTCATGGCGGCCATACCGATATAATGCATGGCACTGATGCCGCACCCTAAAAATAGTGCCCCGGCTGAGATTTGCCGGATACTCAAATGTGGACGGCTCACTAAGACAAATACGCAATAAGCAGCAACAATTGCTATTAATAATGAAATGGAGGTAAGCAATGGATCATAATCCATGGCCATGTTCATGTGATAGGCAAGCATGGCAATGAAATGCATTGCCCATATACCAACCCCTAATGCAAAAGCGCCGCCCCAATGAATAATGCGTCTTCCGAGCGCGATATGCCCCTCAGCCAGTTGCCGGGCCAGAGAGAGGGATGTGTAAGCGGCAACACTTGCTACAATATAAGAAAGGGCAACAAAGGGCAGGTAATAGACGCCCTGCTCAGTTTTTAACGCTGCATCTCCGGTAAAAAAGAAAAATCCCAGCATTGTAATGGCATAGCAGCCAAGGATTAATTTCTTATTAGTGATGAAAACATGGCATTACCGGCATTGTGTTCATCGCAAGGTGCTAAAATGGCACTGGCTTACCAAGTAAATTCTCTTTTTGAGAATGAATTCTATAAACTTAGCAAACGCAATAATATAACTCACTGAAAATGAACAATAATGCTAAACACCTCTATTGGCATCTCGCTTGCGATAGTCCAGAGAGAACATGCAAGGGTAACCGTAATGCAAACAAGCGATCAGGCTACGACTATGGATGAGGATGGTAAGTGCGTGCAGACCGCATTGCCGCTTCCCAGTGCGATGACCATCGAAACAGTGGATGCATTGGCCTCGACACTGAAGGAAAAGGAATTTGCGCCGCCCGTATTAATATTGGATGCGGAGCAAACGGAAATTATCACAACGCCTGGCATACAGCTATTGCTGTCATTAGCCAAGTCACTGGAAGTACGGGGAATTGGCCTGGCAATAACCAAACAAAGAACGTCTTTTATTCAGGCTTTTGAGCAGCTTGGGCTTGCGGCGTGTTTATCCGAATGGGAGGCTTCACGATGGCTAAAACAATCTTAACAGTCGATGATTCACGCACCATGCGCGACATGGTGACCCATGCCTTAAAAGGTGCAGGCTTCAATGTGGTTGCTGCCGAAGATGGCAAAGACGCGCTGCGTGTTTTAAACGAAGGCGGCGTATATGACCTCATTATCACCGACCTCAACATGCCGGAAATGGATGGATTTGGATTGATTGAAAACGTACGCAGCAGCGGAAAGCATAAATACGTTCCGATCCTTATGCTTACCACAGAATCAGATGTGCAGAAAAAAGAACGTGGCAAAGCGATGGGTGCTACCGGATGGATCGTAAAACCGTTCAATCCCGAAAAATTGGTGCAGATCGTCAATAAGGTGTGCCCATAAGCATTATTATAAAGGAATAGTGTCATGAATGACATGGACGAGTTTAAGCAAATCTTCTTTACCGAATGCGCCGAGCTATTGGTGGATATGGAAGAACGGTTACTCAAGCTGGATGAGGGCGTGAGTGACAAGGAACAGTTAAACGCTATTTTCCGTTGCGCTCACTCGATTAAAGGTGGTTCCGGGGCATTTGGGCTTGATGCCATTATGCAATTCACCCACGTATTGGAAGCATTGCTTGATAAAATGCGTGATGGCTCACTGTTGCCTACGCGCGAGGCAATCGACATTCTGCTGAAATCTGCCGATATTGTTACACAAATGCTGGAAGCAGCCAAAAACAATCAACCGATTGCCGATAATTTTGGCGGCGATATATTAATTGCGTTGCAGGCACTTACCAATGGTGCACCTGTAACCATGGTTGCGCCTGCCGCTACGGCCATTGCGAAACCTGAAGCCGCGCAAGGTGATAGCCATTATACAATCAGCTTTAAACCCCATGAAGAATTATTCGCCAGCGGTAATGACCCCATCCTTGTTTTGCGTGAATTAGGGCGTTTGGGGAAAATTCAAGTAAATGCGGATATATCGCGTATTCCTCCTCTGGAGAGCATTGACGCCACCCATTGCGTGCTTGGCTGGAATATTGAATTACAGACCAGTGCTACGGAAGTAGCTGTTTCTGAGGTATTTGAGTTTGTGCAAGACATCAGCGATATAAAAATAACCAAGATTGACCCGGTCGTCATTGCGCCAGCCGACACTGCCCATCCCAGTGAGCCGAGCGTTGCATCGCCTATGGCATCTCCAGCAGAACATGCGAAAAAAGCAGAAGAACCTGCGGCCAAATCTGCCGGAACATCAATTCGTGTGGATTTAGATAAGGTAGATCGTCTGGTTAATATGGTTGGTGAATTAGTTATTACGGAAGCGATGTTGCGTGCGCAAGTACGTCATCTGTCAGAAGATGTCTTCTCGGGATTGCTGCGCGGCATTGACGAATTATCGCATCACACGCGTGAGCTGCAAGAAGCCGTGATGGCGGTGCGCATGCAACCGGTGAAGTCAATTTTCTCGCGTATTCCCCGCATAGTACGCGATACGGCCAGTCAATTGGGTAAAGAAATACAACTCATCACGTCAGGTGAAAATACCGAAGTGGATAAAACCGTTATCGAGCAATTAGGTGATCCGCTTACACATATGATTCGCAATTCGTGTGACCATGGCATAGAAACACCCGATCAGCGTGTGTGGAACGATAAGCCAGAGCACGGAACGATTCACCTGTCTGCTTATCACCGTTCCGGGCGGATTATCATTGAAATCAGCGATGACGGCGCAGGCATCAACCGCGAGCGTGTGCTCTCTAAAGCCCGCGAAAAAGGATTGGTCGCAGCAGACGCGCAATTATCCGATGAAGAAATCGATCATCTGATTTTCCTGCCAGGGTTTTCAACAGCAGAAAAAGTGACTTCCGTATCCGGTCGCGGTGTAGGGATGGACGTAGTGCGCCGGAATATCGAATCGCTTGGCGGAACGGTGCGTATTACCAATAACCCAGGAAAAGGCTCGGTATTTACCGTTTCTCTACCACTTACTCTTGCTATTCTGGATGGCATGATTGTGCGTGTGGGTGCAGAGAATTATATTGTTCCAATTACTACTATCATCGAGACGCTGCGGCCCAAAGCTGAAGAAGTGCATTACGTGCAAGGCAAGGGCGATGTGATCAACGTGCGCGGCAATTTTGTGCCATTGGTTTATCTGCACCATATATTTGGCATTCAGGGCGCTGAGGTAGATTTGTCAAAAGCACTGATCGTATTGGTAGAAAGTGGCACCTCGCGCATGGGGCTTGTGGTGGATGAATTGGTCGGCCAGCAGCAGGTCGTGATTAAAAGTTTGGAAGCAAACTCTGATCCGGTGAAGGGTATTTCCGGTGCAACGATTTTGGGTGATGGCAAAGTCTCGCTTATTCTGGAAATCAACGAGCTCAAAACGCTGTGCCAAGGGCAAAATGCGCAGATATCACTAGTCAAAGCTGCATAGTTAAGGCTGGCTGCGGCTTTGCAAAACTAGTTAATTTTTCCTTGTAAAATAATCATTTACTTGCGCCGTGCGATGGCTTACTCCACACGGAGTGGTTGCTGTCTTTATGGAAAATTTATATCGCAATAAGTGAGCAAGGAGTAGGGTATGCCAATCAATAAAAAATTACGCGCAGTACGGGTTTCTCTTTTAATCGGGTTTGGATTTTGCACACTTTCTAACGCTGTATGGGCGGAAGAAGGCGGCATTGATTTGAAATTTCTCTATACGGGTGAAGAGTGGTATAATGCCAGCGGTGGCGCAAAGCGCGCATCGATGAATGTCAATAATTTTGATGTGCAATTGGCCGTGGATGGTGAAAAAGAATTTGGCTGGAACGGTGCAACGTTTTTGCTTGATGGCCTCTATAACAATGGCCGCACGCCGGACCACTTAACCGGTGCATCGCAGCAAGTAAGCCCGATTAATGCGACCGGCCCACAAATCGTCCGACTGTATCAGGCCTGGTATAATCAGGATTTTTATGAAGGCCGCACCTCTGTACTGGTCGGGTTATATGACTTGCATTCCGAATTTGGTGTGCTGGACAGCTCATTGCTGTTTTTCAATAGCGGAAATAGTTGGAATACAGCCATTAATCAGAGCGGACGTGCAGGTCCGTCGGTATTTCCTAACACATCACTGAGTTTGCGTGTGCGTGAGAAATTTGGTGATACCCAGGCGTGGACCTTGCAAGCGGCGGTATTGGATGGCGTACCTGATGATCCAAAAAATCCAAAACATAATACCATTCATATTAACCATAAAAATGGCGCATTTCTGGTGGGTGAAGGCTCTTATCGTCCTGATGATAGTTTCAAGGCAATGCTGGGTTATTGGCGTTACACCGCGAAATTTGATGATCTGCTCGTGCTGGATGGTAGCGGAAATCCACGCCAGGACAGCGATAACCAGGGCGCGTATGCGGGGGTTCAGCAACGCCTTTATACACTTAGCGAAAAGCGCACGGTGACAGGTTTTATTAGCGGGGGTATCGCTAATGATGACATCAATCATTTCGGTGAAACGCTGAATATAGGCGTGAATATGAATGGTCCGTTTAAAAGCCGTGAAGCCGATCAGGTCGGGTTTGCGTGGAATTTGGCGCATAATGGCGACAGCTATAGTCATTTAACATAATAATTTCTGATTCAAGAGTTGATCGATAGGTAGAGA
>CAZGVV010000064.1:0-1632 GCA_964529155.1 uncultured Rickettsiales bacterium
AGTCCCAGGTGCCCGCCCCAGACAATACAGCCGCCGGTTTTTTCCACGATTTCACGAATGACCGAACCGCCGGAGCCGATCACTTCACGGATCTTTTCCTTAGGAATGTTCAGCGTGGTGATGCGCGGGGCATTCTGGCTGAGCTCGGTGCGTGCGCTGTCGAGCGCCTTGGACATTTCGCCCAAGATATGCGCGCGGCCGGCATGTGCCTGCTCCAGTGCTACTTTCATGATTTCTTCGTTGATGCCATCGATCTTGATGTCCATCTGCAGTGCAGTGATACCTTGTGAGGTGCCTGCCACTTTAAAATCCATGTCGCCCAGGTGGTCTTCGTCACCCATGATATCAGAGAGCACGGCGAAGCCTTGCTTTTCCTTGATCAAGCCCATAGCGATACCAGCAACAGGGCGTTTCAGCGGAACCCCGGCGTCCATTAAGGACAGCGACGCGCCGCAGACAGTGGCCATGGAGGATGAGCCGTTGGACTCAGTGATTTCCGATACGACGCGCAGCGTGTAAGGGAACTCTTCTTTGGTTGGAAGCACAGCGCGCATCGAACGCCATGCAAGCTTGCCGTGGCCGATTTCGCGGCGGCCAGGTGGACGCATCGGGCTGCTTTCACCGACTGAGTATGGAGGGAAGTTGTAATGCAGCAGGAAGTTTTCGCGGTAATCCCCGTCAATGGCGTCGATGACCTGCTCATCCATGCTGGTGCCAAGTGTGGCAACGCAGATGGATTGGGTTTCTCCGCGGGTGAACAATGCTGAACCATGCGTCATCGGCAATACGCCGACTTCAGCCAGGATAGGGCGAACATTGGCGACTTCACGGCCATCAATGCGTTTACCGGTTTCCAGAATGTTGGTGCGAACGATATCGGATTCCAATTGCTTCAGGAGATATGACACCAAACCTGCATCTTCCGCGACTTCGCCATCTTTTGGAAGTAAAGCCTCTTTGGCAGCGGCTTTGGCTTTGGCAAGTTTCTCGGTGCGAGCCTGTTTGTTGACAACGGCATAGGCTTCACGGAAGCTGGCTTCTGCTACTTGCTTGATGCGCGCGTAAAGCGATGGGTTTTCCATCTTGTTTTCCCAGTTCCATGGGTCTTTTGCGCCATCTTCTGCCAGGTTGACGATCATGTCGATCACCGGCTGCATTTGGCTGTGGCCAAACATTACTGCGCCGAGCATGATGTCTTCGTTTAATTCTTTGGCTTCGGATTCCACCATCAATACAGAGCGTTTGGTGCCTGCAACGATCAGGTCGAGTTGATTGGCAGGGTCCATCAATTCGGATTTCAATGGATTCAGTACATATTTGCCTTCGGTATAGCCAACGCGTGCACCAGCTACTGGGCCCATGAATGGGATGCCTGATAAAGTGAGGGCGGCGGAAGTCCCGATCATGGCGACGATGTCTGCGTCATTTTCCGTGTCGTGGGACAGGAGTGTGCAGATCACTTGCACTTCATGATAGAAGCCATCTGGAAACAGCGGGCGGATCGGACGGTCGATCAAACGTGAAGTGAGCACTTCTTTTTCTGAAGGACGGCCTTCGCGCTTAAAGAATCCGCCGGGAATTTTACCTGCGGCGAAGGCTTTTTCTTGGTAATGCACCGTGAGGGGAAAGAAA
>CAZGVV010000064.1:1642-10585 GCA_964529155.1 uncultured Rickettsiales bacterium
AATCGATACCGGTTTTCGGTTTTTTTGCCCCGACAACGGTACAAAGCACAACGGTGTTGCCGTAGGATGCGAGCACTGCACCGTCTGCCTGGCGGGCGATGCGCCCGGATTCCAAGGTAAGCGTGCGGCCGCCCCATTCGATAGATTTACGATTAATGGTGAACATGTTGGTTCCTTTGGGTGAATGGTGAATGGTGAAGCGTGAGTGGTGAATGCTATGGCTTTTGCCATGCACGCTTCACCATGCACGCTTCACGCAAATTTACTTACGTAAACCCAGCTTTTTAATCAGTGCTTCGTAACGTTCCATGCTGTTGGATTTTAAATATTCCAACAAGCGACGGCGACGGCCAACCATCATCAGCAGGCCACGGCGGGAAGCATGATCTTTTTTATGGGCATTGAAGTGCTCCGTCAGGGAATTGATGCGGTTGGTGAGCAATGCGCACTGCACTTCCACTGAGCCGGTATCACCGCTTTGGGTGGCGAATTTTTCAATGACGGATTGTTTTTCTTGCACTTCTTTGGTGTGAGTAGCTTTATTCGACATCGCAGCATCTCCTTCATATATGGAGTGGCGTGAAGCTAGTGGCTGGTGGCTAGGAAAAGCGGAATGCTCCTTCCCTAGCCACAAGTCACCGAGCCGCAGGCCACGGGGTTGATATTACACATTCATCCGCTTGAGCCGAGATGTCGTCCAGCCATGGGCATGATAAATGCAGCAGTCCACACAGGGAAACACCCTATGCAGAATGCGCCTTATGCCCTATTTTTGCAGGAATTTCCAGTGAAATCGTATGCCCGGAAAAGGATTTGGCTTTATAAGTCAGCTTTTTCTTTTTCTGACAGAGCATTAGGAGAGCTTTTGTGAAGTAACTCATTCACCAGTCCCGCCACTTCAAAAGACTCATCCAATTTATAATGTAGTTTAGGCATATAGCGTAGTTCTATGCGTTTTGCCAGGAGGTGGCGGATGTGGGGGGCGTGTTCGGCCAGGGCGCGGAGCATGACGTCTTTGCTTTTACCGGCAAGCGGCATGACATAGACGGTGGCGTTGCGCAAATCCGGGCTTACGCGTACTTCCGATACGGTGATAGATGCGCTGTCCAATACCGGGATGTGGGTTTCGCCGCGTAGGAATATGCCAGAAAGCGCGTGGCGCATTTCTTCACCCACTTTACGCGGGCGCGAGGTGTTTGATTTTGGGGCAAAAGTCACATCACGAGTCATATGACTAAATTATACGGTAAAGAAAAAATAAATCTATAGATATCGTAAGACTTAGCCTTTTAGCCACCGGCTGCCTGGCTTGGCGGCAGGGATTTCTGCCAGTTCTTTTGGCAGGGCATCAGCCGGATAGGTCGGGATATTGATATTTATCAATGAGATTAATGGCAAGTTCAGGCTTACGTCATGTTGGCCGCGACGATCAATCAGGCTGGCAACCGCAACGGCCTGGCCACCATATTGACGTACGCATTCCACCGCTTCCATGGAGGATTTGCCGGTGGTGACGACGTCTTCCACGATGAGCACACGGCTGCCGGGTTCCAAGGTAAAGCCACGGCGTAGGGTGAACATGCTGTCTACGCGTTCACAAAATACCGCAGGAACGCCAAGCTGGCGGCCCATTTCGTAGCCAACGACCACGCCGCCCATGGCGGGGGAGACGACTAAATCGATGCCTTGCACCACTTCATTTACCAGCTTGGCCAGTTGCGCGCATAGGCGCTCACCGCGGCGGGCGTCCATTAATACGCGGGCGCATTGCAAGTAGGTGGTGCTGTGCAGCCCGGAGGAAAGAATAAAATGGCCGGAGAGAATGGCCCCTGGCTCTTTGAATTCGTTGAGTATTTCGGTTTCGGTCATCATATGGAATTAATAGGAAGGTTGTCGATCAGCCGTGTATTACCAAGCCAGGCGGCGGCAAGCAGGCGAGCGGGTTGGTGGGGTAAAGTGAGCGTGCTGAAATGCTCAGCATCGCGCACAGCCAGATAATCTACTTTTAAAAACCCGGCGTCCAGTAATTTTTGCGTGGCCTCGATAAGTATGGCTTCATTATCGGTGGCGTGCAGGCGCTGGGCAGTCTCTTTCAGGATGCGATGGAGGTTGGGAGCAATGGCGCGTTCTTCGGCACTTAAATAGGCATTGCGGGAGGAGAGGGCGAGTCCATCGGCTTCGCGCACGGTAGGCAGCCCTATAATCTCAACCGGGATGTCCAGGTCTGAGACAAATTTTTTGATCACGGCTAGCTGCTGGAAATCTTTTTCACCGAATATGGCGACATCGGGCAGGATACGCAGGAACATTTTGGTAAGCACTGTAGCTACACCGTCAAAATGCCCGGGGCGGCTGGCCCCTTCTAAATCTGTTGCGATGCTGCCAGCGGACACCACGGCGTCAAAACCGGGCGGATAGACATCTTCCACTGAGGGGGCATAAATGGCGTCTACGCCTGCTTCTTGGCATTTCTCGATATCCGCTTCCAAGGTGCGAGGATAGCGCGCTAAATCTTCATGCGGGCTGAATTGCGCGGGATTGACGAAAATATAGACGATGACGGATTGTGCGTGCCTGCGGGCTTCAGCAACCAATGCCATATGCCCGGCATGCAGCGCGCCCATGGTAGGAATTAAGGCCACGCGGCCACGGGTTTTAAGGGCCGGGAGTGCAGCTTTTAGCTCCTGATGTGTCTTGTATATTGCCAAGGGCATAGGGATGTGCGTACAAGCGTTGGGTGAACCCGAACCATAGTGCATCCATGCCTGTATTGCAAGCCTCAGACCCCGCGTCGTCCTATGCCGAATTGCTGGCTCAGGGCCATTTATTGCCGGACGAAGCGCAAGCGGAGGCAGTGGGGAAATTGCAATTATTGTACAATGCGCTGGGCGAGGGGCGGAAACTATGGCGCAAGGCCAAGACACCGCCGGGGCTTTACGTGTGGGGCAATGTGGGGCGTGGGAAATCCATGTTGATGGAATTGTTTTTTGTTACTGCGCCGGTGGAACGCAAACGGCGGGTGCATTTCCATGCTTTCATGCAGGAAGTGTATGGGCGTATTCATTCCATCCGCCAGGCGCCGGGCTATCGTCAGGGGAGTGGGGATCCGGTGGCGATTCTTATTCAACAACTGGCAGAAGAAGTTAGACTTTTATGTTTCGATGAGCTGCAAGCCACTGACGTAGCAGATGCCAGTCTTATATTTCGTATTTTTGAAGGATTGATGGAAGCCGGGGTGGTGATGGTGTCCACCTCTAACCACCCGCCAGAATCCTTATATACCGGTGGCGTGCAGCGTGAACGGTTTGAAAAGCTGACAGCACTGATCCGTCGCCGGATGGACGTATTCGCCCTGACCAGCCCGCGTGATTACCGGCACTCACAGGCCCGGGCGCTGAGAAGCGTATATTTCTCCCCACTTGGGCCTGATGCAAGGCGGTTTGTTGAGGAGGCAGTGGCGGCCCTTGCGCCGGGTGTGCGGCCACAAATACGGCTATTACAGGTGCAGGGCAGGGACTTACGGTTGACCATGTATGATGACGACATTGCGGTAGCCAGTTTTCATGAACTGTGTGAATCGGCGCTTGGCCCGGCTGATTACCTGGCCATTGCCAATTATGTGACTACGCTTGTGCTTACCGACATTCCGGTGCTGACGCCTGAAAAACGCAACGAAGCCAAGCGGTTTGTGACGCTGGTGGATGCATTATATGAAGCAAAGACTATGCTGATATGCACGGCCGCCGCGGCACCAGAGCAACTTTATCCGCAAGGCGACGGAAGCTTTGAATTCGCAAGAACGGTGTCGCGGCTGGCGGAGATGGCGAGTGTGGGGTGGGTTAAGGACTAAAGTCCGATGATTTTTTGTTGTTTGGTTAATTTTAATTGAGATAATTCTTTTAAAGTAAATTGTTTGCCATTTTCTTCACGTGTGACACCTAATTCTTCTTCTAACATGGTGAGACTATTTGCGAGGTCGTCAATTGGCAAAGCAAAGGCCCCATCACGCGCATCATCCGTATGAATTTCGCATTCCATGGCTTTATTGCGGATTGTTTCTATAAAAATGCGAGTTTCAGGGGATAGCCAGTTTAAATTTTTGTTTATAAATAATAATGGTGTTTTTTCGCCTTCTACGTTTACTAAGTATATGTCATTCCTAATTCCTGCTTTTAATTTTTCTTGGTAAAGCTTACGGGGTATTTCTGACATAAGAATCCTTTAGCTATTAGGATATATTGACTGTTGCTTATTTTGACTGTTGCTTATTTTGTCATTCCTATGCTTAAATTAACATCAATTTTTTATTACAATTTCACGAAAGTGTTATTAGTTGAAATATCTCATCCTCGCACAACCCCGTGGCTTTTGTGCCGGTGTGGACCGGGCGATTGCTATTGTGGAGCGGGCCTTGGCGCGGTATGGAGCGCCGATATATGTGCGGCATGAGATTGTTCATAATCAATGGGTTGTGGATGATTTGCGCGCCAAAGGAGTGGTGTTCGTGGAGGACATTTCCGAAGTGCCGGATGGGGCGATCACCATTTTTTCCGCGCATGGCACCTCTGACGCGGTAGAAAACGAGGCGCGCGGGCGAGGGCTTCCGGTCATAGATGCTACCTGCCCCTTAGTAACCAAGGTGCATAATGAAGCACGTCGCTATGCCGCTGAATCGCGCGATATTGTATTGATTGGTCATGCCGGGCATCCGGAAGTGGAAGGGACCAGTGGACGGGTGGCGTGCGAGGTGTATTTAGTGTCCACGGTGGATGACGTAGCCAAACTCGCCCCGCGGGATGCACACCAATTGGCGTATGTAACGCAAACCACACTGTCGGTGGATGATACACGGGTTATTGTAGCGGCACTGAAAGCACGGTTCCCCGATATCGCCGGGCCGGATTTGCGCGATATTTGTTATGCTACACAAAATAGGCAAAACGCGGTGCGGGCGTTGGCCGAACAGGTGGAAGTGCTTTTGGTGATCGGCGCGAGCAATAGCTCGAATTCTAACCGTTTACGAGATTTGGGGGAGGAGATTGGCGTGACCTCCTATCTTATCCCCGATGCACGGGCGATTAATCCGCTGTGGTTTTTACAGGCAAATGCAGTGGGCGTTACGGCCGGTGCATCGGCGCCGGAGCATTTGGTGGATGAGGTAGTGGCGGCGCTAAAGGCGCTGTATCCGCAAATAGCCATCAGCACCATGGACGGTATTATTGAAACCACGCGTTTCAAATTGCCGCCCGAAGTGGCGGATGCTGCATGAGTGAGTGTTATGATATCGTTATCGCGGGTGCAGGTATGGTCGGGCTTTCACTGGCATGTGCATGTGCCCGTGAGGGATTCCGCGTGGCGGTGGTGGAGCGCACGCCATTTGAGCTGCAAGTGCAACCCGAATTTGACGGGCGCGTAAGCGCCATTGCCCTGTCCTCTAAACGTTTACTTGCCGCAGTGGGTGCATGGAAAGCAATGGAGCCGTTTGCCGAACCTATTTTAGATATTCGTGTTTCTGACCGCGATTCCCCTTTTTTTCTGCATTATGATTACCGCGAAGTGGGTAAAGAACCATTTGGCTGGATCGTAGAAAATCGCCATACGCGTATGGCATTGATGGACGCGGCGCAGCATCCGTCTATCACGCTGATTACAGGAACTATTACGAAGTGGACTCCCGGTTTGCAAGAAGGGATGCTGACACTCAGCGATAAACGAGAAATTCGCACGTTGCTTGCCGTGGGGGCGGATGGAAAATATTCTACACTGCGTGAGCTTGCCAATATCCGCGTTATTGAGGCGGCGTATCGTCAGGCGGCGATTGTGTGCACCATTGCCCATACAAAGCCTCATCATGGTCTGGCGCAGGAGCGTTTTTTACCCGGTGGCCCGTTTGCGGTGCTGCCGATGCAGATAAATCAATCGTCATTGGTGTGGACCGAGGCGGCAGAGTGTGTGCACGATTTTGTACGACTGCCAGAAGCAGAATTTGTGCAGGAAGTGCAGGAGCGGGTTGGCGATTACCTGGGGGAGATTACCACGGTAGGCCCACGCTTTTCTTATCCGCTTTCTTTGCTGCATGCGGCTGAATACATCGCTCCACGGTTGGCGTTGATTGGTGATGCAGCGCATACGGTGCATCCAATTGCAGGCCAGGGCGTGAATCTGGGCTTCAGGGATGTGGCGGCGCTGGTGGATATTATCAGTACGCAAGCGCGCCTAGGGCACGATATAGGCAGCGAACGCGTGCTTGCAGCCTATCCGCGTTGGCGGCGATTCGATAATCTGGCTATGCTTGCGGTAACCGATGGGCTGACGCGTTTATTTACTACCCAAGTGCCGCCACTGCCGTTTGCACGCGGTTTGGGGCTCTGGGCGATTGCACATTTGCCTCCGGCCAAGCGTTTTTTCATGCGGCATGCGATGGGGCTGACCGGTGATTTGCCACCATTGCTGCGTGATGTAGCCTAAATTATGGCTATCTGCCGTGGGGTTGAAGGTGCGTTTTTATATCTTTGCTTGCCCTTGCTGGTATTGCTGATGCATCTACGCGCACTTATGATCGGCATCTTAGGGGGTGGGGCGATGCTGGATTATTGCAAATTAAACTTGGTGCATCTGGAGCATGCGTTGTTTGGCTGCTGGTTATTTACGCGTGGGTTCGGATGGTATTTTTTGGGTACGGCGTGGAGCCAGCGCTGATGGATGTCGCTGCATTTGATTTCACCCTGCCGGATACACATATTGCTACTCGGCCCGTTACCCCGCGGGAAGCAGCGCGATTATTAGTGGTGGGTGATGCCCTGGCCGATCATGTTATTGGTGATCTGCCGCAATTTGTGCAGGCAGGAGATGTGCTGGTATTCAATGATACGCGTGTGATGCCTGCACGATTATTTGGTCAACGTGGCGTTGGCCGGGTGGAAATTCTATTGCATAAAATGCATGGGGAATACTGGCATTGCTTTGCAAGGCCTGCCAAGAAATTGCACCTTGGTGATCAAATAAAATTCTCTGAGGATATGTATGCCACGGTAGAGGATCGTTTAGAGAGTGGCGAGGTGGTATTACGATTTAATATAAGTGGTGCGGCATTTTATGAAGCATTAGCCCGCATAGGGCAGATGCCGCTGCCACCCTATATTGCTCGCATGCGACCGACCGACGCACAAGATGCCACCGATTACCAGACCATATACGCCCGTGAGCAAGGCTCGGTGGCGGCTCCTACAGCCGGATTGCATTTTACGCCGCAATTGATGGCGGCGTTACACGCGCGTGGGGTGCAGTGTGTGTATGTTACTTTACATGTTGGAGCTGGCACATTTCAGCCGGTGAAGGTGGAGAATACAAACGACCATGTGATGCATGCGGAGACAGCGTTTATTTCCGCCGATGTTGCTGCCGCCATAAATGCAGCGCGTGCCGCCGGTGGGCGTGTGATCGCCGTGGGTACAACCAGCTTGCGCACGCTGGAATCCGCCGCCGATGAAAAAGGTATTATGCATCCATTTAATGGCGATACCCGTATTTTTATTACGCCGGGATACCAGTTCCGGGCAGTGGATATGTTGTTCACCAATTTCCACCTGCCACGGTCTACCTTGTTTATGCTGGTATCGGCTTTTTGCGGACTGAATCGGATGCAAGCGGCATATAAACATGCAATTTCAATTGGTTATCGTTTCTATTCCTATGGCGATGCGTGTTTGCTATACAAAGCGGCATGACAGTTACGTTTACCCTCCACGCCACCGACGGACCCGCCCGCACCGGCCTGATTGAAACCGCGCATGGGAATATTCGTACGCCTGCGTTTATGCCGGTTGGCACGGCGGGCACGGTAAAGGGCATGCTGCCGGAATCCGTGGCGCAGACGGGGGCGGATATTTTGTTGGGGAATACGTACCATCTTATGTTGCGCCCCGGCGCTGAACGGGTGGCACGATTAGGCGGATTACATAAATTCATGCACTGGAATAAGCCCATTTTGACCGATTCAGGCGGGTTTCAGGTGATGTCACTTTCCAAGCTGCGTAAGATTACCGAAGAAGGTGTAACGTTTCAGTCGCATCTGGACGGGGACACCATCTTGCTTACGCCGGAGCGGGCAATGGAGATTCAAGGGTTGCTGGGTAGTGATATTCAAATGGTCCTGGACGAATGCACACCCTACCCCTCCACTGAGGTGCAGGCGGCAGAGTCCATGCGCCGATCAATGCGCTGGGCGGAGCGGTCCAAGGCGGCGTTCTGGGTAAAGCCGGGGCAGGGTGTGTTTGGCATCGTTCAAGGGGGCATGTACCCGCATTTACGCGCCGAATCAGCAGCGGCCTTGCAAGATATCGGCTTTGACGGTTATGCGGTGGGTGGTTTGGCGGTGGGAGAAGAGCAGGACATTATGTTTGAGACGCTGGAAGCAAGCGTCGTGCACTTGCCCACTGACCGCCCGCGTTATTTAATGGGGGTGGGCAAGCCGGACGACATTGTGGGGGCGGTGCTGCGCGGAATTGATATGTTCGATTGCGTGATTCCCACCCGCTCTGGCCGCTTTGCCCGCGCCTATACCCATGACGGTGAGCGCAATTTACGCAACGCGCAATATGCTGATGATGCCACGCCGTTGGAAGAAAATTGCCCATGCCCAGCCTGTCAGCATTATTCGCGGGCCTATTTGCATCATTTATTTAAAGCCGAAGAAATGCTCGGTGCGATGCTGCTTTCTTGGCATAATTTAACGTTTTATCAGCGGCTTATGCAGGGTTTGAGGGATGCTATTACTGCCGGTGGAGTCCAGGACCATGCAAAAGCTTTTCTGACTAAATATCGCGCAGTGGATTGACAAACCGCTTTCCATGCGTATGGTACAGCCCTCAAATCGCTTCAATGCGTAGATGATCCGGTAGCTCAGTCGGTAGAGCACCTGACTTTTAATCAGGTTGTCGCGGG
>CAZGVV010000065.1:0-10381 GCA_964529155.1 uncultured Rickettsiales bacterium
CTTTGCCGCTGACGGGATTGTATTTGCTTTTGATCTCGGCAACAACGGCTTCTACTGCACGGTCAATACCGCGTTTCAGGTCCATTGGGTTCAGGCCAGCAGCTACTGCTTTGCAGCCTTCGGTGACGATGGCGTGGGCAAGCACCGTGGAGGTGGTGGTGCCGTCACCAGCGAGGTCATTGGTTTTGCTGGCAACTTCACGGAGCATGCGTGCGCCGATGTTTTGGAATTTGTTTTCCAGTTCGATTTCTTTAGCAACGGTCACGCCGTCTTTAGTGGTGCGTGGTGCGCCGAAGGATTTGTCGATGATGACGTTACGGCCACGGGGTCCGAGGGTTGCGCCGACTGCGCGTGCCATGATCTCCACACCTTGCAGCATTTGCGTGCGTGCATCGGTTGAGAAACGTAGGTCTTTAGCTTGTGCCATTGTAGTACTCCATTTGTTATATGTATTAGAATAATGTGAAGTGTGATGGGAATTTCACCCTTCACTCAATCACGCTAAGCAGCTTTCTTCGCGGATTTTCCTTCTTCAACGATGCCGATGACATCGGATTCTTTGAGAACCAAAAATTCTTTGCCTTCTTCTTTGAATTCAGTGCCGCCCCATTTGGTGAATAACACGATGTCACCTACTTTTACGTCCATAGGGACGCGTTTGCCGGATTCGTCACGAGTACCTTCGCCGCACGCAAGAACGCGGGCTTTTTGTGGTTTTTCTTTTGCGGTGTCCGGGATGATGATCCCGCCGATGGTTTTTTCTTCCTGCTCGATGCGCTCAACTACGAGGCGGTCGCCTAGGGGCCGAATGTTCATGATAAACCTCCATATGTGTTATAAAAAAAGGAAGATAAATCGGATATTTATACTGTTTTTATATCCGGAATGTGCGGAATATAGTGCTTGCAGAGCCAGGTTCAAGGGGCAAATGAAAAAAAATACCACATTCGTTACATGTTTTAAGTATAAAGAGTAATAGCTGATTCTACAGCGATCATTTGCGTAAGGTTTTGTATATATGGAATATACCCCACTTTCTCCTGCCGTGCCGAAATGGATTTGCGGGATTTTTGTAGCGCTTAGTGGGCTGTTTTTCATGGCATATATAATTCAGAATGCCGGAAGTGCTTTGATTGTGGCAGGAGATTTTGTGGTATTTTTTCATGCGGCGCAGGCATCAGCCGGGCATGCGGTGGAAGCCTATACCATGAAACCCACTGCGCCGCCGTGTCCGGATAATGGGTTGTGTCCGTTTGCATATCCGCCGTATTTTTTGTTTTTTCTCAGGCCGCTGGCCGGGTTGCCTTATAATGTGGCTGCATTATGTGGATTGGGCGTCAGTTGGCTGTCCTATGTAATGGTGATTTTTTATTCGCCGTTTTGGCGGCGTATTACGCAGGACGTTTCGCGCAAAGAGCGAATGTTGTTTAGCGCATTGGTGATGGTATCGCCGTTTGTAGTGTGCAACCTGATGACGGCGCAAACCGGGTTTTTAATGGGCGCGTGTTTGATCGGCGGGTTGGCGTGGCTTGAAACACGGCCCGTGCTGGCGGGAGTATTGCTGGGGATGCTGGCAATCAAGCCGCAGGCCGCACTCCTGGTGCCGATCGCGCTTATGGCTGGAGGGCATTGGCGGGCTTTTTTTGTGGCGGGAATTGCTGTTTCGGTGTTGGCCGGGGCAAGTATGGTGATCTATGGCCACGAAGTATGGAGCGCATACTTCACTCAAACGGCGGTGTTTACAGAATATGCGCGCGACATTCCGCTAGGCATGCGTAAATTGACATTGAGCATGTACAGTACAGTAAAACTGATGGGGGCTGGCGCGTCATGGGCTATGGGGGGGCAAATACTATGCATGGTGGTATCGACTGTGCTGGTGTGGCGGGTCTATCGCGCACGCGCGGAGCCGATTATTGCTGCGTCTGTTCTGATTACCGCAACACTGCTGAGTGCACCCTATGTGATGGCATATGATATGCTTGCCTGCATCATCCCGGTGCTCTTATGGCTGAGCCGCCCGGTGGGTAGGCCGTATGAATGGATGGCGGCTATCATGTTATTAGCAACACCACTGTTATTGCCGCAGATAACGCAACAGCTTATGCCCGTGGGTGGGTTAGTGCTGATGATAGCCGTTGCAGTGGCTTATTTAGAAAAAAGAAATGTAATTCAATAGATTATATAATTTTTATGTCTAGAGAAGCATCTCCTTATAGTGCCCTTATACAGCCAAGCCTAAGATGATATTGCGAATAGGGAATTATTCTTAACCTGACGAATACAAGGAGAAGTGTTATGAGTATCAAAGATAAAGTAAATGCTGCCGCAGGTGCGGTGCAGGAAGCTGGCGGAAAGATCCGTCAAAAAGTAGACGAAGCCGTTGGTGATCATAAGGGTGCAGCATATGGTGTGAAAGACCAGGTGGAAGGTAATTTGCGCAAGAATACGGCGAAATTAAGTGATGCGTTGGACTAGGAATGAAGTTTATTGAAAAAAAAGGCTGCTAAATAATAGCGGCCTTTTTTTTATAGGCTAAAGCTAACGCCACTTACTTCCTCATTGCGCATAATAGTGGTTATTTCTGTAGATAATTGACTCATAGCTTTTTTCATCTTGTTACTATCCACAACCATGCCTACGCCCATAGCCATACAGCTAAGCATTGCAAGTATATCGGCGGCCCAGAATTCTAAATCGTTTATTGCCGCATTATGATTTAACTCTTTTGATTTTTGCGTGATATGGCGGGGGATAGGACCTCTAAGCGGTATCTCATTAGCAAGTATTGATTTTTCGCTGTTGATTCTTCCTTTGTCAGCATAATTGTGCATTGAATATACAATTGAAAACGCACCTGCTGCGGTATGGCGAATAAAAGTACGTCGGTTATTTTTTATTTCGTCAGGAGTTGAATGTAGTTGGTTCAGAATAGATTTTTCATATCCACATAATTTAAGCGGTTTTGACCCGGCGCGCTTTAAAAAATGTAAAACTGCTTTTGGGCCATACCTATCGTCCAGCTCCAGAATAAATCGCTGCGCTAAATCGGAAGGATAAAGATCATAGTGTTCCTTGCTAAAGAGCGTCGAGCGTAATACGTCGATAAATTTTTTATAAGCTACAATGTTATAGCCATCGATAATAGGCGGTTCTGTAGGTGGGGGTACAGAAAGCGGGCCATGGGCATCATTCAGCTTTTTAGACAGTGAAGACTCCATAACGGAAGCCCATGCCGCATTAAGCGTGGACACAGCACTCTGTGCCTTATTGCGCGTTGTGAAAGATGTGTGATGTTGGAGCGTGTAGCAATCATGTGAAAGGCTCTTTTTCACGGTCAGGCTTGTGATAGCGATAGCCTTTTCTTGGCATCTTTCTAAAAATAGCTGCCTAGCTTTTTCTACTTCTTTTTCGCTGGTATCTTTCGGAAAATAGGCGCGGACCAAATAATTACCAGTATCTATCTCATGTGTTAGTGTGAACTTTATACCATTAGTATAATAATACTTGTCATGACGATTATGGTTTTTTTCTGGAAGCATAATTTAATTTATATTAATTTATCAATAGGCGCAATGCTTTAGTGCGCTACTCGTCGCCCATTTTCAATGCCGCTAAAAACGCGCTTTGCGGGATGTTTACGCTGCCGATTTCGCGCATCTTTTTCTTACCAGCTTTTTGTTTTTCCAATAGCTTACGCTTGCGTGAGACGTCGCCGCCATAGCATTTGGCGAGCACGTCTTTACGCATGGCAGGGATGGTTTCGCGGGCGATGATACGGCCACCGATGGCGGCCTGGATGGGCACGACGAACATATGCCGGGGAATCAAGTCTTTCAGGCGTTTGCACAAATGGCGGCCACGGAATTCAGCCTGGCTGCGGTGTACGATGCAGGCCAGCGCATCCACGGGCTCGCTATTGACCAGAATAGACATTTTTACCAGGTCGGAATTGTCGTAGCCGTCTATCTCATAGTCAAAGCTGGCATAGCCGCGTGAGCAGGATTTCAGGCGGTCGTAAAAATCGAACACCACTTCGTTGAGGGGGAGGCGGTATTCGGCCATGGCACGGGCGCCGACATAGGTAAGGTTTTTCTGCACACCGCGTTTTTCGGTGCAGAGCGCCAGAATATTGCCAAGGTATTCGTCCGGGGTGAGGATGGTGGCTTTAATCCACGGCTCTTCGATGTGGTCTATTTTGGTGGGGTCTGGCAGATCGGCCGGGTTGTGGAGGGCCTCCATGTTCCCTTTGGTGTCATATACCTGATACACCACGCTTGGCGCGGTGGTGATGAGATCGAGATTAAATTCACGCATCAGGCGCTCTTGCACGATTTCCAAATGCAGTAGCCCCAAAAATCCGCAGCGGAAGCCAAAGCCCAGCGCGCTTGAGCTTTCAGTTTCGAATTCGAAGCTGGCGTCGTTGAGGCGGAGCTTGGCGAGGCTGTCTTTTAAATGTTCAAAGTCGGCGGCATCGGTTGGGTAGAGGCCGCAGAACACGACAGGTTGCGAGGGCTTGAAGCCGGGCAGTGCTTCGGGCGTGGGGTTGCGCTCATCGGTAACGGTGTCGCCGATGTTGCAATCCGCCACTTGTTTGATGCCGGTGATGATGTAGCCCACTTCGCCGGGAGACAGCGCAGCTACCGGTGTTTTTTTCGGGCTGAAGACGCCGACCTGACTGACATCATAGGCTGCACCCGTGGACATCATACGGATTTTCATGCCTTTTTGCAGTGTCCCGTTAACGATCCGTACCAGAATGACTACGCCGAGATAAGCGTCATACCAGCTGTCAACCAGCAACGCTTTGAGCGGTGCATCGAGGGTGCCGGCGGGAGGAGGTAAGCGGGTGACAATGGCTTCCAGCACGTCGCGGATGCCGATGCCGGTTTTGGCGGAGATCATGACGGCGTCCGAGGCGTCAATGCCAATCACATCCTCAATCTGGGTTTTGGTGCGCTCGGCGTCGGCGGCGGGGAGGTCGATTTTGTTGAGCACGGGGATCAGCTCATGCCCGGCTTCGATGGCTTTATAGACGTTAGCCAGCGTTTGCGCTTCCACGCCCTGGCTGGCATCTACTACCAGCAGTGAGCCTTCGCAGGCGGCCAGGCAGCGCGAAACTTCATAGGCGAAATCCACGTGGCCGGGGGTGTCCATGAGGTTGAGGACATAGGCTTGCCCGTCCAGTGCCGTGTAGTTCAGGCGTACAGTCTGGGCTTTAATAGTGATGCCACGCTCTTTCTCAATCTCCATGGAATCCAGCACCTGTGCTGACATTTCGCGTGCTTCCAAACCACCGCACAACTCAATCAAACGGTCGGCCAGCGTGGATTTGCCGTGGTCAATATGGGCAATGATGGAGAAATTGCGGATGTGGGAGAGGGCGGTCATGAATACGATTGAATAGTTTAATATTTTTAGTAATATAGGTGGATTGTGGCGCGGATACTAGCGGAACGCTGCGCATTGTGCAATCCCCGGCGCGGAAAATAAAGGTGGTTTCTCTATGGCGCAGCATCGGACTGGGTATGTAATATCGGATTTGCACATAGGGGCCGCGTACTCGCTGGGGGATAAGCATTGGCCTGCTATTAAAGCGGCGGCGCAAAAATCCAATTTTTTTGTTATAAACGGCGATTTTATGGAGATGTATTATCGCTACGATGATTTTGACGCACGCCTGACGCATGCTTTGGTAAAAACACTAGAGTTAATACGCAGTAATCCAGCGTGCGAATTTCATTATATATTGGGTAATCACGAAAATATTCATGTGTATGAAGCGGCGCTGAAAAATTTAGCTAATCAGCCAGGCATTTCTAATTTACATGTGCATGAGCATTATTACCGCACAAACAATGCGCTCTTTATTCACGGTGACGGGCCGCTGCATGGCGAGGAAATTGAGGAAAAACGGATTATGCATTCGCCTGAGCATGCCGATAATGCTGTAAGGCGGGCGATGGCACGGGGGCTAAATACATTTCAGAGTCCAATACGCCGTGCGCGATTTGGCGCATGTTTTAGTAATGGGCGTGATATTGGGCAAATATTGAATGCACTCGATATAAGTTCGCCGTTAGTTCGGGATAATATTCGGTATGTATTCTATGCGCATACGCATCACCCGAAATTTGATGCAAAGGATCCATATAGTAATATTAAATTTTACAATACGGGTGCGGCTACTCAGGGTGCTGAATTTAATATGTTGCGCGTGGAGATGGACAAAGAAAACGTTATTAACGTAGGCCAATGTGCGGATACATTATGCGTGCCAGAGCATGTGATAAGCGGTGGATGTGCTATAATGCGTAAGTAATTACCGCTTACGCAATAATATCCGGATACAAAATGCGCTCTAGCTGATTGATTTCATCGCGCAGGCATAGCTTGTCCTTTTTTAGTTTCGCGATCATGAACTGGTTTAGGGGGGAGCCGGAGAGTTCTTTGATTTGGACATCAAGTTCCCGGTGGCGCTCACGCATGTCGTCCAGGCGTTTGAGCAGCTTTAATTCTTCATCCATGACATACCGGCAAAAGTCGAGTTATAAAATTATTAGTAAATCAATGCGCGTGAATATCTCGCGCAAGGCGTATATTATAACAGATATGCCGGGTGCAATGCAGCAAAAAAATCACATAATCGATAAGGGTACTATCCATGGTATGTAATTGCTTGCAATCGCTCTCTAGCTATCATAACTAGTGGTTCATGCCTACACTGACCATAGACGGTAAACAGATCACGGTAGAGCCTGGAACGGTGCTTATCCAGGCCTGTGAACAGCTTGGTATTGAAATTCCTCGATTTTGTTACCATGAGCGCCTAAACATCGCCGGAAATTGCCGGATGTGTCTGGTGGAAGTGTCCCCCGGTCCACCCAAGCCACAAGCCAGCTGTGCGTTGCCCTGCGCCGATAATATGGTGGTGAAAACCGATTCCGATATGGTGAAACGTGCCCGCGAAGGTGTAATGGAATTTCTGCTCATCAACCACCCGCTGGATTGTCCGATTTGTGACCAGGGCGGCGAGTGTGATTTACAGGATCAGGCGGCATTTTATGGGCGTGGCACGAGCCGCTATCATGAGCCAAAACGTGCCGTTGAAGACAAGTATATGGGGCCGCTGATTAAAACGGAAATGACACGTTGCATTCACTGCACGCGCTGCATCCGTTTCTTGTCTGAAATCGCCGGTGTGCCGGACCTTGGCGGCTTGGGTCGCGGTGAGCATATGGAAGTGGGAACCTACGTGGAAAAAGCGATCGGTTCGGAATTATCCGGTAATTTGGTGGATCTGTGCCCCGTCGGCGCATTGACCAGTAAGCCGTATGCGTTTATGGCGCGGCCATGGGAATTGGCGAAAACTGAAACAGTGGATGTGATGGATGCGGTGGGTAGCAATATTCGCGTCGATAGCCGCGGCGGGGTGGTGATGCGCGTATTACCGCGTTTGCACGAGGACATCAACGAAGAATGGATTTCTGACAAAACGCGTCATGCATGTGACGGGTTGCGTGCGCAGCGCTTAGATCGTCCTTATATACGCAATGCCAAAGGTGTGCTGCAGGAAGCAACCTGGGAGCAAGCATTGTCGGCGTTGGCGACGCGGCTGAGTTCTTTAAACGGTAGCCAGATATCTGCCATTGCCGGGGATCAGGCATGCGTGGAAAGTATGTTTGCGTTGAAGGGATTAATGCGTGCGCTGAAATCCCCGCATCGGGATTGCCGCCAGGATGGTGCGAAATTGCCCGTGGGTGCGCGGGGTGACTATTTATTTAATACAGGCATTGCCGGTATTGAGCAGGCCGATGTGATTTTATTCGTTGGCGCAAATCCGCGTATCGAAGCCCCGCTGGTTAATGCCCGTATCCGTAAAGCATGGCGCGCGGGTAGTTTGAAAGTATTAAGCCTCGGTGCGCCGATGGATTTGACGTATCCGCATGAACATCTGGGTGATGATCCGAGCATGCTGAATCAATTACTGGCGGGAACGCATCCAGCGGCACAGGTATTGAAAAATGCCAAAAATCCGATGGTGATTGTGGGCGCGTCTGCGCTTACCCGTCAGGATGGGCCGGAAATTTATGCGGCAACGCGGGCACTGGCAGAGCAATGCGCTATGGTACGCACTGATTGGAACGGATTTAACGTGTTGCACACCAATGCGGCGCGTGTGGGTGCGCTCGATATTGGGTTTTTACCCGACGCTGGTGGGCAGGATGTTGACGGTATTCCTTTAGCTGCGCGCAAGGGCGATATTCGCTTTGTTTATCTACTGGGCGCGGATGAGGTGGACATGACTTCCTTTGGTCGTGCCTTTGTGGTGTATCAGGGGCATCACGGCGACGCCGGTGCGCACCGGGCCGATATTGTATTGCCAGGTGCGGCATATACAGAAAAAGATGCAACCTATGTGAACATGGAGGGCCGCGTGCAACAGACGCGCCGCGCCGTATTCCCGCCGGGTGCAGCGCGTGAAGATTGGGCGATTATCCGGGCGTTGTCCGAAGTGCTGGAAGAAAAATTACCGTATGACTCACTGAGCCAATTGCGTGCAGCATTGGTGGCAGCGCATCCGCACCTTGCTAAAATAGATGTGGTGGAACGTGCATCGCTTTCGGCCGCCGGTGGAGCGAAAACCTATTCTATAGAAGCAGCGCCGCTTACACCTTTTATTCAGAATTTCTACATGACCGACCCGATCAGCCGTGCCAGCTGCACGATGGCCCAATGCACGCGTGACATTGCGGGGCGCACGGATTTTCAGGAAGCGGCGTAAATTATGCAGGAGTTACTCAACACATTAATGCCGCTACTTATTATTATCGGCAAAATTTTGTTGTTGGTGGTTCCCTTGCTGATTTGCGTGGCGATGTTGACGCTGGCGGAACGTAAAATCATTGCCTTCATGCAACTGCGCAAAGGACCGAACGTGACCGGCTTCTGGGGGCTGCTCCAGCCTTTTGCCGATGGACTTAAGCTGCTATGCAAAGAAGTTATCATTCCAGCGCGTGCCAGCAAGGTGGTGTTTTTTGCTGCGCCGATGGTGACGTTTTCGCTCGCCATGCTGGGTTGGGCGGTGATTCCGCTGTCTGATCGGTTTGTGATCGCCAATATTAATGTCGGCGTGCTCTATTTATTCGCCGTTTCTTCGCTCAGTGTCTACGGCATCATCATGGCCGGGTGGGCCAGTAATTCGAAATATGCGTTCCTGGGCGCCATTCGCTCCAGCGCGCAGATGGTGAGTTATGAGGTATCGATCGGGCTGGTGATCGTCACGGTGCTGCTGATGAGCGGTTCATTGAATTTGGGTGAAATCGTCCGCATGCAAAGCGGCGGCATTACCCATTGGTTCGCCTTCGGCCCGCTTTTCCCGATGTTCATCGTGTTCTTTGCCTCCACATTGGCGGAGACAAACCGTCATCCGTTTGACTTACCGGAAGCGGAAGGGGAATTGGTGGCCGGGTATCACGTGGAATATTCCTCGATGATTTTCGCCATGTTCTTCCTGGCCGAATACGCCAACATGATTTTGATGAGCGGCATTACTACTATTTTCTTCCTCGGTGGATGGCATGCGCCATGGTCCTCGCCGTTGCTTGAAATGGTGCCGGGCGAATTGTGGTTCGCGCTGAAAATCGCCGTGATTTTATTCTTCTTCATCTGGGTTCGCGCCGCGCTGCCGCGTTACCGTTATGACCAGCTGATGCGTCTGGGCTGGAAAATATTTCTACCGTTTTCACTGCTCTGGGTGGTGGTGATTTCCGGCTGGCTGGTGTATACCGACACCCTGCCTCACTGAACGGAATAATACATGCTTGAATTTATCGCGGAATGGCTGGTGGATATTGTGGCGGCCCTGGGGTATCCGGGGGTGTTTTTGATGGCGTTTTTGGAGAGCACGTTTGTTCCCATTCCCGCTGAAGTCACCATGGTTCCGGCGGGGTATCTGGTCCATAAGGGTGAGATGCATTTCTGGCCGGTATTATTTTTAAGCGTGGCGGGTTGCGTATGCGTTTCGTACATGAATTACTGGATCGCCCAGCATTATGGCCGCCGCTTCATGCGCGCCTATGGCAAATATATGTTCGTGAGCGCTGAGCGCCTTGCACAACTGGATTTGTATTTTTCTCAGCACGGCGAGGTGTCCATTCTCACCGGCCGCTTGATTCCGGGATTGCGCCACTTTATTTCATTCCCCGCGGGTCTTGCGCGGATGGATATGAAAAAATTCGTGCTCTATACTGCCATCGGCGGCGGCGATCTTCAATTTGACTTGGTTAGTCTCCCGCTCCGGGTCACCGCCATTGAGCAATCGACGTACAGATTTTTCACGTGCCCGTTCAGTTGAATTTTTACGTGCTTTCTGGCGCTC
>CAZGVV010000066.1:0-10150 GCA_964529155.1 uncultured Rickettsiales bacterium
CACCTGTACGCTGCGCTCCGGTTCTCGAAAACACTATGTTCGCCTACGTATAATGTTAAATTGAAATAACTATAGTCCGCCTAATCCGATGTCAAATGCCTTGCCGGATCTTGCATTAACAGAAGCTATCTCCATATATGAGACACAATTCACCCCTCACCTAAGGATTCCCTCATGTCTTTCACCCTGTATCAGGCTTCTATCCCCACGTTTATTCATGGCTTGAACAATCTCTCCTCTATCCTCACCAAAGCCGAGGCCTATGCGGAAGCAAAGAAAATCGATTCCTCAGTGCTGATCAATGCGCGCCTGGCGCCGGATATGTTTCCGCTGTCACGCCAGGTGCAGATCGCCTGCGATATTGTAAAAGGCGGCGGCGCACGGCTGGCGCAAAACGATGTGCCAAGCTATGCTGACACCGAAACAACGTTTCCTGAATTACAGGCGCGCATTGCCAAAACCATTGCATTTCTAAACACGCTTAAAGCGGATGCCATTGACGGCGGCGAAGAACGCACCATTACGCTGAAGGTCGGCGGCCATGAATTAAGTTTCAGTGGCCAGGCTTACCTGCTGCAGTTTGTGATACCGAATTTCTATTTTCATCTCACCACCAGCTACGCCATTTTACGCCATAACGGGCTGGACATTGGCAAAATGGATTTCCTGGGCAAGATTCAATAGCCTTACCCTTGCCATTTACAGGGTAGTACCTGTCAGCCGGCCAATCAATGCGGTAAATCCCATGGAAAACGCCCCCCAGATCAGCACGCGCAGTGCTGATCTGGTGACATTTGATCCGCTGATTTTCGCCGAGCAAATCCCAAGAACAACCAATGTCAGCAACGAGATGGCCGATACACTCCAGCCAATATAGGCTACGGGTGAAACCAACACCGTAAGCAAGGGAAGTATCGCGCCTATAGTAAAGCTTGCGCCCGAAGAAAAGGCCGCCTGCAATGGCCTGGCTATGACTATTTCAGAAATACCCAGCTCATCACGCGCATGCGCACCCAGCGCATCATGGGCCATTAACTGAAGCGCCACTTCCTTGGCAAGCGCTGGTTCCACGCCCCTTCCCACATAAATCTGCGCCAACTCTTCTTGCTCATATGCGGTGTTACGTGACAATTCATGCTTTTCCCTCGCCAGATCCGCCTGCTCAATATCCGATTGTGAACTCACTGATACATATTCGCCTGCCGACATGGAGCTGGCGCCCGCGATCAATCCTGCAAGCCCCGCCAGCATTACCGTGCTGTGCGACGCGCCGCCCGCTGCCATGCCGGTTACAATGCTGGCAGTGGATAATATACCATCATTCGCCCCCAGTACGGCTGCACGCAGCCATCCGGAGCGGGAAACAAAATGCTGTTCTAAATGCCGTTGGTATTTATTTTTCACCGGGATGACCTCATCATGCAGATTATTTTCCGGTACCCAGACACCCGGAACGCCATATGATGGCAATAAATAATCCCTTTGAACGAGGCAAAATAACCAGAATAAGCGCCAGCGCCACCGTACACCAAATCAGCGTGCCCATCCAGTCTGGCCAGTCGGTATTGGGAGCAATGGCAAGAATCAAGGTCGCGAGTATATGCCCCACGACCAGAATGGTAAGCCATGCCGGACCATCATCAGCGCGTATATGGCCAAAGCGCTCGCCGCATACGGCACATTGTTCCACTTGTTTTAAATAACCCGCAAATAATTTCCCCTTGCCGCATTTCGGGCAACGACCAAGCACGGCCCGTGCCATGGTGGGCCAGAAAGTGGGTGAAGGAAGAGGCATCATCGTACATACCGCCTTGTATATGCTGTGAGCAGGCACTATAGCGTTTCGATGTACTTATACAATTAATTACTTGTAAAATAGCGTTAGTTCAGTAGATTATGCGCCAATCATTGAGAGAAAGAGATGGCCATGGACGAAGTACGCGACAGCAACGGTAATCTGTTGAATGATGGGGACTCCGTCATTGTGATAAAAGATTTAAAGGTCAAAGGCACTTCCGCCATACTCAAACGCGGCACTGCGATCAAAAATATTCGCCTCACCAGTGACCCGGAGCACATTGAGTGCAATGCCGAAAAGGTAAAAGGCCTTGTGCTGAAAACCTGCTTCCTGAAAAAAGCATAACGCCTGAGCGCCGGTGACGATTTCGCTGCGGCGTGGCGAAGTCGTAACAGGCGCTCAGCTAGGCAGAAACCAGCTCATCCTGCAAGGCATGCCGCGTATCATAAAATTCCGCGTGCGCTTCCTCCACCTGTGCTTCTGCCTCAGGCTGCGCTTGTTTTATCGTCAAAGCACCTGATTCGCCGGATTGAAAATTGGCTAAGTAACAGGCGTATTGATCCAGCTTCTGCGCTTCAATTTCGATGGAAGGCGTGAGCACGGTAAGCCCTAATACGCTTGCGAGTAATGCAGTGCCCATCGTCACCATTCCGAACTGAAAAGAAGCCACCGGAAATCCCGCTAAAGCCGCCAATCCGGCACCCACCACGATACCCGTTAGTGCGCCACTGATAAAACCACTGCCGGAGGCGCGACGTATCTTTGCCATTTTTGCAAATTCCGCAAAAAGAAGTGGTGTTTCCTGCCCTTGTTGAGCACCAAGGGACTGCTTTTCCTTCATGCGTTTGCGCATTGCACCCTCTCTTTGGCAGGTTACCCTTGCCGTGGTTGATTGTTCTGGTTACGCCGATTGGCGCGGTTCTGGTCCCGCTCACGTTTGAGCTGGTCTTGTGCGGACAGTGCCGCATCGTCTGGTTTGGGCACTTCATCGGCATTCAGCGATTTAAGCCCGGTGATGGGATCCACCGATTTATCGGCAGGTTTTTTAGCATCCGCAGGCGTGACTGCACTGGCTTCACGGCCATTGCGCGCCAAGGTACGGCCAATTTCGCGAATCACCGCCATATCTACATTGATTGCCGCCGCCGGATTAACCGTCTGCGTGGCCTGTGCGTTGACCGTGGCAGCTGCGGTGCGACTGGGCGAAGAAGCGGGCCGGGCATGCCGCGCGATGCCTTCACCTTTGGCCATATCATCCGCCGATAATTTCCGGGCTGCCTGCGATGCCGTAACCTGGGTAGCCCCTCCCTGCCTGCTGCTGCGCCGACGACGCCCGCGCCGTGGGCGATTATTATCGAAAGAAGCTTCAATCGTCTGTTCCGCCGCTTCCTGCTGCTGCCGTTCCTGGTCCTGCTGCAATGCATCGATTGCGTCTTCCATTCCCGCTTTCAGGCTTTCCATCAACGCGCCGAGCTTCTGGTCTTTCAATTCATTCCAATGCTCAGGCTGCGAAATATCACTCGAAATCTGCATCGACTGCGAGGTGGAAATCGGTTTTTCAAGCGCAGCAAGCAGTTTGATGCTATGCTCCACTGCGTCTGCCGCCTGCATGGCTTTTTGCGTTTCTTCCTTCTCCGCCAGTTCCGGCTGCAAAGCCAAGGCCCGCTGCATGTAATTGCGGAAATAATCCACGGCCTTGCTGGCCGCGCCACGTAATTGTTCTTTTTCTTCCGGCTCACCGGTTTCAATAATTTCCTGCATGCTCTTATCGGTGAAGCGAATATTTTTCAGCCAATCGAGAATAATATGCCCAAGCGCAATGGTTTCTTGCAATTCCGATGCATTCAATCGCTTGTCCACCGGCGGACTTTGCCGTGTTTGCGAAACGCTGAGCAATTTGCTGGAAGCCGTTTGGCCCGGCACGTTGTGCGTGCGTACATATTCCTTGCTTTCCTCCGGCGACATCGCCAGCACGTCCGCAGGCGGCAATGCATCGAGCGCCATTTTACAGAATGGCGTATCTTCTTTTGGCGGCAATCCCCATTCGCGCAGGGGAAGGGCGGTTAAATTACGCATCTCACGCCGCAGTGTCGCCATAAATTTCGGATCGCGCTGGCGCTTCAGCAAGAAATCATAGGCATGTGCTGCGCCTTCACCTTCAATATTCAAATGCTCCACGTTTAAATGCGGCATAAATATGCGCCCCATCGGGCTGTTGGCATGACGCAAGCCGGCACCGAGCGTACGCGCAATACTCGACAGTTGCGGCACAAATTTCTCATCACCGGGATTAAACTCCCCGTCATCCATGAACATGCCCATAACGTCATTCAGCACCACCAGCAGATTGCGCCGGGCATTGGCGTGTTTTGCATAATCCTTGTGCTCGGGGTCAAACATGTCCGGGCGGTGTGCGCTTTCCACTAACAATTTCAGGGAATAGGGATAGGCCTCCGGGTTAAATGTAAGCTGGCCGCTATCCACCAATTGCGCATGCGCCGCAAAGGTATTTTCACGTGGAATAATGAATTTACCGGCATTGGGCCAGATGTGGATGCGCTGGCCCGCTGCTTCTTCGCGCAATTCCTGCGCTTCCATCTCATAGGAATTTAAATATTGCTCGACGGCTTGTTGATCGCGGCCCTCAGGTAAATTGGTCCATTGCGATAATTTATTCGGGTCATCCACGTTATAGTTTGGATGTTCTGGTGAAATGCTTGCTCTAAAATCGTTATCATCATCAATAGCCATAATTCATACACCACACTTCAACGCTTATTGCACGGTCTCAACCTTAATTTGTGTTCCGTCTTCCGCTGCTGCCGTTCCCAACGCGTATACGCACAAATCTTCAAACGACACGTTATTTTCCAAAGCAATCTTATGCAGACGCTCAAAGCTATCCATAACATCCTGAGGAATCGTGCCACCGCGAATGGTAGACAACCACCAGGCTTGATGCTGCAAGGGATGGCGCTGCGGATGCGGCTCACCAACATAGACGTGAAACGGATATTTCACGCCGTTAAAATCACAAGGAATAGTAAATCGTTTCATGCCGTGTTTACCTGTTTTATTACACACTTCTTTCCAACATCATACGTCATGAATGTTACCGATTTATGACAACGCGTTAGCTTGTATTTTCTTGCAAAATCAGGACGTAATATCGTTGCTGGTGACCTGGTTACTATGCTATGAATAGAAGGGTAAATGCAAGAGGGTGCGCGGGGTGGCGACGAAAAATCGGCAAGAATTTGATGAAAAGACGCATAAGAAGCGCTTAAACACGCCTGCGCGGACCGCGCTTTACCTATCCCTGGTTACCACCAGCTTACTGGCAACAAACGTTTTTTCCTGGTTTCAAAGCAAAGACATAGACCGTGCAACTGCCGACGAGAAAACAGTCGGCGCAGCTACTTACCCAGATTTTTTAGTAGAAACGACAGTCAGCACTATTTTACACAGCATCGGCATTCCGAGTGCAGAAGCCGCGAAATCCATAGCCCCGCCAGGCCAGCCCGTAAACCCAGCCGACACAACTTCGCCGCCCCCGGGATCCTCTGATAATACGCATTTAGTGCAGCAACCTGCTGCCCCCTATCCCGGACCTTCATATCCTGAACCCTATTCTTCCACGCCGGAATATGCCGCGCCTGGGCCTTATAATTCAGCACCCAACCCGAATTTTCCACCAACGAATGACCCAACCAATCCAAGAATAGGACCGGAGGGCTATTATCCTCCCGAGGAAGACCCAACCAATCCGAGAACAGGACCGGAGGGCTATTACCCTCCTGAGAAGGACCCGACCAATCCGAGAACAGACCCGGAGCCAGCTCCTGCTACGCCTGGCCCGTATAATCCAACACCGGAGTATCCAACACCGGAATATCCAACACCGGAATATCCAACACCGGAATATCCAACACCGGAATACCCAACGCCAGAGTACCCAACACCGGAGTATCCAACACCGGAATATCCAACACCGGAATACCCAACGCCAGAGTACCCAACGCCAGAGTACCCAACGCCAGAGTACCCAACACCGGAATATCCAACACCGGAGTACCCAACACCGGAGTACCCAACACCGGAGTACCCAACGCCAGAGTACCCAACACCGGAATATCCAACACCGGAGTATCCAACACCGGAACCTACTTCTTCGCCGTCTTACAGCCCTTCGTACTCGCCTTCCTATAGCCCTTCCTATAGCCCCTCTTATTCTCCCTCCCAAGAGCCGAACTGCCAAGAGCCAAAACCGCCACCAGAGCCATGCCCACCGCCTTCTACTGAACCACCGGGGGGGGGCGCTTCTCCGGGCGCCGCGCCGGAACCGAAAATGCCCAACCCCACACCCAGCCCGGGGCCGCCGCCGGTATGGTGGTTTATCAGCCATTTGCCGGACCCCGTGCCGGTTGATTCATTGCCGCCGGATAATTATTACCGGGATTTGTGTGTTGCCACGATGCCAATTCCGTTGTTGGGATTTGATCCCTATACCGGAAGCGTTCCCTTCAAGACCGCGGAACAAGGTTTCAAATTAGCCGGTGAAGTGATTGGCGCAAAACCGCTCTTCCTCACGGATGCCCAGCAACGCTGGCGCAATTGCATGCCCATGAAGAACACGCCGGTAAATCCACTCACGGCGTATAAAAGCGATGCCAATTATGCCTTCGCCTGGTTTACCAATGTCGGGAATTACAACAAACCTGCCGACATCAAAGACAAGCTGCGCAAAATTTACAATAACAGCGACGACAACACGCGCTCGTTCTATTCCATGTTTAACAGCTCGCTTTACTGCAAATCGATGCTGCGTCCACTTTACGGCCTGGGGGACGATATGACCGCCATGGCCGCTGCAACCTATCACCGCTCTGAGGCGGAGAATTGCTACGATCAATATATTACGCAACGCATTACACGCCCCTGGCACGGCTTTGAACTGGCCGGAAGCGTGCTGGCAAAATACCTGCCCTTTGCAACGCCTGAGCCTGCAGGAAATGCCCCTTATCCGCCCGCTACGGAGGCAGAAAATAATGCCGTTAAAAACCTGATGGGCCTTTATTGCCAACCCCTAATGGCCGGAGATCAATCCCAGCAATTCTACGCTGGGAAATTGGATTTCAGCCAAGCGGGCTATGCGGAAGTCGTATCCAGCAACAACCCGCTGATCAATGAAAACGAATACCATTTCAGCGATAACGCTGCTTCAGCCTGGCAATCGACGCTGTATAGCGGCTCATCTTTTTATGCCATGGCGCTGGTAGGAAGCAGCGTTGCATTGCCCTTCCCATTCCCCACGGTTGATTTGCCCTGCCTGGCGGAAAAAAATGATGCTAATTTGCCTATTAATGTCTACCCGTATTCTACGCCACAAGACCCTAATCCGCCGACAAAAACGCCTATCCCCCCCACCCCACCGGGCGTGCCGCCACAAACCCCGCCCGATGGGGGTGAGGAACCGCCTACCAGTTCTCCCGAACCGGCGAAAGGAGGGTGTAATAATGCCAATGCTCCGAAATTATAGGCACGCGTTTAGCATAATAATGGCGGTCGCTTTAGGCGCAGGGGTAATGCTTGCGCTCACACCTGACGCCTCTGCTTTGCAGGACGGCCGACGGCTGCAATTCAACGTACGTGCCTTCACCAGTATGGCGGGCGCGGGTGCGGCATGGGGTTCCTGTACAGCAACCGTGCCGATTCCTTCGGATTATTACGTAACGCCACAGATTAATCAGGACGCAAAATGGTGCCCGGCCGTCCAGCGGATTTATGACCCCACCACGCCTTTTTCACCTCGCCAATACATTGCAAGCTACGGCTTTAACGGCGTTACGCACGCCACGGGTATTCTTTTCGCTACTATTCACACCGATGATGGCCCGCGTAGCCTGTATTATGATTTGCGTGGCACAGACCGGTACTATTCCTGGGCTACCGCACAACAGCTAAGCTTCCCTGGCTCACAGCCACCAAGCTCCAGCACCAGCTCCAGTTCCAGCACCAGTTCAGGCGGCGGACCGCCAGGCGGGGGAAGCAGCAGCGGTTCTGACAGTTGCGCCGCCACACCCACCAGCAGCACATCTACCACAAGCAGCGGCGGCGGCACTCTACCTCCACCCGGCGGCGGCACGAGCAGTACGAGCAGTAGCGGCGGGCAATGCTCACAAACCGTTTCAGGGTACACGATGTACGACCAATTGCCGCCCGCCTATCAGGCGGCATTTCCTGTCGTGCAATGCGGCGCGGTACCGGTAGATTTAATGGATTTCCCTGACACGCGCCTGCAATCCTTTGATATTTGCATGTCCCAACGCATTGCGCTGAATTACCAGGCATTTTCATTGTGGATATTAAATAACGGCGCTGTTCAGGCCAATATTAAAACCTGGAAAGACTGGATAAAAGACTATCTCAAATGGACAGACAAACACATCTACCCGGAAGAATATGGCTTATCGCCGCTTCCACCTTTTTATCCTCCCTGCGCCACACGGTATTTTGATCAGGATTACGGGTGCCCGGCCACGCTTACCATTCAACAATGCTGCAGCATCATCACCAAGCCTATTGTGCCGATGAACGCGCTCAAAATCGTCCCCGATACCGACGTGGTGGCAACCATGGAAAAGAAAGACCTGGCGCCGATTTTTGAACAGCCTTTGGCACCGAATGTTAGCAATAACGGCAAATTATCTGAAAATTTTTTACTCAACTGGGATTACCACCGCCAGGACATGGCCGCGGTGGAGCAGCTGCATAAACAGATTCAGAAAAATTATGTCCAAAAAAATCCCGTGCCGGATGATTTTTATTTCGCGTCTAATGATTACACCTGCACCAACCCTACGTCAGAAACCGGCTATTCCCGCATGTTCTGTGACCCGTTCAACGGCCGGTTCGTTGGCGCTTACATGCCATATGTACGCCATTGGGATACGGGCACGGAAAGCTTTATGCCACGTAAATACGGCAGCTTCCTTAATACCCTGCCGACTTATGACATCATTGTAGGGGTTGGCCGCGAAGGCGTTACCAAACAACAGGCCAAATATGCCCAGTCCCTTGCCGCCTGGGCGAACCGGCCGATTTGGGAACAGGAATGGCTCAAAAAGAGCGGGGAATCAGACAATGGACGCTTAGTAGAAATGGGGCGTTACGGCGGCTGGGCGGAGCTGAAAGGCGACCAGGCCATGTCCATGCATTATTACAACCTCATGTGCCTGCCACAGAATGAAAAGCTCTTCAAACCCTTCGACGCGGACAATTTCGCACTCTCTAAAGCAGGAACCTATTTTTCCAGCCCCGCCGGGAAAGTATGGCCGTGGCCGCTGGGCTGGCGTGGCTACGGCGCGGAGAGCTTTTCACGTAATGGCGCAAGCCCTCTGGGCTTTCCCTCACTGTATGGCAATGGCGGCTTTATCGGGCTGGACTATGCCCAGCGCGGAGATATCATTGTATTGAATTTCCCCACTCCCAGCGGCAATTACACCCGCACCTATTTTGTCACCCTGCAAGCGACTCACCCCTGGCGCGCTGCCGGATTTACGCCGGATTATTTGCATGTGGTGTCCTGGAATAACGGCAAATTCCCCACCTCCACCGGCATTACCGACCAACTGGGCGTTGGCCCTGAATTCATGATGTTCAAAGGCACCACCAACAATCCGCTCTTAAATGCCAGCATCCTGCGCTATGCAAATAAAGGTAGCGCCGCCACGGTGTTTGGCACCTCGCTGATGCGCGAACCTTCCTGCATCGACCCTAATTACAGCGAATGCGTCGTGCCGGATAGTGTGTGGAACAGCGCCATTGTGTTCCGCCCATCCATTGCCATCAACAAATGCCCGCTACCAGAATTGGCCGATACCTATAGCGGCGGCGGCGCCAACGTGATTGACCATTTAAAAACCGATAAATACCAGAAATTCCTGGGCGGCTACGCCGCCGGCCTGTTCGGCTATTGCATGAATGCCGGCTACGACCCGCCACTGGCATGGCGCCGTGAAGGCACGGCGGGTGATTTCGGCGGCGCTGGCACGGGCGCAACCAATTTCATGGTCTCCTGCCCGGCCGGTATACCGAATAAAATCAACATTCTCGGCTTCGAAATACCCGAGCCGAAATGGTTAGGCGGCCCAGATGGCGCATGGGGATCCTGCGGCAACGGCGGCACCCGGGCTAAAAAGGCATTGCCGGACGTAAGCCGTTGAGAGGCGATATTCACAAGACCTTATCGGCTTGATGATGCCGTTTAATCCAACCTATTGGCTATGATGTAAAAGTACGCTTACGTTCAAACCTTTGTATGAGTTACTCGGCACAACAAATATCAACCAA
>CAZGVV010000067.1:0-3249 GCA_964529155.1 uncultured Rickettsiales bacterium
CGCACCAGTCTGGGGGACTGGGGGTCGGAGGTTCAAATCCTCTCGCCCCGACCATCCTTCGCGCTTAGCGCTTCGGATGGCGAAGCCATACGGAGTGCTTAGCCCGAAGGATGCGCTACGAAGCCGAAGCAAAGCGTAGGCGAAGGAGGGCTACCTATCATGCATTCCTAGATAAATACAAAGCCTATGATTTTGGAAATCGCTTTATTTCCTTTAAATAACACACTCTCCCATGCCACAGATAATGTTCCATTCATCCCTTGTAACGGGTTGAACGGAAAGGCGCATGGAGGTTACGAGCGACATTTTCGCTAAGCGTTTTTCTGCTTTAACAGCAGCTAAGCTGACCGGTTTCGTGAAAGACATTATAGCTTTTACATCTACAACCACCCAGGGATCACCCAATGCGGCGGTGGGGTCTGGATAATGATCGCGGATGACTTCAACAATGCCAACGATTTCCTTGCCTTCATTGGAGTGATAAAAAAATCCCCAATCCCCGACTTTCATTGCTTTTAAATGCTGTTTAGCCAGATGATTACGCACACCGTTCCAATGTGTACCCTTTTCCCCCACGGCCACCTGCATATCCCATGACCATACGGAAGGTTCGGATTTAAGTAGCCAATAATTTTTGGGCGTAGCCATAGTTTAGGCATAGCATGAAGCAAATACGCTGCCAACTTTAGTTGCTTTAAATCTCTAAGCCGCCTTTGATTTATTCTTATTAGGCATGGCCTGCCCTCTGCCCTAAAACTCAACCGTGCGCTTTCTTAACCGCCTTATCCTGATCATCGGATGTACTATTTGTTGTGGGATATACCGAATTCACAGCCCAAGACAATGATCTTTTGGCCCAACAAATGGCTATGAAATACTGTTTAACCCAAGGGGCAAAACTCAGAATTAGCCGCCACAGCAATTTATTAATAAATATCCACTACACTATCCATTGGAAAAATTAATTATCGCCAGCAAATCTCATGCAATTAATTTATGACATTGATAATAATTGCAGCAATTTACGTGACTTAGCAATTGCACTAAAGCCAATACACAAACGATTTGGTATCGATATGAAAATCGGCATTTCCCAAACCGATTTGCTAGAAGAAGGCCATTGTTTCGATAAAAGCCTCTATAAGCACGACCCTAGAAATAAAGATAATTTTATTGTCAGACATTATGATGATATCGCTTTTTATCCGGCCACCACTATCAGCGAAGAATGCAAACGCATATTTGCAGAGAAAGTTGTGCATTATACTAAAAATCCCCCCACAATAGCTGATAAAATGAGAAAGGAAGTTCTTGCAAATGTTTTTCGGTATTTGCAACGTATTAACCCTAAATTGCTTTCTGAAATATCAGATTATAACCCTTCTGAGCATTCCAAATCTAAAATAAAAGGCGACACCTTAATGAAACTGGCATCAAGCATTGATCTAAATATGGATCGTGCTTCGCCTGAGTTATACGAGATAATTCTTTCCGCTTTTCATAATAGCGGTCGTTTTCGGGGCATGGTTTATAATGAACAGAATACAAAAGAGTTTTTTAAAGATGTGGCTGATAAAGAAAAACGCTTACTAGTAGCAGACTCTTTGTATGCACAGGGAGTGAACGAGAAAACAAATTTTGTGATGGTAATAGGTGATATCCGTCATCATAAACAGATGGAAAAATTGATTGATGATGAGAAAATCTGCGGTGGCTATACTAAAAAAGGGCGCTCCTTTATTATGCTACCTGAAGATTTTGTTGCTTCCTGCAAAGCACTTCATACCAAATTATCAAAGCTACCAACAAAAACCGATTCTATGCGTCAGGAACTTGATGCTTTAGGAGAGGCCATTAACAATGCCCGAACACAATTTGACGGGCATATACAACAGGATTACTGCAAAATGGCACTTAATAACCGTTATAAAGACTGGGGTATTTCTATTCACCGCTACTAAGTGGCTCAAAGAATACCAATCTAAGAAACCTAAATTTTATGACGGGTAATCTATTGTAATAAAACAAAATGGTGGAGGAGGCAGGATTTGAACCTGCGAACGCTTACGCGGGCAGATTTACAGTCTGCTGCCATTGACCACTCGGCCACTCCTCCGCACCTTGAGCACATTACAAGCGGATTTACACGTTTAATGCTTTTTCCGCTTGCGTAGCATGCGTTAGTAGAAGATGCTTCCGTGCATGTCAATCCATAAACCACGCGATACTGAGCGTCATGGTGGGCGCAGTTACTGGCTTTACGGCGCACATGCCGTGGAAGCCGCATTGAGCAACCGCAGGCGTGGTATTCGGCGCATATTGGCCACCGTCAACGCCCTGCCCCGCCTGGAAGCCTGGCTGGACCTGGACCGTCACCCAAAGCCTGAAATGATGGATGCCAAGCAGCTGGAGAAGCAATTGCATGCCGGTGCAGTGCATCAGGGAATTGCCGCTGAAGTTGAACCTCTGGAAGAATTATCACTAATTGAATTACTTAGCGAGGCCCCAACCGGCCCTATCATAGTACTGGATCAGGTTACAGACCCTCATAACGTAGGGGCTGTGCTGCGCTCAGCGGCGGCATTTGGCGCGGCGGCGGTGCTCGCAACTGACCGGGGCGCTCCGACGGAAAATGCCGTCATTGCTAAATCCGCGAGCGGGGCCATGGAGCATGTACCATTAATAACGGTTGGCAATTTGAGCCAAGCCTTTGAGCAACTTAAAAAATCTGATTATTGGATTGCCGGAATGTCAGGTGAAGCAGAGCAAACCATCGCCCAGGCAAAACTTACCCAAAAAACCGCACTTGTCATGGGCGCTGAAGGCAAAGGCCTTAGGCGCCTGACCGCTGAACGCTGTGATTTTCTGGTAAAAATTCCCATTGCTGAACGTATGGAGAGTCTGAACGTCTCCAACGCCGCAGCAGTAGCACTCTACGAACTTTATAGAAGCCGCCCTTAAGCCAACGGGTCTGCACCAAAACTATTAGTTCCTGATGTACCCTTCATGCATGCCCAGATAATAAGTGGGATTACCCCTATGCCGGTTAACCCAATTAGCACCCACCATCCACTACGATTCACATCATGTAATCGACGTATTTGCACAGAAAGATTTGGCAGAAATAATGCCAATACCAGGGGAGTTGTAAGTGGATGAAATTGATCATCCGGAACATGCATTATGCCCGCTTCAATCATGCCTAGTACAAAATTTAATATAAAAATGAATAGCATCCAAAACCAAAAT
>CAZGVV010000067.1:3259-4855 GCA_964529155.1 uncultured Rickettsiales bacterium
TGCAGAACGCGATGCACGACCCGTAAAAACAACATAGTGCTTAAAACCGGACAAAATAGCTTGGGTAAAATTCACATCGCGCTCCTTTAAAAGAGAAACAATCTAAGCCATACCAATCTAAAAAGATTTATAAAAGCTTAACGACTGGGCATGTGCCTTTTTCCAAGCCAACCTCTTCGCCAAAACATAAAGAGAATAAATACGGTAATCGTGAGCATCAAAATCAATACGGCTGGATAACCATAACGCATTTTCAATTCCGGCATATTATAAGGGGAAACTGCAGGGTCGAAATTCATGCCGTATAAGGCGGCGATGAAACTTAGTGGAATGAAAATTGTTGCCACCATAGTCAATACTTTCATGACTTCGTTGGCGTGGCTGTCATTGAATGCAAGGTAGGTGTTCATCAAATCGCTGGCGAGTAAGCGGTAAAATTCTGAAAGATCGGTTACGCGCTTTGCCTGGTCCTGGCAGTCTCGCAGATAATGCTTGATTGCAGGTTTTACATAGGCAGCATCTTCGTTTGCCAGCGTAAGGGTAATATCATGAATCGGCCAAAGCGCACTATGCAGAAACAATAGATCATTTTTTACATCATGAATCTGCCGTATCACATCAATGGCATTGCGCCCAAGGAAGCTGTCTTCTACCTCGTCTAATCGTCGCTTCATAGCATCTAAAATAGGATAATAGCTCTCTATTACCGCATCGATAATGGCATAGGTTAAATAATCCGAGCCAAACTGACGAATACGCCCACCGTTTCGAATACGATTTCGCACCCGGCTAAAACTTTCACCCGGCCGCTCCTGGAATGTCAGGACTGTTTTTTGGCCCAACACCACGCTGATTTGCTCGGTTTCAAATATCTCACCGAGAATACCGTTTTTTAGCACCAAGAATAAGTAATGTTCATATTCCTCAATTTTAGGAGGATGGCGCGTATCAAAAATGTCTTCCAGCGCCAATTGGTCAAGACCGCAGGCCTTGCCTAAATCCATAATTAATTGGCTATTACCCAACCCATCCACATCCACCCACACCACAGGCCATTTAGCACTTATGGCGGCAATATCGTCAATTTTAGTGAGGTTGATTTCCTCAAATCCTCCCGGGCCATAGCCTGTGACCGTAACCGTACAAGGAGAATATGCGGCATCAATTGCCGATAAAATACGGCCATTTTGCTTTTGTGCAGGTGCCTCCACTGGGTAGCGGCGGCGTTTAAACAGGCGTTTTCGGGGAAATAAGACCATGCACATCAGCATACTGATTTTTTATAAAGGTGATATTATATTTTTGCCCTATATGCATAAGATATTAATGAGCAATTTGGGGTATCTACGCGGAATAAACGGCGGTTTAGCTGAACATTTGCGTTATGCACATCGCCATATTTATTGTTCTATTCCAGTGCAAAAAAAATCACTCTGCCAGCTGGCGGCGCTTATTGAACGTGAAGAACCGGATATTTGCTGCTTTGTAGAAATTGATAAAGGATCGACTGGCAAATTTAGCCAATTAGAAGCACTTGAGAGTTCTGTCTATTCTTTTTCCGACATTGAAAATAAATACGCGGAGCACAGCCGGCTA
>CAZGVV010000067.1:4865-9872 GCA_964529155.1 uncultured Rickettsiales bacterium
ACCCTCTTACCCGAGGAAAATGCAACGCATTTATTGCCAAGCACAATGTACCATTTGAAAAAATTTACTTCACACACGGAACCAAAAGATTGATCTATAAATTACAAATAGAAGAACGTCTTACCTTATTTTTTGCCCATTTTTCGCTGAAACGACGCATCCGCATATTGCAGCTATTAGAAATACGCGCACTGTTAGAGAAAACGTCTGGGGAAGCTATCCTTTTAGGAGATTTCAATATCTTAAATGGCTTTCAAGAGCTCGCGCCCTTATTATCAGATAATAATCTACGCTTAATAAACCGCGAAGATATTCCAACGTTTCGTTTTCACAGAACACAGAAAACATTGGATTTATGTATTAGCACAGAAGGAATTGCGCCGCGCTTGGATTTGCGCATTTTACACCAGGGATACTCGGATCATGATGCATTACTTTTAGAAATAAAAGAGAATCAACATGATTAAATTATTCAAAAAAATAATTTACGCCACCAGCGCAACCGTTTTAAGCGCAATGCCACTTAATGCGCGCGCATCCAGCCTTGGCCATGCGCTTATGCCTTCCCTATCCATACACGCCGGACGTTCGGGTTTCAATTTATTGGCAAAAGGCGAAGATGCGCTGCGTAGTCGCTTAAGCATGATTGAATCTGCCGAGCACAGTTTGGATCTTCAATATTACATGATGCTGGACGATGTCACAGGAAAGATATTGCTCGAGGCTATTTTACGCGCTGCAGATCGCGGTGTTAAAGTAAGAATCCTGGTAGATTACTTAAACTTTCATAGTACAGATTCGACCTGGCCATTACTGGAATCACAGAATAATATTGAAATTCGCGTTTTTAATCCTCCTACCACACGGGAAGATCCCTGGTATAAAAATCTGGCTGACTTCTCTACCTTGATTAGCCAATTCACCCGGCGTATGCACAACAAAATTCTGATCGTTGATCAGGTTGTTGCCATTGCCGGTGGACGTAATCTTGCTGACGCATATTTTGATGCAGCAAATGACTTTAATTTTCATGACATCGATGTGCTTGCAGTCGGCCCTATTGTTACGGATATGAGCAAAAGTTTTGAGACCTATTGGTCCTATAATGAGGCAGTCCCATTAGACGAGGTTGTAAAAAGACGTGATAATGACGAAGATATCAGGGAACTGCGTAATAATTTACGCCAATCCTGGGAAGATGCAGCGCAAAAAGGAACTATTTTACCAAAGGCTCCACTCGCCGAACAATTCGCTGGAGAACATATTCCACTGATTTGGGCGACAGCGGAGTTAATGGTGGATTCACCCTCCAAAGTAGACACCATCCCAGGCAAGACTCATAGCAGACCCGCAGCAGCACTGGCACAGCAATTAAAAGAGGCGGATTCTGAATTTATCGCTGTTACACCGTATTTAGTCCCGGGCGAAAAAGGTGTGGAGCGTTTAAAGAAGCTTACGACACGCGGAGTGAGGGTGCGCATTCTAACTAATTCATTAGCATCCATTGACTCCGTTGCAGCGCATGTCGGCTATAGGCGCTACAGAAAAGCCATGTTACAGGCAGGCGTCGAACTTTATGAACTAAAACCGCAAGGAAAACGCCAGCGTTCACATCGGTTTTCCAGTAGCTCGCGTTTTTCACTTCATTCAAAAATTTATATCATGGACCGTAGTGATATTATTATTGGGTCTTTTAACCTTGATCCACGTTCGCTTCGTTTAAATACGGAATCCACACTGGTAATTCATAGTCCTGAATTAGCCCAAAAAGTAGTAAGCATGTTTGAAGAAGCTATTCGCCCGGATGACAGTTACCGTGTCACGCTTAATCCAGAAAATTCTACAGAGCTGGTATGGACTACCAACGATGAAGAGGGAAACGCAGAGCATTACTCCCATGAACCAAAGGCAGGTTTTTTACGCAGAATTGCAGTAATGCTACTTTCGTTACTGCCTATCGAAGATCAATTATAAAGAACCGTTGTTGCGGATATATACCCGCAACAACGGCATCAAATCAGGCTGCACCGGCGCGTGACGAACGTTTTCGTGCGTTTGGATCCAGCAATTTCTTACGCAGGCGGATGGATTTTGGTGTCACTTCCACCAATTCATCTTCTTCGATGTAGGCAATAGCCTGCTCTAGCGTCAATTCTTTCGGTGGGGTCAAGCGTACTGCTTCATCTTTAGAGGTAGTACGAATGTTTGTAAGCTGCTTACCCTTTAGTGGGTTCACTTCCAGATCATTGTCACGGCTGTGCTGTCCTATGATCATGCCTTCATACACTTTCACGCCACCCGGAATGAACAGGAAGCCACGCTCTTCTAAATTCCACAGCGCATACGTCACCGATACACCGGTAGAATTGGCGATCAATACTCCGTTGCGGCGGCCTGGCATGTCACCTTTATACGGCTCATACCCATGGAAAATACGGCTTAATATGCCGGTACCACGCGTATCCGTGAGGAACTCGCCCTGATAGCCGATCAAGCCACGTGAAGGAATATGGAAAGTGAGACGCACTTTGTTCCCACCGCTAGGGCGCATTTCCATCAAATCACCCTTACGGATGGAGAGTTTTTCTACCACAATACCGCTGTGCTCTTCATCCACGTCGATTTGCGCTTCTTCGATAGGCTCCAACAAATTTCCACTTTCATCACGCTGGAACAATACCCTTGGGCGTGATACGGACACTTCATATCCTTCACGACGCATGGTTTCAATCAGCACGCCCAGCTGTAATTCGCCTCGGCCGCCAACTTCAAAACTGTCTTTGCTATCATTTTCTGTCACGCGAATAGCTACGTTACTTTCCGCCTCACGGAACAAGCGGTCACGAATCATGCGGCTGGTGACTTTGCTGCCTTCCGTACCGGCCAGGGGTGAATCATTCACGCCAATAGTGATGGCCATGGTTGGTGGATCAACTGGATTTGCTTTAATCGGAAATTCTAATTCCGGTGCGCCGATGGTGTCAGCTACGCTGGCTGTTGGCATACCTGCAATAGCGATAATGTCCCCAGCTTCCACTTCATCTGTGGAGATACGCTCTAAACCACGGAAGGTAAGCAACTTGGTCAAACGCCCCTGCTCTACTAATGTACCATCAAAACGCAGGGCTTTTACGTTTGAATTCACTCGTATTTTACCGCCATACACCTTGCCCGTTAACACACGCCCCAGGAAGTTGTCCGATTCCAGCATGGTCACCAACATGGCAAAGGGTGCATTTTCATCAACGGTAGGCGCAGGAACGTGGCGAACAACCAGATCAAAAAATGCGTTTAAATTTTCACGCGGCTGATTCAATTCCTCTACCGCCCAACCATTACGGCCTGAAGCATAGAGTACAGGGAAATCCAGCTGCTCTTCGGAAGCATCAAGCGCAGCAAACAAGTCAAATACGGCATTTACCACCACATCCACCTGAGCGTCTGGACGGTCCACCTTATTGATGATTACAATCGGCTTCAAACCAAGTGCCAATGCCTTCATCAGCACGAATTTGGTTTGCGGCATAGGGCCTTCAGCGGCGTCTACCAACAAGGCAACACCATCGACCATGCTTAATACCCGCTCTACTTCACCGCCGAAATCGGCGTGTCCAGGAGTATCAATAATATTGATTTTCATATCATTCCAAAGCACTGAAGTGCATTTGGCGAGAATGGTAATACCGCGCTCACGCTCCAGGTCATTACTATCCATCGCCCGTTCAGCCACTTGCTGATTGGCACGGAACGTACCGCTTTGACGAAGCAATTGATCGATAAGCGTGGTTTTGCCGTGATCCACGTGCGCGATGATGGCAATGTTGCGTAAGTTGGTCATGATGGATTTCCTATACCTTTACAAAAGGGGGGCTTTATATAGGAAATTCCGAGTAATCGCCAGCAAAATCGCAAAAAATATGTTACAACCCGCCTTTACCGGCATTTTATGCCTAGACCATTGCTTCCATATCGTTTTCTACGTCAGGCAGGAGTAGCGTCTTTATACCATTTGAAAGGGGGTAAATACGTTATGAAAAGCATTTCCAGCAAATCTTCTGGCTCCACCAAAGACACCAAAAAATCTACCAGCAAAAAGTCCGGCAAGTAATTATTCGCTATAATACCAGGAAAAATCCGGGAAAATCATATATTTTTCCGGATTTTTTCATCATTGACACCAGATAGAAATTAGCTGATTTTCTAAGCATCAATTTCACAAAGCATCCACACCATGGCAACCGGCGAAAAGATTATCAATTTAGCGCTTCAAGGCGGTGGTGCACACGGCGCATATACCTGGGGAGTGCTGGATCGATTACTGGAAGATGACCGCATTTCCATTGAGGGCATTAGCGGCACCAGTGCCGGGGCTATGAATGCCGCTATTCTGGTGGACGGCTTTGCGCAGGGTAAATATGACGGTGCACGGCGGGCTTTAGAAGAATTTTGGCATCGTATCAGTGAGCTTGGCCAATTCAGTATTTTACAGCAAACCCCCTGGGAACGGCTGGTTAATGGCTGGAATCTCGATGCATCCCCTATGTATACGATAGTTGATCTACTTTCCCGCGTGGTTTCTCCGTATGATTTAAATCCCATGAACCTTAACCCCATGCGTGCGGTGTTGGATGAGATGCTGGATATTAAACGTCTTCATGCTCATGAAGGCATCAAGCTTTTTATCGCCGCCACTTCCGTGCGCACTGGTCGTTCACGTATATTTCATTGCCATCAAGTAACCGTAGACGCATTAATGGCTTCTGCTTGCCTGCCCTTTATTTATCAAGCCGTAGAAATTGAAGGTGAGGCCTATTGGGATGGCGGGTATTCAGGTAATCCAGCCATCTGGCCCCTGATTTATCATTGCAATAGTAATGACGTAATGCTGGTTCAAATCAACCCATTCGTCCGCGATGAAGTACCGCATAAGGCCAGTGAGATTATTGATCGTATGAATGAAATTGGCTTTAATTCTGCACTTGTCGGGGAATTACGTGCAATTGAGTT
>CAZGVV010000068.1:0-7464 GCA_964529155.1 uncultured Rickettsiales bacterium
TGCGCAATTGCGTGAGACCGGCGCGCGACACCACTTCACCCAAAATTTCATGCAGTGATTCTGGCGGAAACAGTGCAGTGATGTAGGGCACAAGCGCCGCAGAATATTCCACCATGCCGCGCGTGCTGGCGAAGGAGATGGTTTTTTCGCGGGTAAATCCGTCGAATTTGGGCATGACTAAGGCAGACAGCAATTGACGCACCCGGTCAGCGCGGAAATTAGCGATGAGCAATCCGTCACCGTCTTTCATGCCGGTATATCCATCCAGCGCAGTAGGCAAAATAAATTCATCGGTCACCTGTTGCGCATACGCCGCTTTAATGGCGGACGGCGCATCCGATGCATGCGGGCCTTTGGCTTGGGTGAGCATATCATAGGCTTTTTGCACCCGGTCCCAGCGCTTATCACGATCCATGGCATAGTAACGGCCCGAAATGGTCGCCAGCGGAAACGGAAATTGGGCAATGTAATCCAACGCGGATTGCGGCGGGGTGTCGCGCCCGTCCAGAAATGCATGAACCGCTACTTTGATGCCTGCCTGCGATACGATCTGCGCCAGTGCCGCCATGTGGTCCTGATGGGCATGCACGCCACCCGGCGAAAGCAAGCCCATCACATGGCATGTGCCGCCGCTTTGCTTTAATTGCGCGATATATGCCTGCAATTGCGCATGTGCGGCCAGTGAGCCATCTTTAATCGCTGCATCGATGCGCGGTAATTCCTGCATCACCACGCGGCCCGCACCAATATTCATGTGACCTACTTCCGAATTACCCATCTGACCTTCGGGCAATCCCACTTCCAGTTCGGAGGCGTGGATGACGCCGTGCGGATAGTCACGAGTGAGCGCGTCCCAATGCGGGGTGCGCGCAAGTGAAATAGCATTGTTCGGTCCGGGCGCATGTTCGCCCCAACCGTCGAGTATCACGAGGATAACAGGTTTTGATCTGGTCATCCGGTGATTATGCAGCCTGAATCGCCCAAGCGCAACTTTTGCTGCAGCGCTCGATTGACGGAAGGCGGGGTTGCGGATAAGGGTTGCTGTCCACCCACCAGTGAGGATTGCATGAGAAAAGTCATATTCGCGGGAATGCTAGGAAACGGCATGGAATGGTATGCCTACGCCCTCTACGCACACATGATGCTGGTCTTCAGCACCCTGTTCTTTCCCCCGGGGGATGACGAGTGGCATTTGATTTTCACCTTTGGCATTTTCGCCATTGCGTTCGTGTTCCGCCCGGTAGGTGCGATTATTTTTGGCTGGCTGGGTGATAAGCTCGGCAGACGCCAGGCCTTGTCTTTGTCGGTCATGCTGATGGCTATTCCCACCGGCTGCATCGGCCTGCTTCCGACTTACGCGCAAATCGGCTGGTTTTCACCGGCCATGTTGATTTTTATCTGTATTTTACAAGGCATTTCCATGGGCGGGGCGTTTACCGGCACGATGTCTTTCATGATCGAGCACGCACCAGCAGGACGGCGCGGCCTGATTGGAAGCCTGGTAAAATCCAGCCTTATCATCGGCTTTTTACTGGGTTCGCTGGTGACGTTTATCGTCCATCTGTTCGTAACTGACGAACAATTCAGCGAGTGGGGCTGGCGCATTCCGTTCTTGCTTGGCACGGTGATGGGATTTGTCGGTTTCTACATTCGCCATTCCTGCGATGAAAGCCCGGTCTACCAACTGGCCAAAGCCAATGGTGGTCTGGCTGAAAAACCGCTTAAAGAGCTGATGTCTAATTACCTGCCGAACATGTTGCGGGCGATTGGTATTTTCATCTCGGTAACCGTGCCGTTTTATGTGCTTTCGGCCTATTTCGTGACCTATACCGAACATACGCTCGGACGCACCAAGCATGAAGCAGCATTGCTCAATACCATTGACATGTTTATCTTGCTGGCCGTGGTTCCTTTATCGGGCTGGCTGTCCGACAAATATGGCCGCAAACGCGTGCTGATGACGGTGGCCGCCGGGTATGCATTATTCGCGCTGCCGATTTTTAGCCTGCTGCAACCGGGGCCATTGCTGCCGATCGCGCTAGGGCAATTCGCTTTTGCCGTGTTGGTGGGTTTTTACATGTCGCCCGTGGCCGCGCTGTTTGTCGAATCCTTCCCCACACGCGTGCGCAACACCGGCATGTCGCTCTCGTATAATCTCTGCGCCGCTATTTTTGGCGGAACCGCGCCGATGCTGAGCCAATGGCTGGTGCATACCACCGGCGGCAATACGCCGATTGCATTGTATGTCATGGGCTGCGCCTGCGTGTCGCTGGTGGCGCTTTACTTCTACACGGACCGTTACCGCGACCCGATTTAATGCCCACGCATTACTAACGGTTAGACCATGCGCAAAGTCATTATCGCCGGGATGCTCGGGAACGGTTTGGAGTGGTATGATTACGCACTCTACGGGCAAATGGCGCCGATTCTCGGGCGTTTATTTTTCCCCGGCGCCGATGTAACCGTGCAATTACTCGCCACATTTGGCGTGTTTGCCGTAGGGTTTATCTGCCGCCCGCTGGGTGCGGTGTTGTTCGGCTGGATCGGTGATCGCTATGGCCGGAAGCTTTCCCTGGTCCTGGCCATTTTAATGATGGCCATTCCCACCGGCTGCATCGGCTTGTTGCCTACCTATGCACAAATCGGCGTGTTTGCGCCTGCCCTGCTTACCCTCACCCGTATTCTGCAAGGATTGTCACTCGGCGGGCAGTTTTCCGGCTCTATTGTGTTTACGGTGGAACACGCACCCAATAACCGCCGGGGACTTGCCGGGTCCACTTCCGCTGTGAGCTTGCTGCTGGGCTTTATGCTCGGCTCGTTCACCGCGCTGGCCGTTGCCCACCTGATGACGCCCGAAGCGTTCGCTGAATGGGGCTGGCGTATCCCGTTTCTGGCCGGTGTCGTGGTCGGATTGGTCGGGTTTTATATTCGCGGTGCATGTGACGAAAGCCCGGCCTATCTGCATGCCAGCGCCGAGGGGCATATTTCCAAAACGCCACTGCGCGACACACTTACCCGGCATCCGTGGGAAGTGGTGCAGGGATTTTTTATTTACCTCACCGTCACCATGCCGTTTTATTTATTCACCATCTATTTGCTGACCTACACGCAAAAAGAATTAGGGCGCAGCGCACAGGAAGCACTGCTGATCAACGTGATCGCCATGGGCGCGCAAATTCCGGCGATTATACTGGGCGCGTGGCTTTCCGACACCTATGGGCGCAAGCGTATTCTTATGCCTGCCGCCGCTGCTTTGTGCCTGGCCATCACCCCGATTTTTATGTGGATGGACAGCGGCGAATTCATTGGCATTTTATGGGCGCAAATTGCGTTTAGTTTTATTTTAGGCCTGTATTTCGGCCCACTTCCTGCCTTGCTCGTCGAACTCTTTCCTACCTCGGTGCGCTACACCGGCATGGCGATCGCTTATAATTTATGCGCTGCAATGTTTGGCGGCACGGCGCCGATGGTGTCGGTGTGGTTGATTGCACATACCGGCACGCATTATGCCATATCGTTTTATGTTATGGCCTGTTGTGTGGCTTCGTTTATCGCGCTGTGCTTTTACCGCGAGCGTTTTAAAGAACCCATTTAGCGGCGCTTATTTTTTTCGGTTCAGTAACGTGCGCTGATGCGGGAAAATAATGCGTACGCTGGTGCCTTCGCCTTTTTTACTGGTCAACACCAACTCGCCGCCATGCAGCTCCGCATACATCTTGCATAACGGCAAACCAAGCCCGGTTCCTTCGTTGCTGCGCGCCCGGTGCACCTGACCAAACACAGAAAGCGCGTGCGGTATTTCTTCCTCGGGTATGCCGATGCCGTTGTCAGACACGATCAGATTCATCGCTGACTGCGTATCAAGCAAACAAATCACCCGAATAGTCCCGCCTTCCGGCGTGAATTTGAGGGCATTGGAAAGCAGGTTGAGCATCACCTGGCGCACTTTGCGCTTATCCGCCCACACCGCAGGCAAGCCCGGTTCAATGGAGGCGATGAAATGAATATTTTTTGCCTTGATTTTCGGCCCCAGAATACGCGCGCATTCGTCGACAATTTCCGCGCCGTTTACCGCCTCTTCATGTAGATCCAAGCGTCCGGCTTCCCATTTCGAATATTCCAGAATATCGCTGATGAGCTGAAGCAAATGCCCGCCACATAGATTGATGTCATGCACCCGCTCTTTCTGCTTGTCTTCCATCGGCCCGAAATAGCCAGCAGTAAGCATTTCCGAGAAGCCGATGATGGCGTTAAGCGGTGTGCGCAATTCATGGCTCATATTGGCCAGAAATTCGGATTTCGCCTGGCTGGCAAGCAGGGCCGAGCGTTCCGACTCTTCCACGCGTATGATCTGGCGCCCCATAGCGATGGCAAAACACCCAAGGCCCCCGACGAACAAACAAAACAGCCAGAAAAATCCAAAATCTTTTGAGCGCGTCTGATGCCACTCTGCCAGAATGTCGTTTTCTTCCAGAATCACATTCACCAGAACTAAATTATGCAATCGCTTAATTGCGGCGATTTTAATGCTCTTGCCCACCGTATTGGTGCTGATCTGTATCTGCTCGCTCTCCCCCACCTGCTTCACCATGCCCTGAACAATAGCCGCATTGGTTGCCTGGGTTCCCGGACCGGCAGAAAGCACGGTTCCGTCTATGCGGGTCAGGCTCATGAATTTTTCTACGCCCGCCGCTACGGAGCCATAAAATTCTGTGAAATACTGGGGGTCCATAGCGGCCACCACAATACCACCGAACTCCCCGTTCACTTTGGCAAAACGCCGGCTCATGACAATCAATGACGCCACGCTGTTACTGGCACTTTTATCCTTGGGTTGTTTCACACCGATAAATACGTAGCGCTCATCAGCATCGCGCATGCGGGTAAGCAAATCGCTGCTGACATCATCAAGCCAATGGTCATAATTTTGCTTATGCGCTTCAACTTCCAATTCGCCTTTGGCGTTCAGCAGCGCAAGCCCGGCGATCTGCGGCGCTTCGCCCAGCCACACACGAAAATTCTGCTCCATGTATTGCGGCAGATTATTGCCAAACAAACTATTGATGTATTGCTGTTCAATGGCACGCCTGAGCGCTAAGTCTACGTCAAGAAACGTGAGTTCCACGTGATCGGCAAGAATTTTAGTTAAGCGCCGCGCGTCCTGCTCACCTTTGACAATAGCCTGACGATAACTCTGCGAATCCTGATAGGCGATCACCGCGCCGAACGCGATGAGAATCAACGCCGCAACGCCGACCATCTGCCGGATACGCAAGGCGCCTTTACTGCGAGGAATTCTGCGTTCAGAGGACACGAAGGGTTAAGCCTTTTATAGGTGCGTAAATAATCCCACTTTTACCTTAGTTAAAGCGGTTTAATAAACCCACAATATATAGTAAATTTTTTCTGAAAAAGCCCGGAAATCGGCGCTTTATTCATTACCCCACACATTCGACTGGCCCCAACCCATATTATCGGACCACACACCGTCATCCTTGGTGGCAGCAAACGAGAAGCGGCAATAGCTGAAACCTTCGTTCCAACCTTGCTTGTATTGATCATTGGTAGCGAATTCCATGCGTTTTTTATAGCCATAGGTCATTTTATATTCCCAACCGCCTTCGGCTGAAATGCCCGTGTCACAGCCATCTTCCCAGCCTAACTTATATTCGGGCGTACCGGGGGGATCAATCTGGTTTAACCAAAACGGCCTGCACCCGGCTAACACCAGGAAAGACAACGCGATAGGCAAAATGCGTGGGGGAAAGCGCATGAAAAGAATATAGCATTTTTTACTCCCCAGGTAAAGCCAGCAACGGCCCCAGTGGCGCTCCGCCTACTATATGCACATGAAAATGCGGAACGCTCTGCTGGGCGTGTGGCCCGTGGTTGGTAATCAGCCGGTAGCCACCTTCCGCCAAGCCCATCTGGCCAGCAACCTCTTGAATAGTTTTAAAAAAATCCTTTATAAAATCAGCGGAGGCGAGGGTCACGAAATCATCAAATGACGTATACGGCCCCTTCGGAATGACTAAGATATGGGTGGGGGCTGAAGGCGCAATGTCTTCAAATGCCAAAGCCACTGTATTTTCAAAGATTTTTTTGCATGGAATCTCGCCGCGCAGAATACGGGCAAAAATATTAGTGGTATCATACGCCATAGATGACCCAATTATTTATTGAATTACAATCGCTTCTTCTTTTCATCCAGCCCGGAAATGCCCTCGCGGCGCTGCATTTCCTGCAATACTTCCTCCGGCTTAATCCCGGCATCTGCCCATAAAATAAGCAGATGAAACAACAGATCGGCGCTTTCATTGATGGTGTCTTCACGGGTTCCCGAGACCGTGGCAATCGCAGTTTCCACCGCTTCTTCACCGACTTTTTGAGCAATTTTCTGGCGGCCTTTGGCAAACAGGCGGGCAATATAAGAAGTGTCCGGCGACTCCGTGCGGCGACTCAGCACAACGCCGTATAAATGCGCTAAATATCCTACGTCAATGGTCATGCCACTAATCTGACCGGAATTCCGCCCGCTTGCAACGCTTCTTTCACCTGCGCCACCGAGTACGTTCCAAAATGAAACACCGAGGCGGCAAGCACCGCACTGGCGTGGCCTTCTGTAATCGCATCGGCGAAATGCTCGAGCGTACCAATTCCCCCCGAAGCAATGACAGGTATAGATACCGCGTCTGCCACGGCGCGGGTTAAGGCCAGGTCGCAGCCTTGCTTCGTGCCGTCACGGTCCATGGAAGTAAGCAATATCTCCCCTGCCCCATACTCCGCCATTTTTTTCGCCCACGCCACGGCATCAATCCCGGTAGCGTTGCGCCCGCCATGGGTGAAGAGCTGGAAGGCGGGGGACGGATGACGGTGGAGGGATGACGGGGTGTTTTCTTGCGTCATCCGCCCATTGTCATCCGTCATCCGCTTCGCGTCCATCGCCACCACGATGCACTGCGCGCCGAATTTCTCCGCCGCTTCGCGCACGAATTCCGGGCGGCGGATGGCTTCGGTGTTGATGGATACTTTGTCGGCGCCCGCCAGCAATAATTGGCGAATATCTTCCAATGTTCGTACGCCGCCGCCCACCGTAAGGGGCATAAAACATTGCTCGGCAACGCTGCTGATGACTTCGTATAAAATGCCACGCTTATCAGAAGACGCGGTGATGTCCAGAAAACACAGCTCATCCGCGCCTTGCGCATCATAAATTTTCGCCTGCGCCACCGGGTCACCGGCATCGACCAGGCCGACGAAATTAATGCCTTTGACCACGCGGCCGTCTTTGACGTCAAGGCAGGGAATGATGCGGGTTTTGAGCATGGCTTAGCCGTATCAATCCAGAGGTAGCGCATCGTTAGGCAAGGCAGGATTATTCGACCCGGCTTTCTGCAGAATCACCCATGCTGCTTCGAGATCAGCCCGCTTCCTTAGCCCTTGCAGCAGGGAGGATTGCAACCG
>CAZGVV010000068.1:7474-9740 GCA_964529155.1 uncultured Rickettsiales bacterium
AAAGGCGTAAGGGGTGAGAAGGGGGAGGGAAAAACACGTTTCGAGCACGGCGAAATCCTTCCGGTTAAAGGTAATAGTGGTTTCCGCAATGTGGTCATCATCAGTGTCGGACAAGAGCGGACGCCCATGATAAGGGATGGGCACACACGTTGTGTTAGCGGCGACTGCATAATGCTGCCACCAGCACATCCGTATCCAAGGCAATCTTCATATCGTATGTCATATGACATGAAATAGCCTTATGTCAATCGCCCTGCCCTAAAAAACAGAAAATTACGCTTATTTTGAGTAGGTTAAGATTCAAATGATCGCACATATTTATCGTGCAGTTTGGAAAGGGTGAGGAGTGAAACCACCGCACCGACAAGCGCCATGGCCATATCTTCCTGCGTATCCCAAATATCGCCCTGTAATCCGAGAAATTCCTCAGGCACCTGGTGCAGGCTGACCGATACGATCCATTCGATCAATTCATAGCCGGCGCTGAAACCAAGGCTCATTACTGCCGGAATCATAAAAAGCCAGATGTTGCTTCGCAACGGAGTTGTGCGTATCAGGCATTCGCGTATGACCATCGCCCCGATGACGCCTTGAAAAAAATGTCCTACACGGTCGTAGTGGTTACGGCTCAATCCATAGGCATCACGGATTGCGTCAAATAAAGGCATGCTGGAAAAAGTATAATGCGCGCCGATCAGCATCATTGTCGCGGAAAGAAAAAGGAGCCCGGATAATAAAAAACTGAGCGGAAATCGGCGGTGGGTAATGCTTACTAACAGTATGCCAATGCTAACAGGGATACTATCTAACAACCAGACATAGCGATCACGCGGGGCAAACCCGGACCATACAAACACCATGGCAGTAAGAATGAATAAGCCATAAAATGCAGGGTGCGTGCGGATGGGTTTAGGCATATCAATCTTTCCTCAGCCGCGCCACGCGAGCAAGCGTGGTAACGGCGACGAGGCCGATTCCGAGCCAGATGAAATTGACTGCTACCGACGCCCATGCTTCTTTGTAGAGCGCATAGAATGCCAGGCACGTCGCGCCAAGCATGTTGAGGCCGTGATAGCTTAAGTGATCGGCGGTGAGTTTTTTGGCGGAAAGCAAGGCGTAAGCGCCGAGCACGCTCACTGCCCCGATCCAGCCGATAAGCTCGACGAGCAAATTCATGCGACAACTGCGCGCAGTGCGTCTTCCGGTTTAATCGCGCCATCATATAGCGCACGCCCGAGGATGCAGCCTGCGATACCGTCTGTTTCATGCTCCTGATATTTTATAATATCGGCGATGCTGGATATGCCCCCCGAAGCAATAACCGGCGTGGACAGCGCCTCGGCCAATGCGACGGTTTCCGCAAAATTAGGGCCTTCCATCGCGCCGTCACGAGCGATATCGGTATAGATAATGGCGCATACGCCCGCGTCTTCAAATCGCAGCGCCAGCTCTTTTGCCGGGGTTGCGGTGGTTTTTGCCCAGCCGTCGGTAGCTACCATGCCGCCCCGCGCATCAATCCCCACCGCGATCTGGTCTGGAAACTGGCGGCAGGCTTCTTTGACGAAGAGCGGATTTTTTTGCGCCACCGTCCCTAAAATAACCCGGGAAATACCGGCTTCCAGCCATTGGGAAATGACATCCATATTGCGAAGACCACCGCCTAATTGCACGGGCATCTTTACGCAGGATAAAATGGCTTTTACTGCCTGTGCATTAGCCGGTTTTCCCTGAAACGCCCCGTCCAGATCCACCACGTGCAGCCAGCCGAACCCCGCCGTTTCAAATACCGCCGCCTGGTCTGCCGGACTTTCTGAAAACACCGTTGCTGCCGCCATTTCACCGCGCAGTAACCGCACGCAGTGGCCGTCTTTCAGATCAATGGCGGGGTAAAGGATCATAGTGGTGAGCCGACAGTCTATAGTGATGAGAGATTAACGACTATAGACTAATGATGCCTCACTAAACAAGTGTCGTGATGGGCTCTAGATTTTTATAGTAAAATCGGCCTGCGACCATTTTGGCATTCACGAATTCATAGGTGGGCAGCGTACCCCATAAAATATAGCCGTTTTCTTCATACAGCTTAATCGCTGCTTCCTGTGTTTCGCGTACGGAGAGCTTGAGTACGGAGAATCCATCGGCCCGGGCCTGACGCTCTGCCGCTTCCAGCAAGGATTTTGCCAAGCCGTGCCCACGCGCCCATGGCGCCACGAAATGCGCCTCCAGCGTGGCGGAAAACGAGGAGGTTTCTTTGGTGACGCCGGGT
>CAZGVV010000069.1:0-9053 GCA_964529155.1 uncultured Rickettsiales bacterium
ATTTTCAACAATATTACCAATACGCGCGCGTTTTACGTCACGTGGCAATTGCTCAAAATTGTTAAAATCGATTTTTTCAACAATACGATCCAGCACAAAACTTCTGGCGCGGCGATAATCATCCGTTTCCAGTTTCGCATCCGTGAATATTTCCTGCGCGCCATTGCCGGTGCTTACGGTAAGTGCAGTACGAGTTAAAGGAGGAGTGGGTTTATCGGAATGGGCCATGCGGGTTATCCCCCACTAAAAAGTGCGCGGCTCATGCTCTACCCTCCGCTAAACATGGCGCGGAAACCTTTTTTTCTTACCGCATCCTCGGGATAAGGCCTAAGCCCTGCCACTTGGCCGGAAAGACTGTAAAGCACGCGCGCAATATCATAAAACTGCCGCTCCAGTTGCGTATTTCCAATTTCTACGACGGTTTTCCCTTGGTTATCCGCCGCGACAACTGCCTTAATATCATTGGCTAAATAGAAATTGATCGTTTTGAGTACTACGCGCTCAAAATCCTGCGGCACAACGGCTTCCCGGTATTTTGCCCCCACGCGGTTTACTGCCAGCAGCACATTCTCCCTGCTTATACCCATTTCACTCCATGCCCCCATAAGGCGTGATAAATGGGTGAGTGATCGTAACCACAATTGCGCCACCGCTACAACACGGTCAGACTGTATAAGCGCTTCCGCTGTCCATGGCATCCAGAGGTGCGGCATATCTAAAATTACAAAAGAAAATTGTTGCCGCAATACGGAAATAAGTTCGCTGACTGTCTCAGGGCGAATACTGGGTAGTAGCCGTAATGTATTAGGTGCCGCAATAATTTTCAGACCATTATTATACGGCAACAGCATTTTGCTCAGTAATGTAGAATCTACACCACGGTCCGGGTATTCAAATAATTCGCGAATACCATATTGAGCCGAAAGGTCCAGATGCCGGGCGATCATCCCGAATTGATAATCCATATCCACCAGCACCGTTGATGCGCGATGCGCCGTTGCCAAGGCGTAGGAAACATTCAATGCTGCGGTGCTTGCGCCATCACCAGAGGCCGCGCTGATAAAAGAAATCACTTTTCCTTTATTAGGTTCATCCACTTCAATACGCTGCAAGAGCGCGGATTGCTTTAATGCCCTGACCATTTCCGACACGTCTACCGGATGGTTAAAATATTCCCATACCCCCAATTGCTTAAGCGCACGGTAAAAATACAAATCATTGGTATTGCCAACTGCAACAATGCGTGCCGTTCCCTTACATGCGCCTACTAGACGCTCAATGTCAGGAAATACTTCCTCTTTATTATCTCCTAAATCGATCACAATATGATGGGGTATGGTTTGGCGTTCGCCAAGCAATGCTAAAGCGGAATCCAGACCGCTTACGACTTCACCGTTTTCCAGCCCCATGGCAAGCGCAAGTGGCCGCACAGGAAAAATACCTGTACGGTCGAGATCTATCACCAGCAGGGAACTCGGCACTTGCATATATTTATTGTAGTCTCAGGCACTTAATCAAAAGTTAAGCCACAAAGAGTGATTGGTTAACGCCCACTTCCGCCTTGGCCGCCCCCACCACTACTAATAGCGTCTAGTGTGCTGGTAGTAGCCGTGGCTTTCTGGCGCTCAGAAGGTGCTTTTTGGTATTCTCGGTAGTTTTGCACTGCTTTTTCCCCATCCGGCCCATCCATTAACGAAGGGTTAACGAATTGAGTGCGTTCACTAACTGACTGCACAATATTACTTGCGACAGAGCAGCCAAAGGCGGGATGGTTAAGATTATAAGGATTTATTGAGTTATCAATATAGCGATGTTCACAATCTCTGGCTGCCACAGATGTGTACTGTAAAACCGCTAAATTGCGCGGAATTGCCGTTTGCCGGTAGGGCACATTAAACTGACCGAGCAGGCGTTTTGCTTTCTGGCAGGACGATTCGCTGTCCATACAAAAAAGCTCGCTTTGGGTGGGTACTCTGCGGTTAACCCAATGCTCCAAATCATGCATACCGGAAGCATTCCCAAATTCAATGTTCACCGCTTCTTGCGAGGCCTCGATCAAGCCGTCAGGATCTCCACGATTAAAATAGGCCTGTTGAGGAATTTGTGTACACGCCGCAATGATCAAAAGAGCGGAAACACTTATCATAGCATTACGTAACTGCAGCATAGACTAATCCACCATGAAACCAATAGGCCCTTCTACGCTGGGGGACTGCGACGTACGCGTCGCCTTTCCACCTTGCATAGAGCCAAGTGCACCATAAAAATACATTTCCATATCGCTCGCCGGGGCAAAATTATCCGTTGGCAACCGCACGTCTGCATTGCGCATCGGGTCAACGGTATAAGGAGTAACCGCGATCACCAATTCAGTTTCATTCCGCTGGAATTCCGTGCTACGGAATAATGCCCCAAGAATAGGCAATTCTTTTACCCCAGGAAGCTGATTAATCGTCGAACGCGACTCATCCTTAATCAAACCAGCGATCATAAAACTCTCCCCTGCAGCCAACTCCACTGTAGTTTTTGCACGGCGAGTAGAGATGGCAGGAACACGAAATCCATTTATGGTAAGCGCATTGGCGGGATCTAATTCTGACACTTCCGGCTGCACTTCCATATGGATATGATTGCCCGATAATACTAAGGGCTTAAAGCGAATCGCTACGCCATAGGGCTTATATTGGATAGTAACGGTATTAGTCCCACCACCAGCACCTTGCGGCACAGGAATAGGAATTTCGCCCCCGGCAAGAAATTCAGCTTCTTCCCCAGATACCGCAACCAGATTCGGTTCGGCCAATAATTTAAATAAACCATCCTGCTCAAGCGCCTTAATCAAGCCTGCAAGCGTATCTCCATTGGCACCATGCGGCTGCCAGCGACCGGATAAAATACCTTGCGTATTGGTTGGCTGCTGTCCACCCGGCAACAAGAAAGAACCCAGCGGCACGGCCGTTGCGCTTGCTCCTGGATCAACAAGCGAGGCAATTCCACCGCCCGTTCCAAGCGCAACCAGGCTAGTGCCTGATGCAGAAACCGCCTGCAAATCCACACCCAGTGCTTTCAAAGCGGAGCGCTGAATTTCACCCACGCGCACGCGCAGCATAACTTGCTGGCCATTGGTCACTTTCATAAAGTTCAGGATTCCCGGAGGGGGCGACGATGTTCCCGAAGCCATTTGAGATGTGGCAGAACTTGGATTTGCGATTCCGGTAGAACTTCCTGCAGCATTAGCGCCACCAAAAGCCGCTTGCTGCTGCTTAATAATTTCGCCTGCTACGCGAACGGCTTTATCTGCGGCTTCGGCGCTGGTGACATTGCCGGTAAGCGCAACACTATCGCCCGCCGCTTCTACACCAATCGCTTCATCAGGCAGGAAATTTTTAAGCGCCCGACGCATTTCCACCAAATCATAGCCGACACGTACCGTATAAGACTGCAATACGTTATGGTCTTTATCAAAAATACGCAGCGTCGTACTACCAGGCTTCTTACCAATAATGGAAAGATGTGTAGTACCATGCGCACGCGCATCGGCAACTGTCGGGTCTACCACAATCACCTCGCCCATAGGACGCGCTGTCTGCACGAGTGTGGCGCGGTTCGAGGCAATCTCAATATCCGTAGCCATAGCGGGAACGCATTGCAGCACCATGTACCCGGCTACCATAGCGAACAATCCCCGCTTCATACGCACAAACCTTACGGGGATACCATAAAGCATAGCTATCTTGCCCCCATATTGGCAGCACCATTAGCTGACGACGGAACTGCTTGTACCCCATGCACGATAACAACCCCGTTATCTTCAGTAACCGGCTTATTTTGCATCACATTAGAAAGTGTGAATATAGTAGCCGGCACAGGCTTTTGCACATCTGGCGTGTCCTGCATCGAGCGTAGCGCCAAAGACAAGGTACCATTCTTTTCTGCCAGACGTAACTTGGCTACATTATCCGGCGATAATTCAATCGTCACATTGTTAGGCGCCGATACTTCATCTACACGGGGTTGGCGCGGAGCTCCACCAGCCTGGCCATCGTTTGCCGGAGGCGGAGCAGGTTTACGGTCATTTACTGCCAATACCTTGACATTTTCCAATAATATCTCAGAAGTCGTTGGCGTTTGTACGTTAACAATCGTCGTTTCGCCATTTAATGTCGCTGTTTTTTGTGTAATGTTGTGCGTGAGCATAATGTCCACATGATCACCCGCGAATAAAAATCCCGCCACCCCGGAAATGGAATCAACATTCATGGTGACTGCGCGCATGCCACCAGGCAGCATGGCTGCCAGAAAACTACCATCACCGGCCTGAGCAAGCTTTGAAAGCAAGAACGGCTCACGCGCTTTAAAATCCGCTCGGGTCATCATACCAATTAATTTAGAGCCCTGCACATCACCCGTCACAAAGCCTTCTAATACAAGGTTTTTAGGCCAAGGCTGGCGATCAATCATATCCGCAGCAAGGACCGTTCCAAGCGCAATATCATAGCGAGCAACCAGTACGTCCATGGTCGCCACTTCGGGTGCAGGCGTAGGAGCACTAACCTGCTGAGGTGCTGGCTGAACAGCAGAATTGGAAAGCCAAAGAAAGGCAACGCCCAAGCCTACACAAAGTAATGCAACTGCAATAACAATGGTAAAACGCATGATTACCCGAGAGTTGAATGAATATATAACTATACGTGAAAATAGCTAGTTATGTAAACACTAAATCCGGGCATTTGTATAGGGAAATTGCGCCTTACGCGCTAAATTGCTCGTTAAAAATACGCTCTTCCAAATTGCGCTCCGGATCAAATAGCAACGTAACACCTGATTTGCGCTGCTCACTGATTGCAACTGCCGTAACATCACGAATTTCGGTAAAATCTGCCACTGCACTTACAGGACGCTTGGTGGGCTCAAGCACATCAAGATTAATGGTTGCACTATGCGGCAATAGCGCCCCACGCCAACGGCGGGGACGGAATGGAACAATAGGAGTAAGCGCTATTACATTGGCCCCAAAAGGAATAATAGGCCCGCCTGCCGAAAAATTATAGGCCGTGCTGCCTGCCGCCGTTGCAAGCAATACCCCGTCACTGACCAATTCACGAATCCGTCCCACGTGATCTACCGTAATACGAATTTTTGCTGCCTGCCGCCCCTGACGGAACAACGACACCTCATTAAACGCCAATGCTTCCGTCACTTTGCCAGATACCCGACGTGCGTACATATGCAGGGGATAAAGCGTTGCCGCACGCGTTGCCTGCAACCGCTCATCCAGAAAATCCAGATTATAGTCATTCATCAGGAATCCGACGCTGCCGCAATTCATTCCATAAAAAGCCACGCGCCGTTTCATGAATTTATGCAAGGTTTGCAACATGAACCCATCTCCGCCCAATACCACTAATACATCCTGTCGTGGAGCACGTGATGTCGGCGAAATAAGATTATAACGTCCTTTGAGTGCTTTTAGTGCGGCCTGCGCACGTGGCGTATCATCAGCAACAGCAGAAATAGTGAGGCTCGGGGTTATTTTGCTCATCGTATCACACTCATGTAGCAGGTCCTTTTGGTTGCACTGGTCGCAGCGAACGCTTGGCGGCCATAAATTTTTGCATTTCCTCGAAACGCTCTTTAGGCAAATTAGCTTTTGTATAGATAGCACGCAATCCTAACTCACCGTGATCCTCCAGTAAACGCCTTACGCTTGCGGTCGGCATCCCCGACATCCGTGCAAGGGCAGCTTCAAAAAACATCATCCGCCCTTCCGCCAAGGCAGAAAACACCAGTGACGGCGTTAACCGGTTAAATGCAACCAGTTGCGACACCAACTGCTCCACCGTTTCTTCGCCATGACCATCCTTGATTAAGGAAATCGTGGCCGCACTGCGTGTGGAATCTTCTACTTTTGCTATATGCTGATCGGTAAGCTTATATTTTTTACGCATGCTAGCAGCCAATGACGCCGATACATGCGCCACTAATTTCTCTGCTATTTTTACTGGCAAATTGGGACGATGCGCTAATGAGCGCATAATTCCTGTTTCACCGCTAAAGCGCGCCAGCAACAATTGCAGCGCTCCCTCACTTAAGACCGATCCTTTATTAGCCGCCAATACCTCTGCCACCTTAGGCTCGCCACCCGCCAGCAGCGCTTCACTTACCCGCTGCGGCACCGTCTCACGTTGACCGATGGCAATATGGCGACTCAAATGACTGGTTTCGCGTACTAACACAATCAAATCTTCTTCTGTTAAAACTTCACTGTAGCGCAGCATCGGGATTGCTACTTCCTCCGCCACGTCACGGGCCATCGTCAGAGCAATATCGCGTGGCAATTCGGAACTGGATTTCAGCTGCTCGGCCAGCATTGCCCGCACCGTAATTTCCGTATCTTTCACGAGTAGACGAAAAATCTGCTCCACAATAGCCGTCTCGCGCGGCCCAAAATTATTTTTTGCGTAAATACCCGCCATTTTGACGGTCACAGACATTTTTGCCTCCGGCGCTGAGGCCGGATTGAGCAAACGATCAACATCACGCGACGTTAAACGCAATGCCTTATCCGATGCAATATCAATGGACCGTCTGAGCTTGGGCACGTGCGCCTCCTCGTCTACCGATCAAATTGAGTAAGTAATCCATATGCTCTACTGTGCGATCGAACCCACCACTTTGAATCCGCGCCATAATACGATGCCGCAAATCGGGGCGTTTGATATGGCCATACTCCGTTTCTTCCAGTGTCGCTTCCAGCAACATACGAATAGCGGGGTAATATGTCTCTGGTAAATTGGCCCGCGAATACAGGGAACGAAACCCCAATTGCCCACGGTCAAACATAAGTAACCGCGCGATGGCTCGCGGAATACTAGCCCGCTTTGCCAATGCCGCCTCAAAAAAATCCAAATCTCCGGTGCACAATGCCCGTACTGCCAGGGAACAGCTTAAGCGATTATAAGCATGCAGTTGATCAATCAAAGTGGCTAACCCAGGAAGCGGCTCTATTATTTTAGCCCCCGCACGCGCTAATTCCAGCATAGCCCATTCACGCGCGTCCTCTGCTCCCTGCTCCAATACGCGTGACGGCAAATGATACATACTGGCCATGCGCTGCTTATATTCATCAGCAACCGCCACATAAACACGCTCTGCAATCGCCATGGAAAGGCCACCACGCACCACCAGTGCTTCCAGTAGCGTAGGCTCGCTTGTAATACGCGCCCAGCGCGCTATTAATTGCTCATCTTCCAGCGCCGCGCCTGGATTGACCAGCACCGTACGCAGTACTTCAATACGGTCCGTATCCATCAACGCCTGCGAAAGCCGAAGTGAAATACTGCTACGCCCAGCAATAGCCAATAATTTGATCGTCTCTTTTGCCGAAGCAACTAATGCGATAAGATCGTCTTCACTCAGCACATACGACCGTGACAGTAACGGCACTGAAACATCAGGCACATCGCAGGCTAATGCAAACACCACATCATGCGGCACATTCACGCAATCACTAAGTTGCGCAGAAATTGCCGCCCTTACCTGCACCTCAATATCATGCGCAAGCAGACGAAGAATATCCAATGCGATCAGATTTTCATTTTCCGTAAATTCACCAATAGAAAGTGCTTTAGCGACTTTACCAGCGATATACGCGCGCATGTCCGCCGATGGATCCGCCGATAAGCGCTCCATATCGGAAAGCGTGATCTCTTTGCTCCCCGTGCGCACAGCCATTCTCCTTTGAAAAAGATCGCGTAAAGTGTGCTGGTTAAGCCCTGATTCACCAAGCAGACTAAGCTGCTATTGTTAATGAATAGTTACTTACCTAAAATGTATCTAAAATATATTTAAAATGTGATAAATCCACATCAGCCCTTATACCGGCTTACGTATTTTATTTAAACACTTCGTCTTTAAGTGCGCCCCATAATTCATTTTTGGGCAACCATCCTTTATGGCCTGCTATGACTAATCGGCACCATTGCGGACGGCATTCGATCATGCGGGCGATCACCATCGGCTCCGCCTTCAGAACCGGTGCAGCACCGGCCTCGGGTGCGTCGCGTAATATACGCGGAGTTTTTCCCTGGATCATCGCCATGCGGTCACCCGATAACATCGTTTTATGCACCCAGCCGCTTGCACCTTCGACGTCCTGAATTTTGCGCCAATGATCAAATTCATCAACAATTTGCACCGGCATATTCTCGCGCCGGAATACCCATGCAATCGGATAGCGTGTGCCGGGACCGGTGCGGATATTCACCTCATCGGATTTCAACGACACAAAACGCGGTACCGGCAAGCCGGAAGGCGTTGCATTCTCTGCCGCCCATACGCAAGGCGACATCATTAAGAAAGTGAGGAGAAGGATGAGTTTCCGCATAAAATACATGTTGGTTCACGTTGTAATAGCACGGTCCTGAAATCTCCGGCAAGGGCATCATATAGCAGAATACGCCCGGAAAGCGACTGACCAATGCCAAGCAGCTCTTTTACCACTTCCACCGCCTGCAATCCGCCCATAATGCCGGCCAATGCGCCCAGAATACCTTCCTGCGCGCAGCTTATTTCACGCTCGGGTGATTCCGGCACAAAACAGCAGTAGCACGGATGCGGCACACCGAGATGGGCCTTAAACGTAGAAAGCTGCCCGGAAAATCCACTCACTGCCGCGGTAACAAGTATTTTCTTTGCCTTGAATGCTGCCTCATGCACCGCAAAACGCGTCGCAAAATTATCGCTGCCGTCAACCACCACATCTATACAGTCAACTAACTCTGGCAGATTTTCTGCGCTAACCCGCACCGCAATGGGATGAAACTGCACTTCAGGGTTCAATTCGTCTACTGCATCTGCCGCCGCCTCTACTTTAAGACGCCCAATATCTCCCGTCTCATACAATGTTTGTCGATTTAAATTAGACAACTCCACCCGGTCGTCATCCACGCAATAAATATGCCCAATTCCCATCGCCGCCAGATTTCCAACTACCGCGGCTCCGAGGCCTCCGGCGCCGATCACTAACACCGAACTAGCCGCCAACCGCGCCT
>CAZGVV010000070.1:0-5318 GCA_964529155.1 uncultured Rickettsiales bacterium
AACGGTGAACACCTGTTGTTGTTTATTCACTCACAGAGCAGACAGCGTATCGCGTGCTACAGCCGAACGGCACGTATCAGCCAACGCTTGGTGTTCGTCTCGGCCTAGGTGATCGGGTTCGTATACGATCAAGGCATGCATGCCATTATCGCGGAAGAATTCACCCATGGCAGCACCGGTATATGGCGCCAGGAATTGCAGCGGCGCTGGTTCGGAAGCGGTAGCGGCCACGATGATCGAATATTCCAGTGCCCCGGCTTCTTCCAATTTCTTCACCACTTGGGCGACGGTCGAGCGTTTTTGGCCGATGCACACATAGATGCAATACAGCTTTTTCTTTTCGTCCGTACCTTTGTTGATTTCGCGCTGATTGAGGATGGTGTCCATGATGATGGCAGTTTTGCCGGTTTGGCGGTCACCGATGATCAATTCACGCTGACCACAGCCAACGGGAATCAAGGCATCAATCGCTTTAATGCCGGTTGCCATTGGCTCATGCACGGATTTACGGGCAACGATACCCGGCGCTTTTACTTCCACACGGGTACGCGTTACATCTTTCAGCGGGCCCTTGCCGTCAATCGGATTACCGAGCGCGTCTACCACGCGGCCAAGCAAGCCACGGCCCACGGGCACGTCCACGATGGAGCCGGTACGTTTTACCGTGTCACCTTCTTTTACGCTGCGGTCATCACCGAAGATCACGATTCCGACGCTTTCATGCGTCAAGTTCAGCGCCATGCCGCGAAGCACCTGGCCACTGGCGTTATCGTTCACGAATTCGACCAATTCACCGGCTTGAATGTTTTCAAGGCCATAGACCGAGGCAATACCGTCACCGACCGATACCACCTGGCCGGTTTCGGCCAATTCGGCCTGTGCGTCAAACGCACCGATTTGGGCTTTTAAAATGTTCGAGATTTCCGATGCGCGAAGTTCCATAGTAAGTCTCAAGCTCCTGTGTTCATAAGAGAGGTGTTAAGGGCCGTGCGCAAGCGGGAAAGCTTGCCGGACAGTGAATAATCCATGCGTAATCCGCCAACACTCAGCACAAACCCGGACAATAATGCCGGATCGGTGGCCTGATGAAGGCTTGGCGTGCGGCCATAGGCTTTTGCCAATGCCTGTTGCAAGGCAGCAAGGTGTTGGGAGGACAGCGGGCGGGCGGCGGTAATCTGCACATCCACTTCCCCGCGATGTGCGCGCACCATCTGGGTAAATCGTTTGGCAATGGCCACCAACGACGGCAGGCGGTTATTAAGCGCCAGGCGGTGGATAAACTGACGGGCGAGGGGAGAAGCGTTGGCTTTTTCCAGAATCGCCGCCATTGCGTGTGCTTTTTTAGCACGATCCACCAGCGGTGTTGCGAAAAAACGGGCCATTTCAGCCTGTGAAGACATGGCAGCAAGATCATTCATATCTTGCGCCAGCACGTCCATGCCGCCCTGTTCCTGAGCTAGGGAAAACAGCGCGCGGGCATAGCGTTCGGCAATGACAGAGGCGGCATCTGCGGCCACAATGAATATCCTATAAATAAATTTGGAAGCGGGAATGTAGCGGCAGCTTTGGGCTTTTACAACTGTAATTTTAGCCTGTCGCTTTTTTGCGGCTAAACCGCCCTATGTATCCCTTTAACGTATAGGTGGCTCACCCACCCTAAATTCCTGCAATGTCTGCTGAATCTTGCGGTGACGCGAAGCCATACCAGACCATAGGTAGCGCGGGGTTCCGGCTTTGGCATCCGGTGCAAAGACAAACCGGTCCTGCAGAACGATGACATCGCCTTCCAGGCCAACCACTTCGGTTATGTGGGTTATGCGCCGGTGGCCGTGCTCATCTCGCTTGGTTTGAATAATTAAATTAAGCGTGGCGGAAAGCTGGTCACGCAGATAGCGTGCCGAAAGATTTAAATCGGCCATATTAATCAAATGCTCCAGCCGGATCACCACTTCGCGTGGGCTGTTGGCATGCAAGGTTGCGATGCAGCCTTCATGGCCGGTGTTCATGGCTTGCAGCAAGTCAAACGCTTCAGCGCCGCGCACTTCACCAATCACCAGGCGGTCCGGGCGCATACGCAATGCGCTGCGCACCACATGGCGCATGGCCGAAGCACTATAGGCCTGACCGGATTGATAAGCGTTTTTGGCCTCCAGCCGCACCACGTTTTTTTGTTGCAACCGCAATTCCGGCGTATCTTCAATGGTAACGATGCGCTCCGTGGGTGCGATGTAGGCGCTTAGGGCATTGAGTAATGTGGTTTTACCGGAGGACGTATTACCAGCGATAAGAATATTCAACCGATTTGCCATGGCCAGCTTTAAAAAAGCAGCCATAGGCGCGCTTAAAAAATCTGAATCCACCATCTTATAGAGCGTTACCGGTTCCTTAGGGAATTTTCGGATAGAAATGCTGGGACCATCGACCGACACCGGGGGCAGGGCGATGTTGATGCGATTTCCATTGGGCAAAATACCGTCAATAATATGCGCCTCTTCACTGACATTGCTTTCACAGCGCTTTACCAGCCTGTCTACCAGCAGATTCAGGGCTTCCGGCGTTTCTAGGCGGATTTCTGCTTCGCGTATTTTCCCTTTGCGCTCGATATAGACTTCACCCGAACCGTTAATCATGATTTCATTGATGGAATCATCTTCCAGCAATTCATCCATCGACTGGGTGGCATGAAAGGATGGAGGCAAGCGAATGGTAGGCGGCAGCATAAACCTATTTACCTATAAAACACGGTTAATATGATTAATTTATTAACTAGAATCCTATAGTTTACGGCATGCCCGTATAAAAATGCTATATGGAGCGTAATTGATACCCTTAATATTGGGACAGCCAAGGTGCCGGCAGATTACATAAATCCTTGCGGATCAATATCAATTTTTACCCGCACTGAACTGGGCGGTTTGCATGCCGCAAGCCACGCGTGCACATAGCCCTGCACACCGGTTTCGCGCGGGGCCCGCATCAGAAGCCGCTGACGAAATCTGCCGCGTAGCCGATACAATGGCGCAGGCGCGGGGCCAAGTATATCGAGGTCAGCCGGAGGCGCGCTACGGGCTAATTGGCGGGCATACTGGCTAACCTGCTCCTCACGCTCACCTTCAATAATCAATGCCACCAGGCGAGAAAAGGGCGGTAGGCGGCCACGTTTCCGTGCATCCAGCTCCAACTGCAAAAACGCGTCGCGGTCACCTTTTACCAGTGCGGTGAAAATGGGATGAGTGGGCGCATAGCTTTGCATCAACACCCGCCCGGCCACCTGTTCACGCCCGGCGCGGCCAGATAGCTGATGCAAAAGCTGATAGGTGCGTTCGCCTGCGCGCAGATCGCCACCTTCCAGTCCCAAATCTGCATCGACCACCCCAACCAGGGCAAGATTACCAAAATGGTACCCCTTGGCGATCATTTGCGTACCAATCAAAATATCCACTTCTCCCAGTTGCATGGCCTGTATCCGCTCCTGTAATACCGCGAACGAATCCGCCGCATCGCTGGCCAGCGTAATGTGGCGTGCAGTGGGCAGGAACGTCGCCAGTTCTTCCGCCACCCGCTCCACACCCGGTCCGCACGCCGCGAATTGATCCTCGGTCGCACAGGACGGGCATGCTTTTGGCATCGGCAAGCGGTAGTCACAATGATGGCAGGCCAAATAAGTGCCATCTATATTTTTACGCTTATGCATCACCAGCCAGGCCGTGCATTTCGGGCATTGAAACCGGTGGCCGCAATGGCGGCATAACGTCAAAGGTGCGTAGCCCCGCCGATTTAAAAACAGCATAGATTGCTGGCCGCGCCCCAGGGTTTCCGCCAATGCCTCCCGTAGCGGCTGGGAAATAAATGCTCCGCGCTCCGTGTGCGCGCTGCGCATGTCGATCATGCTGATATCCGGCAATTGCGCACCAAAATGGCGAGCATGGAGATGCACCGCACGGTATTTACCGTTCAGCGTGTTGTAATACGTTTCCAAGGACGGCGTAGCTGATACCAGGGCGACCGGAATCTGTGCATAACGCGCCCGCGCCACGGCCATATCCCGCGCATGATAGAGCACGCCTTCTTCCTGCTTATACGAACCGTCATGCTCTTCATCAACCACGATGAGGCGTAAATGACGAAACGGCAAAAACAAGGCTGAACGTGCGCCTACCACTACTTTTGCCTGCCCCTGAACAATAGCGCGCCACGCATGTTTACGGGCCGCCGGGGTTAAGCCGGAATGCCACACGTGCGGTGCATAACCAAAACGGGAGGCAAATCGCTCCAGCCACTGCACCGAGAGCGAAATTTCCGGCAGCAATACCAGCACCTGGCCTGCCTCGTGGGCAATCGCTTTTTCAATGGCATCAAAATAGACTTCCGTTTTTCCCGACCCGGTAATACCGTCCAGCACCGTCACCGAAAATCCTGTTTTTAATGTCGCCGCAAGCCGTTCCGCCGCCTCCGCCTGATCACCCGATAATGCCGCCATTTTTGCCGGTTCCACTGTGTGCGGCACAGGGGCACGCTCACGGGCATTAGGCACCTCCACTGCGTCCGGTATGGGGATACACATTTTTAACACAGCACCAATGTCCGAATAGGTATAGCGCGCAACAAATCCCACAAATTCCCGTAAGGAAGCACTCATCGGCGGTATGTGGCTGTAATGCGCTGACACCGGCTTCAGCGCCTTTTTCACGCGTGACGCATCGCCGTCACCCCATACCACCCCCACTAATTCGCGCGCACCGAAAGGAATGCGTACGTAATCACCGGGTGCAAGGGCCCAATCAGCAGGCACCGCATAATCAAATCCATGCGGCAACTTATTGGCGGGAAGCACTTCTACGGTGTTGGATATGGGCAAGGTCATAGGCGGTGTGTTAAAAAAGCATCATGCAATAAATTTCATTAAATAGCTCTAGCGCCAGAGAATAGAAGCGTTATATTTCGCCGGTGCGAACTGTTCGTGCAATCTCTAACCTTTATATGAACCAGGAGTTCACTCTTATGAAAAAATTCATCGCAGCCGCTGTTGCGGTTACTATTGCGAGCCTTGCCCTTCCTGCTTTCGCAGAGCCAGCAGAAGCACCAGCAGCTGCTGAAGCACCTGCTCACCACAAAGCGGGCCATAAGCATGCTCACAAAGCAAGCCATAAGCATGGTCACAAGAAGCACCACCATCTGGCTCAATAACGCCCGATGCATTCAACCGCCTGCTTCCTCACGGGGCAGGCGGTTTTTATTTGCCTTATTTTTGTTTACCTGACTGCTAGCTATGGATAGAATCATCCCATGAAATTTTTCGTCGATACTGCCGATATTAA
>CAZGVV010000070.1:5352-6422 GCA_964529155.1 uncultured Rickettsiales bacterium
TGCCAGTGGCTTGCTGGACGGCGTAACTACCAATCCATCGCTTATCGCCAAATCCGGGCGCGATTTCATTGAAGTATTAAAAGACATCTGCGCCGCAGTTTCTGGCCCTGTTTCTGCCGAAGTCGCCGCTACCGATGCCGAGGGCATGATCCGTGAGGGTGAGAAGCTGGCACAGGTTGCCAAGCACGTGGCGATTAAAGTACCCCTGACCTGGGACGGCCTGAAAGCCTGCCGTCATTTTGCCGACCAAGGCGTAAAAGTGAACGTCACCTTATGCTTCTCCGCTGCTCAGGCCATTCTTGCGGCCAAAGCAGGCGCTGCCTTTGTGTCGCCTTTTGTCGGGCGCCTGGATGATATTGGTCAGGACGGCATGCAGCTGATCCGTGATATTTGCCAGATTTACGCCCATTACCCGGATTTCAAGACAGAAGTGCTGGTGGCCTCGGTACGCAGCCCGTTACATGTGGTGGAAGCCGCTAAAGCCGGTGCGCATGTCGCCACCATCCCCCCGGCCGTGCTCAAAACACTGGCCCAGCATCCTTTGACTGACAAAGGCCTGGCGACATTCCTGGCTGATTGGAGCAAAACCGGGCAAAAGATTGCATGAGCGGCGCCACAAAAACGCGCTCCCGCGAGGCTGAGGTTTTAGAATATCTCCGCACCCACCCGGACTTGCTTACCCGTCATCCAGACGTACTGGCCATGCTTGCGCCACCCGGGCGGGAACTGGGGGACGGCATTGCTGATTTTCAACAATTCCAGCTCAAAAACCTTCAAGCCAACGCCGAAGCGATGAAAAGTCGCTATGAATTACTGGTCGATTTCTGCCGTGACAACCTTTCCGTTCAAATACAAGTTCATGATGCTGTTTTGCGCCTTATTTGCGCACGCGGCCTCGCGGCCTTATTGGAGGTGCTGACACTCGATCTGGTGAGCTTGTTCGATGTCGATGTGGTACGCCTGGCCATAGAGTCGGCTGACGCTTCTACCATGGCGTTTCAAGCCGCTGAAAATGAGGGTGAGCTTTATTCCGGTATTGTATTGGTACCGCACGGCACAGCTGAAGCAGC
>CAZGVV010000070.1:6432-8766 GCA_964529155.1 uncultured Rickettsiales bacterium
ATTGCTGGTTGAGGATGTTCACAACACCCCGGTGGCCGGGCTTGAGGATATTTTTGCTGATTGCGAAGGCCTGGTCCGTTCCTGTGCGCTGTTGCCCTTAGTATTAGATTCTTCCACCCCAGACCATGCCATGACCGGTGCATTACTGGCCTTTGGCGTGCGCCATCCCGGGCGTTTCCAGCCGAATCAGGGGGTGGTGTTGTTGACTTTCCTTTCCCGCATTGTCGCCCACCGGCTGGAGGCGCATCTTACGGACCTTGCGCTGTGAGCATGCCTGCCCTCGCCCGTGAATGGGCGGATTGGCTGACGGAAGTACGCGGCCATTCGGTGCATACAGTGATTGCCTATAGTGGGGACATCGCCCAATTTTTGGGATTCATGACCGAACATGTGGGCGGAACCCTTTCCTTGCGCGCCTTATGCAGCTTAGAAACCAGTGATTTCCGCGCATGGCTTGCCCATCGCGTTGGGATGGGCTTTGATGCGGCCAGCAATGCCCGCGCCCTGTCTTCGCTTAAGAATTTTTACCGTTGGCTGGAGCGCAATGGCAAAGGCAGCAATGCCGCGCTGTTTTCCTTGCGCACGCCGCGGCGCAAATCGTCCTTGCCCAAGGCCCTCGCTGAGTCGGAATCAGCCGACGCCTTGGCACATATTGCCGGGCTACCCCGCGAATCGTGGGTAGGGTTGCGGGATTGCGCACTCCTTACGCTGATCTATGGCTGCGGCCTGCGCATCAGCGAAGCCCTCAACCTTACCCGCGCGCAACTGGAAGGGGCGGAAACCCTGACTATTCTTGGTAAAGGCAAAAAAACCCGTATGCTGCCGGTACTTCCGGCCATTCGGGAAGCAGTGGCAGACTATATCGCCGCATGCCCTTATACGCTTTCCGCAGGGGAGCCGATCTTTATTGGTGAAAAAGGGAAAAAATTACAACCTGCTGTATTTCAAAAGCATATACGCTATTTACGCATGGCTTTGGGATTACCGCAAAACGCAACACCACACGCTTTCCGCCATAGTTTTGCCACTCATTTACTGAGCAATGGCGGTGACTTACGGGCTATTCAGGAATTGCTTGGCCATGCTAGCCTGTCCACCACTCAGCGCTATACGGCGGTAGACCGTGACCGCTTACTCAAGGCCTACCGCTCAGCCCATCCGCGTGCATAACAAAAATTAACCTTTGGCACGCTTGTTGCTTAATACCTTTCTAGATATTCATAGAAAGGATATAATATGAGATTCTCACCCTTGGCCTTGCATAGCAAACCGGCCCCTTTGCCGCAGGTGGAGCTGCATACCGACATGGAAGATGTATTTACTGAAAAGCTCCGCTTTGCACTGAATCTGCGCGAGCAGCATTTCAAAAAGCCCTATTACCGCCTGATTCATGGCGCTGGGGATGGCTTGCCCGGCCTGATTATTGACCGGTTTGACGGACTGTGCGTCCTGCAAATGACTACCCCCGGTATGGAACATGCCTTACCGCGCATCATTGCGGCGTTGGATGCTACGATTTGCCCCAGCGCCATTCTGCTGCGTAATGATTTTGCTGAACGCGCCTCCGCTGGCCTTCCCCGTGAAGCAAGCATTATTCGCGGACAAATCCCTGCCCATGTTAATGTGCTGGAAAATAATTTTCGCTATACCGCCGACCTTCTCCATGGCCCGCAAACCGGCTGGGATTACAGTCAACGCGACAGCCGGGCTATGCTGGCTGGTATGGCACGTGACCGCTCGATACTGGAGTTATACAGCCAGGGCGGCACCTACGGCCTGCTCGCCCTATCCCGTGGCGCTCGCCGGGCTACGATGATAGAGAGTTCTTCCCTCACTTTAGAACTTGCCCGTGAAAGCGCCCGTCAAAACGCGGTAGAGGAAATGTGTACTTTACGCAAAGCCAATATGAACGAAACCATCAACACCCTCAAAGACAGCCGCGTGCTTTATGGAGCGGTGGTGGTGGGGCCTGCTGCCGTTTCCGCGCTAGACGCCGAAATGGATCCCGCAGTGTACACCAAATTAGCCCAGGAAGCCGCAGTGTTAGTCCAAGATGCCGGATTACTCATGGTCACCTGCGATACCCCACTCATTTCACGCTCCCAGTTCCGGGAAACCGTATTACAGGGGATTAAACATGCCGGACGCACCAGCACGGTCCTGCACTATAGCGGCCACCCGGCCGACCACCCGGTTGCCGCCTATGGCATGCAGAATGATTCCATCAAAGCCTTATTGGTCCGTTGCCAGTTTTCTTAGGAAATAGCTACCTATACTCTTTTAGCCTACGGAATTTTTGTCTTCATACTTAATCGTTATTGCCCCTTATTCCTG
>CAZGVV010000071.1:0-5477 GCA_964529155.1 uncultured Rickettsiales bacterium
TGGAATCACCGATGCCTCTTTCTGGGAGGGTATGTCTCCTTATGTTTTACAATGGGAGAAGGAGCGCGGTGAGGGGCAATATGAGGTTGCGTTACGGCAATTTGCCTCAGTGCATGACCTAATTCAGTCAACTAACCAAATTAAGGAAATAATAATTAATTCAGCAAGTAAGCGCGGATTAATTGCAGATTTTGCCGCACGTCCATTTCAAAATCAACCCGGCAGCGGATTACATATCCACCTCCATTTAGAGGATGCATCAGGCATGAATCTCTTTTGGAAAAACGACAGTGATATGAGTCCACCACTTGTTTATGCCCTCGGGGGGCTACTCGCTACGATGCAAGCTAACATGCAAGTATTTGCTCCTACCCCCGCATCACAGGCCCGTTTCAAATCCGGCTCCCATGCCCCCACCACCATCAGTTGGGGCGCTAATAACCGCACCACGGCCCTACGCCTCCCGGATTCCGGCACAAAAACGCGCCGCATAGAACACCGCGTCGCCGGTGCAGATGCCGATATTGCGGCAGTGGTGGCCGTGATATTGGAGGGTATTATATATGGCATGACTCATGAAAGCGATCCCGGCCCGCAAATGTTTGGCGATGCCGCACTGCAAATGTATGGATTGCCGCGATTATTGAATACGTAATCCCGCTGCTAATTCCCGCACAAAGTCTGCCGCTTCTTTCGCTGGATTTTTTGCCTTAGCAATGATGTCTACCAATGCGCTACCTACCACCACGGCATCCGCAAATTGTGCTATCTCTTTGGCCTGTGCCGGCGTTTTGATGCCAAATCCTACCGCCACCGGCACAGCCGTATGCGTTTTAAGTGTCGCTACATCGCTGCGCAATTGGCTAACATCGGCACTTTTCGCACCGGTAATGCCCGCCACCGCAATATAATATACAAAGCCTTGCGTGCTTTTGGTCAATAACGGCAAGCGATCAGCCAATGAAGTGGGAGCCACCAGGCGAATAAGCGCCAACCCGGCTTGTTCTGCCGCGGGTTTGAATTCGTTTTCTTCTTCCGGCGGCAAATCGACGAGAATCAATCCGTCTACGCCTGCACTGGCCGCATCTGCACAAAAACTATCTGTTCCATAATGATAAATCGGGTTATAATACCCCATTAAAATAATGGGGGTTGCTGCATCCTGCCGGCGAAATTGCGTGACCATGTCCAGAACATGCCGCAGCTTCGTTCCTGCTTTCAGCGCGCGAAGCCCCGCCGCCTGAATCGTCGGCCCATCTGCCATAGGGTCAGAAAATGGAATACCAATCTCAATCAGATCCGCGCCCGCATCCGGCAATGCGTTCAGTACTGCTTGCGAAATGGCTGTATCTGGATCTCCACCCATAATAAATGTCACCAACGCCGCGCGTCCCTCAGCTTTGGTTTTAACGAAACGTTCTTGAATACGGCGTCTGGTCATAAAGTAATTCCCAATGCAGCAGCAACGGTGAAGATGTCTTTATCTCCCCGTCCGCACACATTTACAGTGAGTAAATGATCCTTGGGCATATTCGGCGCGATCTTCATTACATGCGCCAATGCATGCGCCGGTTCTAATGCAGGAATAATGCCCTCAAGCTTCGCTACTTGTTGAAAGGCGGACAGTGCTTCATCATCGGTAATCGATACATAATTCACGCGTCCGCTATCATTCAGCCACGCATGCTCCGGTCCAATACCGGGATAATCCAATCCGGCCGAGATTGAATGTGCATCTACAATCTGCCCATCGTCATCCTGCAGCAAATAACTTCGCCCGCCATGAAGTACACCCGGCGTTCCGCGTGCAAGGGATGCTGCGGTAGCGCCGGAATCCAACCCTTTTCCCGCCGCTTCTACACCAATCATGCTCACTGCTTCGTCACCAATAAATGGATGAAATAACCCAATTGCATTACTTCCACCGCCAATGCATGCAATCAGCGTATCCGGCAACCGGCCTTCGGCCTCTAGCATCTGCGTGCGTAGTTCACGGCCGATGACGCTTTGAAAGTCCCGCACCATTGCAGGGTAGGGGTGAGGGCCTGCCGCCGTGCCGATCAAATAAAACGTATCGTGCACATTGGTCACCCAATCACGCAGCGCTTCGTTCATGGCGTCTTTTAGCGTGCACGAACCGGATCGTACTGGCTTTACTTCAGCGCCCAATAATTTCATGCGAAACACATTGGGCATTTGCCGCTCAATATCCTTCGCGCCCATATACACCACGCATTCCAGGCCAAATAATGCGCATACCGTAGCCGTTGCCACGCCATGTTGCCCTGCGCCGGTTTCCGCGATGATACGCTTTTTGCCTAAACGCCGCGCCAATAAAGCCTGGCCAATGCAGTTATTGATCTTGTGTGCACCCGTATGGTTCAGCTCATCGCGTTTGAAATAAATTTTTGCGCCACCTAAATGCTCCGTCATGCGCGCGGCATAATAAAGCGGGCTAGGGCGGCCAATGTAATGCGTGAAATAATAATCCATGTCGCGTGCAAATGCCGGATCGGCTTTGGCGGCAGTATATGCCTCGTCTACTTCCAGAATAAGCGGCATCAAGGTTTCCGCTACATAGCGGCCGCCATAAATGCCGAAATGTCCGTGATTATCAGGGTAGTTATAACGCATAGATTTCGTTCACTCGCATGTCTTTATCGTATTTACAAATAACTGCATTTTTGCCGCGTCTTTTATCCCTGGCGCTGACTCAATGCCGGAAGATACATCCACCGCCTGAGCGCCGGTAATTCTAATGGCTTCCGCCACATTAGCAGCAGTCAATCCGCCAGAAAGAAACCACGGAGTCGTGAAATGCAGTCCTGCCAGCAACGTCCAGTCAAATGTCTGTCCCGTTCCACCCGGCAATAATGATGTAGGGGGTTTGGCATCAAAAAGCAACCAATCCGCAGTGGTTTCATATGCATATGCCGCTTCAATATCCGCTGCATCGCGCACGCCAAATGCTTTGATGAGCGTAAGCCCAGGAAAATGCGAGCGTATCTCACGCAAGCGTTCAGGCGTTTCATTGCCATGTAATTGCAGGGCATTAAATGCACTATGCTGCATCAATCCCTCTAAAAGAGCATCATCGGCATTCACCGTTACGGCAACGGTTTTTACCGATGCGCTTTGTGCTATTTCTTTTAATGCAAGCATCGCATCCAGAGGAACATGGCGTGGAGAGGCAGGGTAATGCACAATACCCATATATTCGACAGGCAATTTACTCACTAATAGGGCGGATTCGGGCGTATTTATGCCGCATAGCTTGATTGTAGTCATGTTCCGACAGAGGGGGTGGGTTTTAATGCAGCTAATTCATTTTCTACGGCATTTAAGCGTCGCCGGAGAAAAGTGCATTCGCGTTTCACTTTCAGTCCTTTTCCGGCGATAATTAAACCGCCGACAATAGCACCACATGCACCACTGAGTATAATCACCAGAAAAAGCGGTAATTCCACCGCATAAGGCAGAGGAAAAAATTCCACCGTTACCTCATTGCGGTTACTGATTGCCAGCGTAGCGGCAATTCCCAGAATAACAAAGACGGCCAGTCGCTTCATTAGCGACACAAAGGCCTTCATAATTTACGCGTTTTTCTTGTTAATGCGCTCGCGCAACTCTTTGCCGGTACGGAAATAAATGGTGTGACGTTCAGTGATGAACACTTCCGCGCCATTCTTAGGATTACGTGCTTTGCGTGGTTCACGTTGGCGAACTGAAAATGCGCCAAAACCACGCAGTTCCACACGACCGCCTTCCGCCAGGGTCAGCATAATGTTTTCAAGCACCGTACCAACCAAGCGCTCAATATCGCGCTGGTAAAGGTAAGGGTAGCGTTTAGACAGGCGTTGAATTAATTCGGATTTGGTCATGGTGAAAAGCTCTACTATAAGTGAAAGATGTAACCTAAGTTATTGTAATTGAAGAGCAGGATGCCAGATTGCCACCAAGCCGTCAAGCTTTGCGGAAGCCTGAGGCATGATTTTTTGTATAACCGTGCCTGTTACACGCTCAATGAAGGAGTCCTTTTTATGCTTAACTTCCACATCTTTAACCGATAATTTGGTTAAATTGGGCTTTTGTTGCTTTAACCAATCCAGCGCTTCATCTTCGCCTCCGATGGCATCCACCAGCTTGTTTTGCACGGCCTGGTTGCCAGTAAATACACGCCCATCAGCCAATTTGACTACATCGTCATGCGGTAATTGGCGACGTGTGGCCACTTCATTAATAAATATATGGAAAAAATCATCGACAACCGCCTGCATGGCTTCGCGGGCTTCCGGTGTAGCCTTTGAAAAAGGCGAGAGGGCGTCTTTTAAAGCACCGGTTTTTACCACAATCGGCGTAACACCAAGTTTCTCAGCAAGACTACTGAATTCGGCAGCTTCGATGATAACACCAATAGAGCCTGTTAATGTCGCTTCACGAGCAAAAATATGGTCTGTTCCGATGGCAATCAAATATCCCGCCGAGGCGCTCAAATCCCGCATCACCGCGACAACCGGTTTTCCTGCTTCGGACACGGAGCGAAGTAATTTATATGTTTCCATCCCGGCAACGGCACTGCCACCTGGCGTATCAAGGCGAACGATCACTGCTTTTACATGCGAATTATTACGCAGGCTTTTAATCAGCTGGTCACGATCATGATCGTCAGTCACCACACCGTCAATCGTCAAGCGTGCGATATAATCACGTCCAGCGGAAGCTGCACTGTTGGAAGGAATGAATTCATTGGTTGCCACAATCACTGCCAATACCACGCCTACAATGGCAATCAACCGCCAGCGCATCAATTGGTTCTTCATACGAATACGGTCCAAAAACACATCGGCGGGAAGGGGCATAATTATTCCTATAATCAATAAGGTGAAGGCGCATTGTGCAGATCGAAAAAAAGAAAGTCAATCAGACAATTGTGATTGTAAATTCAAAAAAGTAAAGCGGTCACGCGTGCGTGGTGCATGCAATGCCGCGCGCTGAAAATTTTTCTCGCTCCATCCTAGCTCCTCCGGTGTAGTGGGCGCGCCTGCGGCCTTTAACAGGGTTTCAATCTGCAGTGAAGAAAGCATTACTTCACGCATTACATTCGCACCTGGTAAAGCAGAGCTTAGCAGCCGTTCTTGCAAACGTGCCATATATAAGGTCGCCACGCCTACTGCTTCGCCATGCAACACATCGTCTCCACCAAATAACAATTCATGCGCGTGCACGATCATATGCTCCCCCTGACTTGCAGGGTAACTGCCACCAACCAGTGTCATTCCTAAGCCAGAGAGCAGCAAGATACGCATGAGCATTTCCACAGCATCTGCATCGCCGGTTGTTAATTCGTTGGTATGGGAAAAGAGATTTGGTTCATACGGTTGTATCCATTCAAACGGGCGTGAGTCATAAAACGTGCCCTTCATATAATGTGAAAGCAGCCAATCCACTTGCGCGGTAGATCGCGCCACACTATCCCC
>CAZGVV010000071.1:5487-8682 GCA_964529155.1 uncultured Rickettsiales bacterium
TCGAACGGGTGCTGCGGCAATTATATCCATCAGGCAAATTACAGCGTTAGGTAAATGAGCCGTAAAAGATTGCTTATGCCCGTCTACAAGTATGGACGCATTCGCGGATGTATAACCATTCATTGAAGGTGCAGTCGGAAATACAGCATAGGGTTTTTGATCAAGGAAAGAGGTATATTTGCAGAGATCATTAATAGTTCCGCTGCCCACCGCTACTAATGCATCATGACTTTTCGTCAGGGCTTGAAGGTGCGCAACGGTTTTCTTATCCGGTTTGGGTGTGCCAGAAAGCGTAATGCAGGAAGCAGGGAGTAATTGCGCTAACTGTGCAGCAAGTGCTGCATAGGTATTGGCGTCACAAATAATTGCGATGTGTGATTCCGGCCACAATGAACGCAGCCATTTTGCGCTTTCTTCTACGGTTTTCGCCGTTTTAATCAGCGGTGGTTGAACCCCTTGTCTGCGCAATTCAGAGAGAATGTCGTTTGCGATGAACGTTTCCACTTGTCATACCCCGTTGTTTGCGAATAGATAACATGCCATGCGTGCACATACCATCCTCCGTTTCTTATTCATAGCTGCGCTCGCCGTGCCTGCGGGGACACGTGCGGAAAGCGACGCTTCTTTCAACCAATGGCTGGTGAATTTTCAGTCTGACGCACGTCAGGCCGGTATCAGCCAGTCGGTGCTGGACAAAGCATTTGCTGATGTCGAGCCCATAGACCGTGTGATAGAGCTTGATCATGCGCAACCAGAGGTGAAATACACCCTGGCGCAATATCTGCATCATGTGATTTCACAACAAAAAATCAATATGGGACGGCGGCTATATAAAGAGAACCGCAGCTTGTTGGAAGATGTGGCTGCCAAATACGATGTGCAGCCGAAATATATTGTGGCGCTTTGGGGCATTGAAAGCAATTTCGGCAACAATACGGGGGGCTTTGATATTATTCCTGCGCTAGCCACCCTGGCCTATGATGGTCGCCGGAGCAGCTATTTCCGCGCTGAATTACTAAATGCGCTGCGCATCGCCCAAACCGAAAATATAAACCCAGCCGAGATGACAGGCTCATGGGCTGGCGCCATGGGGCAATGCCAATTCATGCCCACCAGTTTCTTACGCTATGCAGTGGATTATAGCGGTGACGGAAAGCGTGACATTTGGACTAATCGCGCTGATGTATTTGCCTCTATTGCCAATTACCTCCATACTGAAGGCTGGAATGGTACGGAAGGTCTGGGAAGCCCGGATGAAAAGCACAGCAACTTCAATGTGATACTTAAATGGAATCGCTCACGTTATTTCGCCACTGCCGTTGGAAAATTGGCTGACGCTGTTCAGGAGGATTAAGATGAAAAAAATCATAGCACTGACCATCGCTTTAGTACTTACCTCATGCACTGCACCACAAAAAATGACCACCGCGCCCGGCGTGAAAGTCGGTAAACCTTATAGCGTAGCTGGACAGACATATTACCCAGCGGCTGACCGCAGTTATGATGAAACCGGCGTTGCCTCCTGGTATGGGCCGGGGTTTCATGGAAATAAAACCGCTAGCGGTGAAAAATTTGACCAAGCGGAGTTCACCGCGGCTCATCGTACCTTGCCTATGCCCAGTATTGTGCGCGTAACTAACACGGAAAACGGTAGCAGTATCATTGTTCGCGTAAATGATCGCGGGCCATTTTCTTCCGGGCGTATTATTGACCTCTCCAAAGCCTCCGCCCAAGCGCTTGGCATTAATGGAACTGCCAAAGTGCGCGTGCAATACCTGGCCGATGAAACGGAAAAATACTGGGCAAAAAAACATTTGAAACAAGACGATATTCAATTTGCTAAAAATGACAAATCTGGCAATCCCCGTGCAATGGCTGCAAAACCATCACCACAACAAATTGCAGAAATAAAAACGGAAGAAAGTGCGAGTGTAGAAGTGGCGGACGAGCAACAAGCTGAAAGTTCGCAATCACAGCAGGCAACGGCCGCTGCGCCTATTTTATATGTTGAAACCGCTGAATTAAAACAAGAAACAGAAATAAAACCGGAAAATCTAAAAATTCGCCCATTACCATCGAAATTCCAGGTTATTTCGGATGCAGAAGCTGCGGAATCATCTCCTGAAGATGCCTCGCAACAAGAAACAGTAGCGGAATCTCTTTCCAATAAAAAAGTCGTGCTCCCAAATGCCCGTGGAAGCCGGGCGGACACTGTAAAAAAAACAATAACATCCGAGTCAGACACCACAACACAAACGATTATTCGTCCCAAACTGACCCGACCAGGTAATCTGTCGGCAACAAAAACACCTACGGCTGCCGATGTATTTGAAAGCGCTGAATCATCCGATGTAATTACTGTAAAGACCCCCAAAGCTTCAGCCAGTGCTAAAGCGGATGGGGGATCAAAGAAATGGTATATTCAGGCCGGCTCATTTTCTTCGGAAGCTAACGCACAAGCCATGGCAAGCCGGTTAAATCCATTAGGAACAACGGATACTTCAATTGTAAATAGCCATGGCAAGCAGTGGCACCGTGTGCGCCTCGGGCCTTTTATTGACAATCAAGCCGCTCAAATGGCATTGCAAAAAGCGAAATCTGAAGGCGCTACAGGCGCTTGGATTGTTAGGGAGTAAGAATATGCTACGTAATCTAATCGCGTTATTCACCGCGCTGTTATTCGCCATTCCTGCCTATTCTGCCGGTATCGACACTAAGGCAGGTTTTGCTTACATGATTGACGCAGACACCGGCCAAACCTTGCTCAACAAACAGGCGGATGTACTCATGCATCCATCGTCCATGAGCAAGTTAATGACCGTGTACATCCTATTTCATCGTCTAAAAGAAGGGCGTGTCACGCTTGATAGCGGATTCCCCATCAGTGAAAAGGCGTGGCGCACCCAAGGTTCAAAAATGTTCGTCCATGTAGGTGATACGGTAAAGGTGGAAGATTTAATCCGCGGTATCATCATCCAGTCGGGTAATGATGCATGCATCGCCGTAGCAGAAGGTTTGAGCGGGAGTGAAGATGCTTTTGCCAATGTCATGAATGAGACCGCAAAATCCTTGGGCCTGACCCATAGTCATTTTGTCAATGCTACCGGCCTGCCAGACCCTAACCATATGATGACGCCGCGGGATCTTGCCATTTTAGGCAGTCATGTACAGAGAGATTTTCCCGAATATAACCAT
>CAZGVV010000072.1:0-4411 GCA_964529155.1 uncultured Rickettsiales bacterium
TCACGTACACCTGTACGCTGCGCTCCGGTTCTTGAAAACACTATGTTCGCCTACGTATAATGTTAAATTGAAATAACTATATATTAAATAATCCAGCCATAATTGACTGTCTTCATATATTCACCATGCATAAAAAAATGGCGGACCAAAGGTCCGCCATTTCTTTTTAGATGGAAAGTACGCTTACGCGACTTCTTCTTGATGTGGGCTGAACGCGCCTTCGGCATCAGGATCTTTTAACACATAGCCACGACCCCAAACGGTTTCGATGTAGTTTTCTCCACCTGCAGCCGTAGCTAATTTTTTACGCAATTTGCAGATAAACACGTCGATGATTTTCAGTTCTGGCTCATCGATACCGCCGTAAAGGTGGTTCAAGAACATTTCCTTGGTCAGCGTTGTGCCTTTGCGCAGGCTCAGCAATTCAAGAATTGCATATTCCTTGCTGGTAAGGTGCAGCGGCTTTGCGTCCACTTCCACCGAGCGCGTGTCCAAGTTAACAGACAGCTTGCCGGTGCGAATGATGGATTCGGAATGACCCTTGCTACGGCGTACAATGGCCTGAATACGGGCAATGAGTTCGCCTTTATTAAATGGTTTGGTGAGATAATCGTCTGCACCGTAACCTAAGCCCTTAATTTTTTGATCAGGGCCAGACAAACCGGAGAGGATCAGAATAGGGGTGGTAACACGAGCAGCACGGAAACGACGCAGTACTTCATAGCCATCAATGTCTGGAAGCATTAAATCCAGAATAATGATATCATAATCATAAATTTTGCCGATCTCCAAGCCTTCTTCCCCGAGTTGTGTTGTGTCGCAAATAATGCCCTCGGAGGCTAACGATAATTCTATCGCCTTGGCTGTGGAAGCGTCATCTTCTACTAGCAATACGCGCATATCCGGTCTCCCTTAAGTTAAGCCCTGCATGGGTTATTAAATAGTTAATCACGAAAATAACATTTACGCAATCTTTATATACATTTTTTGTTTAAATCAATATATAGTTTCAATGATCCTAACAAAAAACAGCAATTACATGACCAATCGTGACATCTATATCACAGAAATTGAGCGCCTACAGGATATTGTAGTGTCCGGGACGGTTACGGCCGCATTGGGATTAATCATAGAATGTGCGGGCCTAAACCAGATGTTGAGTGTCGGCGGGCGCGTAAAAATTTACGGTTTGCAGGGCAGTTTAACGGAAAAAGGCGTGCTTGCGGAAGTGGTGGGTTTTAAGGATAACAAAGCGCTTCTTATGCCTTTTTCAAGCATTGAAGGGGTGGGGCCCGGGGCAAAAGTGGCCGTATTAAATGCCGTTTCAACCATTAACCCTTCTGCGGCCTGGTTAGGGCGAGTGATTAACGGGTTAGGCGAGCCGGTAGACGGCCTTGGTCCCCTGCCTATCGGCCCTCAAGCCTATGCTTTACGAGGCGTTCCGCCTTCCGCCCATACCCGCACCCGGGTTAAAGGTAAATTAAACACTGGGATTAAAAGTATTAACACTTTTCTCACCTGCTGCCGTGGCCAGCGCATGGGCATTTTTGCCGGTTCCGGCGTCGGTAAATCTATCCTTATGTCCATGCTTGCCCGCAATTCTCAGGCCGATGTAAACGTGATCGGTCTGATCGGCGAGCGTGGTCGCGAGTTACAGGAATTCATTGAAGATGATTTAGGCGAGGAGGGGCTTAAGCGTTCTGTTGTGGTAGCTGCAACCTCCGACGAATACGCGCTCACCCGCCGCCAGGCTGCCTATACTGCGATGACGGTGGCTGAGTATTTCCGTGATCAAGGTAATGATGTGCTCTGTATGATGGACAGCGTTACCCGCTTCGCCATGGCCCAGCGTGAAATTGGCCTCTCAGCCGGTGAGCCGCCAACAACACGTGGATACACCCCCACGGTGTTTTCCGAATTACCGAAATTATTAGAACGTGCCGGCCCTGGCATACGTACGGTAGGCGGCAAAAGTGGTTCCATCACCGGCTTATTTACCGTGTTGGTAGAAGGCGACGACACCAGTGAGCCTGTATCGGATACGGTACGGGGTATTCTGGACGGGCATATCGTGATGGAGCGCTCCATCGCGGAACGCGGTCGTTTTCCGGCGATTAATATTTTAAAGAGCGTGTCGCGTACGCTGCCGGACTGTAATAACGAAAAAGAAAATGCGCTCATCCAAGTGGCGCGCGGTATTATGTCCACCTACGAAGACATGGCCGAAATGATACGCCTCGGTGCCTACCGCAAAGGAACAGACCCGCAAGTGGACCAGGCCATACAATTTTACCCGGCAATTGAAAGCTTTCTGAAACAGAAAAAACACGAAACCACTACGTTGGAAGAGGGGTATGCTGAGCTTGCCAAGCTATTAAACATCCCATGGCCATAATCCAGGTGAATGCGTTGTAATGAAAACCCTCTCCACGCTCATCCGGCTACAAAAACAACGCTTGGACGCGCTCCGCAGGCGACTGGCGGTATTGCAAAATCAACGTTCGGCACTGGAAGAAAAAGATACAGCGCTTATGCAGGAACTGCAGCGCGAGCTTGAACTTGGAAGTCAGCAGCCTGAAATGGGTGGTTTTTTTGGTAATTTTGCAGCGCGCATCAAACAAAAGCGCATCGAAATAGCCACAGAAATTATCCGTATCGACCAATTCATCACCGCCGCCACTGACCAAATCCGCGAAAGTTTCGCCGACATGAAGCGCTATGAAATCGCGCTTGAATTACGCAAAAAAGCTGAAATTACCGAACGCCAACGCAAAGAAACCAACCGCCTCGACGAAGTCGCGGCGCAGCGTCATAATAGAAAAAAAGAATCAAGGGATTAGTTTAAATGAGGCGCCTGGTGTTGCGACAGATTCGCTTGTCATGGTAGATGGTGCGGTAAGATTATTAAAGTGAGTAATTGTTTCTGCAAGTTTAATGCTAGCTATTGGCTTGCTAGAGAAAATCTTAAATTGAAATTGCTCCGGATTATATAATTTATTATCTGTAACAACTCTATAATGGTCAGATTTTTTTATCTCAGTAATTAATTGCGCGCCTAGTGGTAGTTTATTTTTGCCTGTAAGGGTGATTGTTGCATGATTTTCATTATCTATTTGTTGGTTAGCATCTAAGGTTAAAACCACTCCGTCCTTTAAATGAAATGTTTTTTTATCGGTATGTCTTGTTGTGTAATCCATAAAATACCCCGCAATTCTGAATGTATAATAAGCATTAACCTAATTTTGTCAATTAATCGCTAAGCTTGCTTGTTCGCATTGACTTATATGCGCCAGTGATTAGTTTAGGCTTATGTCTCTTGATCGTCCAAAATCCTTTGCACCCCGCCACCTGCTTGGCATTGAAGGGCTATCCCATGCCAATGCGCTGACCATTTTGGATCTGGCGGAAACCTATATTGATAAAAACCGCGCCACCGATAAAAAGCACCCGATCTTGCGTGGCCGTACCCTCATCAATTTGTTTTACGAAAATTCCACTCGTACACGCACCTCCTTTGAACTGGCAGGCAAGCGGTTGGGTATGGATGTCATCAACATGTCAGTCGCCAGCTCATCGGCCAAAAAAGGCGAGACGTTGATTGACACCGCCATGACATTAAACGCCATGCACCCAGACATCATCGCCGTGCGCCACCCGGAATCCGGCGCGCCGCATTTGCTGGCGCGCAAAGTCAATTGTGCCGTCATCAACGGCGGAGACGGTGCGCACGAACACCCCACGCAAGCGTTGCTTGATGCCTTGGCCATTCGCCGTCATCGGGGAAAAATCGCAGGACTTACCATTGCGATCTGTGGCGACATTCTTCATAGCCGTGTGGCACGCTCCAACATGATGTTGCTGAATCTCCTCGGCGCTAAGGTTCGCCTCATTGGCCCGCCAACCCTCATGCCACCAAGTCCGGAGAGTTTTGGCGTGGAAGTGTTCCACGACATGCGCAAAGGCCTCAAAGGCTGCGACATCATTATGATGCTTCGCTTGCAGCTGGAGCGCATGCAAGGCAATTTCGTGCCGAGTGTGCGCGAATATTTCCATTTTTATGGGCTAGATAACGAAAAACTTTCTTATGCATCCCCTGACGCACTCATCATGCATCCCGGCCCCATTAATCGCGGCGTAGAAATCGATACTGAACTGGCAGACGACATCGACCGCAGCATTATTCTGGACCAGGTAGAAATGGGTGTGGCCGTGCGGCAGGCGGTGCTGGAATTACTTGTGCAATCATCGGGCGTATCATGAACAAACAGCATTTCACTCTTCCCACCCACCACCTGGCCGCTGACAAAAAAACCGCCTATACCAACGCCCGCCTCATCGACCCCGAATCGGGTTTGGATGTCATGGGCGGGTTGCTTACTGTTGGCAGTACCATTGCAGATTTTGGTGCATC
>CAZGVV010000072.1:4421-8586 GCA_964529155.1 uncultured Rickettsiales bacterium
CGGCACGCCAGAAGGCGCAGAAGTCATTGATTGCGGTGGGCATATACTCTGCCCCGGTTTGCTCGACATCCAGGTGCATTTCCGCGAACCAGGCCAGGAATACAAAGAAACGATTGCCACCGGTAGCAAATCCGCTGCGGCAGGTGGTGTTACGCTTGTGGCATGCATGCCAAATACCAAGCCGCCAATTGATAACAGCGCAATCGTAGAATTTATTCACCGCCGGGCGCGTGAAACGTCTTACATTAATATCGCCACCTACGCCTGCATCACACGCGGTATGAAGGGCGATGAAATCACTGAAATGGGCCTGCTTAAAGAAGCCGGGGCAGTAGGATTTACCGATGATGGTCTTCCGGTAATGAATGCAGGTGTCATGCGCCGCGCGTTGGCCTATTCGCGTGAACTTGGCGTGCCTGTGGCACAGCATGCAGAAGATTTGCACCTCTCGGCGGGTGGGTGCATGAATGAAGGAAAGATTTCAGCCCAGCTCGGCGTTGGCGGTATTCCAAACGCTGCCGAAGCGGTAATGGTGGAGCGCGACATTCTGCTGGCCGAACTTACCGGCGGCCAGTACCACGTGTTGCATATCTCCACCCATGAAGCCATTGACGCCGTGCGCCGTGCGAAAAAACGTGGCCTCACTAAAATCACCTGCGAAGCCGCGCCACATCATTTCACGCTCACGGATGAAGCCGTGCTTGAATACCGCACCTTCTCCAAAATGAACCCGCCCTTGCGTGCGGAAATAGATCGCTTAGCTGTATTGCAAGGACTCGCTGATGGTACTATTGACGCCATCGCCACGGATCATGCGCCGCATGATCAGGAAACAAAACGTGTTCCTTTGTCATCGGCTGCCTTTGGTATTGTCGGCCTTGAGACGATGCTGCCACTTTCGCTTGGTCTTTATCATCAAAAAATTCTAAGTCTGCGTGAAGTACTGGCGGCGATGACGTATAAACCCGCCGATATTATCCACCGCAATGCTGGTCGCCTGCAAAAAGGCGCGCGTGCTGATCTGGTGGTAATTGATCTCACGCAAGAATGGACCATTGACCCCGAAGCATTCGCCAGCAAATCCAAAAACTCCCCCTTCGACCATTGGAATGCGAAGGGCCGCGCCATACGTACAGTAGTGGGCGGTGAGACGGTATATGTGCTAGGTAAATAAATCACTACCACCTATTCCTCACACCCACACCCCTTCCTAACACCAACACCTCTTGCTTACTTTAAAGTCCAAGAAAAGAGGTGTGAGGAAGAGGTGGTAGGGTTAGAAATTCTTTCGTAGCCAGCCGGCCATTGCTTTCATACGGCCACCTAAATTGCCGTTATTCTTTGCTTCCAGCAGGCGTTCTTCCAGCGGCTTGATAATTTCATATTGCAGCATACCCAGCGCGCATGCAAACGCAGGGCCGGACACTGCTTCGCCAAGGCCGGGAAGAGGGCGCGGCTTTGCCAGGCGTACCTGACGGGTGAGGGAGCGCGCCGCAAGTTCGCGCACACCTAGCAATTGGCTTGCGCCGCCGGTGAGAATCACGCGTCGCCCGGCTACGTTTTCAACGCCACTTAATTCCAGCTTGCCGCGAATCATCTCAAATATTTCTTCCATGCGTGGGCGAATAATTCCTACCAGCATTGAACGTGGCAATACATTGACTTCTTCCTGATCCTCCCGTTCACCCAGTACAGGCGCTGAGATCATGACCTGGTCGTCAGCAGAAGTAGAAATGCAGCTTCCATGCAACGTCTTTAAACGTTCTGCATGGGCAAGGGTGGTAGACAAGCCTTTAGCAATATCACTGGTTACATGAATACCCCCCAGGGGTACTACGTCACAATAAATATTGCGTCCGCCGCTAAACACGGAAAAACCAGTCGTAGCGCCGCCCATATCGACTACAATTGCGCCGAGCTGTGCTTCGTCTTCTTCCAGGCAAATAAGCGCTGAAGCGTGTGATGCGGAAACAAATTCATGCACATTCAAATGGCAACGGCCAATGCAATGCGCGAGGTTACGGGTTACACCGCTATTGGCGCTGATGAGGTGCATCTCCGCACCCAATGTTTCGCCAAACATGCGTCGTGGGTCAGCGATGCCGCGCACGCCGTCCAGGCTATAACCCAGCGGCAGGCAATGGATGATTTCATAATCATTCGCTTCCACCGATGCGCGGCCCTGTTCAACAATATCCAGAATATCGCGCTCATTCACTTCTTCGCCCATCAGCGGCATCTGCACTAGAATATTACGCGAAGAAATACCTCCGGAGGATAAGCTCACCACCAATTGCTCCACCGTCTGCCCTGCCATTTGCTCAGCTGCATGCACAGCAGCGATGATGGAAGTCTCCGCTTCGGTAAAGTCAGTAATAACGCTGCCGCGAATCCCTTTAGACAGTTGGTGGCCTACGCCAATCACGCGGACGTCTCCGCCGGGTGAAATCTCAGCGATAAAGCAGGCGATTTTGCAGCTGCCTACATCCAATACGGCCAGTCGTCCGCCTTCACGCCGTGATTTACGCATTTGCGCCATCGTGATGTTCGGAGGCAGCAGCAGGCGCAGGTTTTAACACAATGCGTCCCGGCAGGCGTAAGTCTACGGCAAGTAATGGTTCGGAAAACAAGCCCCGCGACTGAGCCAGTGTAGAAAAATGTGTCCATGCTGCAATGGTATCTTCCTGCGGCAATTTAATTTCTGGTCCTTCGTTCAAGCGCACATTCCACCGCCGGTCGCCCACCCGTACCAACGCCACTATACGCGATGCCAATTCCGGAGCGGCAGCGATAATATCAACAGCTTCTTTCACATGTTGTGCCGCGCCTGTACCCACGACCAAGGGCAAATCCTGGAAATCCTGTAGCGCCAGATCATCCATCACTGCGCCTTCATCGTCGATCAGGTGCAGCTTCCCATTCATCTGCCACACAGCAACCGGTTGACGTTCTTCAATTTTCACTCCAATTGTATTCGGCAGCATGCGCTCTACGGAGGCATGTTTAATGGTTGGAATTTTTTCCAGATTCGTGCGCATATCATCCAGTGAAACGGCCAGAATCGGTGCGCCTGGCTTGATATAAATCACGTTTTTAATAGCAGCCAGCGATGTGCGGTGACGCCCTTCGAGGGAAACGGCCTGCACAGAAAAACCGGCGCGAGCAGTGGCTGCATATACGGCATCTACCCCTTGGCCAATCATGTGCGAAATACCTGCAGAGCGATATTCCCAAATGCCTGCGGCCACCGCACACGTAAAGGCTAGCGCTGCACCGGCCATGCCAACACGGCGGCCAAGCGCATGCAGGCGCTTACGGGTCGCCCGACTGCGGGAGATTTTCCGGCATTCGCGTTCGCGGCGAGTGAGTGAGGTGCTTTGCCGTGCCATATGTTTTGTCGAAGCAGTGGAATCAGTTTCTAGCGATCAACTGTAGCATCTTCGATCAGTTTTTGCACGAGCGAAGTAAAGCTAATACCACAAAAAAGTGCTTGCTCCGGCGACAGTGAAAGTGGCGTCATTCCCGGCTGGGTATTCAACTCAAGGATGTAGATTCCTTCCACCCCGGGCTTGGAATCATCATAGCGGAAATCAGACCGGCTGAGGCCACGGCAGCCAAGCGCGCGATGAGCTGTCAATGCCATTGCTTTTACAGCCTCAACAATAGCCGGAGGTAAGGGAGCCGGAATTAAATGTTCGGTACGGCCATCGGTATATTTATTATCATAATCGTAAAAGCCATTTTTTACGCGAAGCTCAGTTACCGCCAACGGCTGATCGTTCAAAACCGCCACAGTCAGTTCTCTGCCTGGGATATAAGTCTCAACTAAATAATGCATGACAGGTGTATGTGTTGATAACGCCTCAAACGGCTGATTATCTCCCGGCATCACAATATGCACGCCAACGCTGGAGCCTTCGTTGGCTGGTTTTACCACATAAGGCCGCGCAATCGGATCGCCCGCCATTAATTCTTCACGCGTAGCAAGCACCCCCTGTGGGCAGCGAAGGCCTGCAGCTTCGAAAATGCGCTTTGCCATCGGCTTGTCCATGGCGATGCTTGAAGCAAGCACGCCGGAATGGGTATAGGGAATTTTTAAAATTTCGAGTAATCCTTGAATACAGCCATCTTCGCCATATTTTCCGTGCAAGGCATTATAGGCTAC
>CAZGVV010000073.1:0-8542 GCA_964529155.1 uncultured Rickettsiales bacterium
TCCGGTGCATATGATTGAAACGATCAACAACATCGTCCGAACCAGCCGCAAGATGCTGCACGAAATCGGCCGCGAACCAACGCCGGAAGAATTGGCCGAGCGCCTGGTGATGCCGATCGACAAAGTGCGCAAGGTGATGAAAATCGCCAAAGAACCGGTGTCCCTGGAAACCCCGATTGGTGATGAAGAAGATTCACACCTCGGCGACTTCATCGAAGACAAAAATGCGATTCTGCCGCTGGATGCCGCTATCCAATCCAACTTGCGCGAAACCACCACCCGCATCCTTTCCACGCTCACCCCACGCGAAGAACGCGTGCTGCGCATGCGTTTCGGCATCGGCATGAACACCGACCACACGCTGGAAGAAGTAGGCCAGCAGTTTAGTGTAACGCGTGAACGCATTCGCCAAATCGAGGCGAAGGCGCTGCGAAAACTGAAGCATCCGTCACGCTCTCGGAAGTTGCGGAGTTTCTTGGATTATTAGGCTATGCCGACAATCTGCAAATTTCTCGGTATGATTATTACTATGTATTGGGATGAGCATCCACCGCCGCATTTCCATGTGAAACACGGCAATTACCGTGCAATTATTGACATTCTAACCGGTTCAATAATTAAAGGAAAATTACCTAAGAGCGCCTTGAAACCGCTTGAAGAATGGCGTATACTCCATAACCAAGAATTGCTAGATAATTGGAACCGCCGAGAGCAAGGAAAGCCAGTGCTCAAAATTAAGCCGCTGGAAGGAAAATAATATGGAACCCGAATTAGTTGATTCAGGCGTTGACATTCCCGAAGGCATAGATGTCGAATATCTAGGGAATCATAAGCTCCATCTACTTTTTAGTGATGGTACACAGGGTGATATTGACCTTGCTCCGGCAATTGAGCGCATCCCACCTCTTCATGTGCTACGCGACCCTAACCGATTCATTCAATTTGGCTTAGTAGGCGGTACGCTAGTATGGTCGGATGAACTGGATATGGCGCCGGATTGGTTATATGAGGAAATGCTGAAACAAAATAAGCTGGCTGTTCATTAACACATAGGCGTATCGGAATTGTTGGGCTTTTTCTCTAACCTATAATCCGACAGAAGATCACCCCGCGCTGCATTATGCACTGCGCTCTAACACCCCATTAACTCCCGCCATTCCCCCTTGCTCATGCCGCTTTATATGTATGGTTATTTCAATTTAACAAGGGGCTGTACCAGATAACACATAAATGCGTTATCTGGTACAGCCCCCACAATTTTGTAGGTGGCCCGCCACGCTGCATATTATACGTGCCCCAACACCCCCATCAACTCCCGCCATTCCCCCTTGCTCATCCCGCTTTGTTCCTGCGTCACCTGTTCACCCGCGAGCATGCGTTTTACCACGGCCAGGCCGCTGGCGCTGAGTTCAGCGGCGCCGACGCGGTAGTTGGTGAAAGCGGCGTAGGTGAGCGGGAGCCAGGCTTTTAGAATCTCCAGCATTTTTTCGGCATAGACGCGGATTTCGTATTGGGCGTGGGCGTCGGCGCGCAGGGCCAGGAAATGCATGAGATTATGCAAATCCACTTTCCAATACCACTGGGTGTAATAGTTGAGCGTGAGATTCATCCGTGCCAGTTCACGTGCGAGGCCAGGGCGGTTTTCATCGATCAAATTTCCGGCTTCGTCGGCGTTGAGCATGTCTTCATAATGCGCATACGCCTGCTCAGCATCGGCCTTGAGCAAGGCTTGCACGGCGCGGGCTTGCTCGGCATTCAATACGTCACCCCGTCCCTGGCGGTTGGAGGAGGATTGCGCGGCCATGTGTTCGGGGGCCGGGATGTAAAACTCACGGTCCATAATGGAATAGCGGCCGGAATATTCGTTCACATTAGCCGTGCGGTGGCGGATCCATTGACGGGCGATGAAGATCGGCAACTTAATATGGAATTTGATTTCGCACATTTCAAACGGCGTGGTGTGGCGGTGGCGCAGCAGATAATTGATGAGGCCTGCATCCTCATTCACCTTTTTTGTTCCCCGGCCATAAGAAACACGAGCAGCCTGCACCACGGCGGCGTCCGAGCCCATATAATCGATCACGCGGATGAATCCGTGGTCAAGCACGGGGATGGCGTCATAGAGTATGGCCTCTAAGGCAGGCACAGTTTCCCGGCGGGTTTGCGCGGTTTTTTCCTGTAATTCACGCACTTCGGCGCGTTGGATGTCATTGAGCGGCATGGGATTCCTTTTATTACCTCTTCACAATTGTTCCAAAACCTACTATATTATAGCTGTTACGCAAGTAACTATGGCGATAAACGCGATTTGGAATAAGCGGATTGGACCCGGGGGCAGAACCCGGCGCCTCCACCAAAGTTCGAAAGCATCGGTTTGCGAATTTTGGCGGGGGCGAATTAGGCTCGACAAACGCAGTAAAGGGATCGTTTTTGCCCGTGATGATTCCGGCGATACCGGGTCACATTTTCAAGTGCCAACGACAACGTTGCACTCGTTGCTGCTAACGACAACACTGTCGTAGCAGTTGCTCAAGCTGCCTAAGGGTAACTGAGTAACTCTAGTAGTGACGCGGCTTTGGGGCGTGCGCCGGGCAACAGAAGCACGCCCTACCTGCGGTGTCCAAGGCGCACTGTTTTTAAATATTTCTTGGTACCGGGCAACAGAAACCGGTCCTACTTTGCGATAGATTGCATCGCGCGGATTCTGTGCTAGAATTAAGAGCACATTCATTGATGGATTTTATGTCCCGCCCTCCCCGCATCGGTATTACCTTAGATCACGAAACCACACCCACCTATTCCAAGCTGCCGTGGTATGCAGTGCGGGAGAATTATTGTACGGCGGTGAGCCGGTGGGGCGGTATGCCGCTTCCCCTGCCGCATGAGCCGCAATTGGTGGAATCATATTTGGATTTATTGGATGGATTGATTTTAACCGGCGGGGCGTTTGATGTACCGCCGTCTTATTACGGTGAATCCGGCCAGCATGATACGGTGATTACCAAGGATAAGCGCACGCAGTTTGAATTTGCCATTACCAAGGGCGCACTGGCACGAAAGCTGCCGATTTTAGGCATTTGTGGCGGGGAACAATTGCTCAACGTAGCGCTTGGTGGCTCATTGATTCAACATATTCCCGACACCATCGCGCAGGCCCTTGCCCATGAACAACCCAATCCGCGCCATGAGCCGGGGCATACGGTAAAACTCACGGCAGGGACGCTGCTTCACCGCATTGCCGGCACGGAACAATTATCGGTCAATAGTGCTCATCATCAGGCAGTTGCACGCTTAGCGCCCGGTATGATTGCCAATGCTTATGCCGAAGATGGGGTGATTGAGGGCATTGAATACCCAGACCACCCCTTTTGCTTAGGCGTACAATGGCACCCGGAATATGATGTCAGCAGCGCAGACCCGCAGATCTTTCAAGCATTTTTGGCCGCAACCAACCGCTAGAATTACGCAGCGCTGAGACCAGTTGGCTTTTTTAATGACGGCGTGCGCATAGGCCCAACCCTGTTCTCCATGCTCTCTTCCATTGCCTGATAGGCAATTTTACCGGAACCTGCTGATTGCTGCTGGTGTTGCTTATGGCGCTGAATAACGTTGTCTGCCTCATCCACTTGTTTTTTTAATACTACTAGTCGCTTTATGTCCTCAGGGGTGCGCTGCTCTTTCTTATTTATAATATGCATTTCTGTAAAAGGCTCTCTCCAATCAAGAAATATATCGGGTAAAATACCCTTCAATAGCTGCGTTGCTTTTTTATTTTTCTCTATGAGCTGCGATGCTTCTTCTTCGGTAAAACTTCTGCACCCTTCTAATTCTCCCTTGATGTAATTTGACGCATGAAATGCTGCGGTTGGCTTTTCAAATCTTTCTATTTGGCGCTGCAAAAATTCTTGCTGCCGCTGCTCCAGCGCGCTTTGCTGTTGCGCTTCTGTTTGTATAAAGTGTTTCTGGCCTTTTTCCGCATGCTCAACAGATTCTTTCAGCCATTTCGTCAGATTTTCTTCATATTTTTTATTATATGCAATGGCTGCAGGGCTCTTTTTCAGTGTTTCCAGCCAGCTTTCCGCACTTAGTCCCTGATGAATGGGAGTACGCTGCTCAAAATACATTTTTTCTGCTATATAATTTAGATGCAGTGTAGTTAATTGTTGTGCTTTAGTATGTACAGTTTTGGAAACATATAATTCTGACATAGTACCCCCTGGGTCAAAGTAGAATTATTGTAAACTATTTTTATGACATTTTGGTGAAGCTTAAACAAATATGCCTTTTAATTTGCTCTAATATAAAAATTATTTTTTATTACAATCTATGCTACGCATCATTGCCGGAAAACATAAGGGCCGAAAGATTGAATTGGATAAGCAAGCCGCGGCGCACGTACGCCCGACGTCTGGTTTTGCGCGGCAAGCCATTTTCAACATTTTAAGCCATGGCTCCTACCGTGAGGACGGAGCATCGTCGTTTGAAGACAAAACAGTAGCCGATATATGCTGCGGCAGCGGCGCATTTGGGTTGGAAGCCTTGTCGCGCGGTGCAGCGCAGGTGACATTTGTGGATATGGACCACCATGCCCTGCTTACAGCACGCGGAAATGTAGAACGCTTTGGCGAGCTGGAGCACGCCTCTTTTGTGCGAACCAATGTGCGTGATTTGCCCCCGACCACTACTGCCTATGCACTTATATTCATTGATCCTCCGTATTTTAGCGGGTTATTACCCACCACCCTTACCCGTTTACACAACGGCGGGTGGGTCGATGCCGATAGCATTATTGTGATTGAACATGACGTACAGGAAACCGTGGCTATCCCCACCCCCTACAGGCAAGTGGACGAGCGGCGTTACGGTCGGGCAATGGTCCGGCTTTTACGCACCCTGCCTGATGCGGCCTAATCCTTAAATAATCCCAAAACTACAAGGTATTAATATAAAATAATCCATAATCGCATGGATTTTTTATAGATGATTAATTAGGTTTGTTGTGTTATACCAAATCCATGCAGAATGAAGGAGTGTTTATGCGCCTGTTTTTGTCTTTTCTTACGCTTCTTGTTTGCCTTACCGCCTTTCCTGTTACCGCACAAACGGTTGATAATCAGGCGGTTGATGCCGCGCCCCTGGAAGAAGAATGGGGTGATTTTATCCCACCGGGTAATGTGAAAATCATGCAATATGATGGTATTGCCTATGTTTCTGGCGGTGTAGGTGAAGAAGAAATGGATGTTTTAAAGAGCCATTTCAATGAGTTTAGCCTACATGTGCTCTCCACGTTGAAAGCAGGGGAATTTATTGGCGCTTATGTGCTTCGGATCGAAGACGCACAAGGCACCCCGATTTTCGCCGCTGAGGGCAGAGGACCGTTGTTTATGGTCAATGTGGCGCCGGGTACTTATACGGTAACGGAAGAGGCTTATGGCTTGAGCCAAAAGCAGAAAGTGACGATTAAACCTTCGGCGCATTTCCGTGAACTGCATTTCCTCTGGCAAGGCCCCGCGCAATAACTCAGCAATTGGCTCCATTTTATGGTTGATTTGCTACGTTGCTTGAGTATAGTTACGCCCCTTTTCACTCTTTGACTTACGCACCTGGAGGCGTTTCTTTATGAAAGCTGGCATTCACCCAGACTACCACCCCATCACCATCGTTATGACGGATGGCGTAAGCTATGAAAGCCGCTCTACGCTTGGCAAGGCGGGCGACAAGCTGCAATTGGACGTTGATCCCAAAACGCATCCGGCATGGGTGGGTGGCGTGAACTTGCGCAAAACCGGCCAGATGGAAAAATTCAACAACAAGTTCAGCGCCTTCGCTGCTGCTGCTTCGGCTAACTCAAAAGCCACGCCAGCCGCCAAAAAAGAAGGCAAGAAGGATGGCGAATAGTCTTTAGTGACTAACTTACTGCCGGAGTAGGCGCCGGATTCAATTTTGCCATATGCTCACGCATAGCCCATTTACGCTCGGCGAGTGGCGGGTGTATGGTTGACACTTCTACTTTTGCCGCATAAATTTCTGCTGAAACATACGATTTAATGCGTTCCCAGAATGCCTTGAACATTGCCTCGGTGGTTTGGTGCGCACAGTAAGGATAAGCTTTAAATGTCATGGGTTCTTGCACATTAAGTGCATGCTGCGCTTTATCCAATAAACCAATAAATGCTTCATGGTCGCCAGAAAATTGCGCACCAATGCGGTCTGCGCGAAATTCGGAGGCTAGTGTTCTGTTGCGCGCCATTACCAATCCACCGCCAATGCCAAGCACAGCGGCCGCCATATAGGTTCCAAAACGGGACCAATGCTCAGCGGCGGTTTCTTCTCTTTGGCATTTTCTATTACCTGATGTTTCGGCTGCGTCTACCCGCTGGCTATGCAGTGCGGCGTTCTCTTGAGCGGCTTGCATGACAAAAGGCGATAGCTCAGCAAGCGTTGTATGCTTATGTAATGCATTCTTCTTTTTGGCATTTTGGCATGCCTGATCAAACAAGCCTACCGCACTGACTGCCGCAGCCGGTAATGCAAAAATCGGTATATAAGCGGCATTTTTATTGCACATCACCTGGCTGTCATACGCCAAGTGCGCGCATTCATGCCCCATCACGCCACGAATAGCCGCTGAGGGAACCTGTTTAGTCGAATTATTCGCCAAATCAAGCATGCCCTGGGTCAAGGTAACAATGGGCTTATCGGATTTGAAATTTTTAAATAAGGCAAATGCATTAGGAAGCGCTTCTTTTTCTGCTACCCATAATGTTACGGGGTGACGAATACCCAAGGAAACAGCCATGTGGTCTAATGTTTTATAAAATTCCACAGCTTCCGTACGCGGCAATTCACGCAAGCCTTTAAAATAGCTGGCATATTCGCCTATATTTTTTATGTTGAATAGCAACGGCTTAAACTGCATGAAACAAGTCTCTCCCTAGTATAAGCATAACCTCAAATCTCCTCTGGGCCAAATGAAGAAACGATGACAATGCATTAGGAGCTGGTATGCGCAGTGAACTATCGGCTGATAGCGGCTATTTCAGCTGCACGCACGTACCATAGGCCTCGCGGCTGCTTCACCCAGATAGTTATGCAACGCTTTTTCCAGGCAGGGCCAGCTCATGCCATATTCTCCGTCAAACTGGCTATTAGCCAAATCAAACACAGCCAGCGCTTCCTTTTGCGAAAGGACAGGCAAACCGGCTTGCTGACAGAGGAAGTTGACATCGTTTACATGCCACAGATTATCCACAAAGTAGCCATGGGCCTTTAAGATCTCGCGGGCGGCGGCGATGATTCTTTCTGATTGCATAAGCACCCATTTAACTCATCTTATACGTGTAAATGCGCCTGCAGATCAAGTATTAATTGATGCCTCTTTGCCATTTCCGGCGGCGTTATTTACTTTATTTCTGCTTCTTATGCCGACAAACAGGGAAAGTGTGCATGAAATGCAACGCAGGTGTTGCAAATTGCGAAAGCGCACTTATATGTGGTGTTATCAAACGCATTCATTATCGCATAATCAGGAGAATTTATGAGCAAAATCATCGGAATAGACTTGGGAACCACCAATAGCTGCGTAGCCATCATGGAAGGTAATACCATGAAGGTCATCCACAGCCCTGAAGGACGCAACGTTGTTCCTTCCGTGGTGGCTTTCATGGATTCCTCTGAACGTTTGGTTGGCGATGGCGCAAAACGCCAGGCGGTCACCAATCCTGAAAACACATTATTTGCGATTAAACGCTTAATTGGCCGTAATTTTGAAGACCCATTGGTCAAAAAAGACATGGGCTTAGTGCCCTACAAAATCGTTAAAGGCACCAATGGCGATGCATGGGTCGAAGCCCGCGGCGAACAATATTCACCGTCGCAAATCTCCGCCTTTATTTTGACCAAAATGAAAGAAGTAGCGGAAGCCTATCTGGGCGAAACCGTAAAACAAGCGGTTATCACCGTTCCTGCCTATTTCAATGACGCACAACGCCAAGCCACCAAAGACGCCGGACGCATTGCAGGGCTTGAAGTATTGCGTATCATCAACGAACCCACCGCTGCGGCGCTGGCGTATGGCATGGACAAAAAAGGCGAAAAAGCCAAAACCATCGCCATTTACGATTTGGGCGGCGGTACGTTTGACGTATCGATCCTCGAAATCAGCGACGGCGTGTTTGAAGTGAAAGCCACCAACGGCGACACCTTCCTCGGCGGCGAAGACTTCGACAATCGCATCATCGATTTCCTGGCTGATGAATTCAAACGCGAACAAGGCATTGACCTACGGAACGACAAGCTCGCACTGCAACGCTTAAAAGAAGCGGCAGAAAAAGCGAAGATTGAATTGTCTAACTCCATACAGACCGATGTGAACCTGCCGTTCATCACGGCGGATCAATCCGGACCTAAGCATTTGAACGTGAAACTCACGCGCGCCAAGCTGGAATCATTGGTGGAAGATTTGATCGCCAATACCATTAAGCCTTGCCAGAGTGCATTAAAAGACGCAGGCCTCAGCGCATCCGAGATCGACGAAGTGATC
>CAZGVV010000074.1:0-253 GCA_964529155.1 uncultured Rickettsiales bacterium
GGCAAAGAAGGCGTCATCACCGTTGAAGAAGCCAAAGGCATGGATTTCGAGCTGGACACCGTAGAAGGCATGCAGTTCGACCGCGGTTACCTCTCCCCTTATTTCATCACCAATGCAGAAAAAATGATGGTGGAACTGGAAAACCCTTACATCCTGATCTTCGAAAAGAAGCTCTCCGGCCTGCAACAATTGCTGCCGCTGCTGGAAGCAGTTGTACAATCCCAGCGCCCTCTGCTGATCATCGCAGAAGATG
>CAZGVV010000074.1:263-8331 GCA_964529155.1 uncultured Rickettsiales bacterium
GGCGAAGCCCTGGCAACCCTGGTGGTCAACAAGCTGCGCGGTGGCCTGAAAGTAGCAGCCGTGAAAGCCCCTGGTTTCGGTGACCGCCGCAAATCCATGCTGGAAGACATCGCCATCCTGACTGCCGGCGAAGTTATCAGCGAAGATTTGGGCATCAAGCTTGAAAACGTCACCATCAAAAGCCTGGGCCGTGCAAAACGCGTAACGATCGACAAAGAAAACACCACGATCGTTGACGGCGCTGGCGACAAAAAAGCCATCGAAGCCCGTTGCAACCAGCTGCGCAAGCAGGTGGAAGACACCAGCTCCGACTACGACCGCGAAAAACTGCAAGAACGCTTAGCCAAACTTTCCGGCGGCGTAGCAGTCCTCAAAGTCGGCGGCGCGACGGAAGTAGAAGTAAAAGAACGCAAAGACCGCGTTGACGATGCATTGCACGCCACCCGCGCTGCAGTAGAAGAAGGCATTGTCCCAGGCGGCGGCGTTACCTTGCTTTACGCTTCCAAAGCCCTGGACAAGCTGAAAGCCGACAATGACGACATCCGCGCCGGCATCCAGATTGTGCGTCGCGCGCTGCAATCCCCTATCCGTCAGATCGTGGAAAACGCAGGTTTGGACGGTGCAGTGGTTGCAGGCAAGTTGCTGGAATCCACCGATACCAATTACGGTTTCGATGCCCAGAAGCTTGAATATTGCGACATGCTGAAAGCCGGTATCATCGACCCGACCAAAGTCGTGCGTTGCGCCCTGCAGGACGCAGCCAGCGTCTCTGGCCTCCTCATCACCACCGAAGCCATCATCACCGACCGTCCGGAAGACAAAAAATCCGGCGGCGCCATGGGTGGAATGGGCGGCGGCATGGGTGGAATGGGCGGCATGGGTGATATGGATTTCTAGTTTGACTAGGTGGTGGGTAATGGGTTTTAGGATATGGGAATACTCCCGCCTATCACCCCACCCCATCACCAATCACCCTCTTTTTTAAAAAGCCGTGGAAGCAATTCCACGGCTTTTTTGCGTGCTATTATCATATAATCTTCACAAAAGACGGCCCCAAAATGTGGTATGGTGTAAATACTGATAACTATGACTATTTCACAGCCGCCCTCATCTTCCGCGCAGGCGGATACGGAAATTATGGTTCCTCAGGAGGTTATTCCTCCGGCGGAAACCCTGGCGGCTGCCCCGGTCAAAGCGCCTAAGCACAAGCACCGCACCACCGGCAACTGGATTTACGATGTCTTCGTTTACGGCTCCACCGCCTGGGTCGGCGTTGCCGTTGTGTCCGCATTGTCGGCGCATGAAGCTATTCACGGCCATGCCCCGTCGTTCAACTGGCTGCGTTCGCTTAAAACCACGGTCAGCGAAGGCTTAAAATCAAAGCTTTCCAATGGCTTGATGAAAAATAAGCCCAAAGAAACCATCGATGCCTTCGCCAATGACAGCGCCATGTTCCTCATGCTCGGGCTGGGCGGCACCACGCTCATGGGCCCGCTCAAATGGATGGAAGATAACCGCCAGAAAAACGCCGCTTGCATCGATAAAATTATCGGCACTACGCCGCCCGACCCCGAGCTCATCGCCAAAGAACCCAAGCAAAGCTGGAATAGCGTACTCACCGGCCGCATGGTATCGTGGGGCTCAAGTTATCTGGCTTATCTTGGCATGGGCACAAAACTCACCTCACACATCAGCAAGGGGTTTGGCGAAGCCGCCGCCAAAGCCTGGATGACCGCCGTCCCCCACGCCAACCCGCTTAAAGTACGTCGATGGGCTGATATCGCTGCATTTGACGCTACCTTCACCGCTATCACCGCTAGCGCCACCTATGGCATTAGCCGTTTTGTCGCCCGAAAAAATGACAAGGAAATACAAAAGGAAGAAGCCGAAGCGCTCGCACCCCCGCCCATTATTGCACAAGCTACCTTACCCGCCGAAACTCAGGATTCCCCCCCCAGCAAATCATTTACAGACCATGTCCCCAGCAAAAAAGAACATACACCGACACAACGCTTTACCGATTATGCCCAAAAATCGACCTCTGCAGAGCAGTGCCCTGCCGTGTAAAACGTCGTCTGAATTGGTGTCATCGAATCTTCACAAAATTCGCTGTTATTTCATGATAAACTCTTAAACAGTGTAGAAATCTCTCTTTTTACAGCAGGTATGAGCAAAGAAACGACAAAAACGAATATAGATCAGCGAGTTGCATCGCCAACGCACACCCCTTCGGATGTCGCGTCAGCTATGCAGCATCCGCCGCCGCACGCCCAGAATCTGCAAAACCTCACCGAAAACGCCGAAGCGACCGCCCCTGAAAAGCCATTTATCTCCACCGGCAGGCGCATCCATAACGAAATTACTTATCGCGGTGTAGACTGGCTGCTGAATTCCACCATAGGCGTCGCCATGACCTATTGGACTGAACGCACTAAAAGTGGCAATGCAATATTCAAAACACCGGTTACGAATTTTTTCAAAAAAACGCTGCGTCCTTTATTGAAAAATGAAGCAGCTGTCATAGAAGGCGCGCGTCGGGGCTCTATGTTCACGAGTATTATCGTGGGGGGCACGGCCATCATCGCGCCCATGGTGGCACTTGAAAATAAAAATAATAAAAAAGCCTGTGTCCGGTGGCTAGATGAAAAAATATATGGCGAAGAGACGGTAAAAAACGACCCTAAATTTGAAGAATCATATACATGTATTGATCGTGAGCCTAAAAAGAATTTTACTACCGGTATGTTAGCGCGTTTTATCGTACTTACCCCGATGATCGCCGTAACTACCACTCCTAATGCCAATAAACTCGCCATTAAATATCTCTACAATCCCATCGCCAAGGGCAGCCGCATGCTTACCGATTGCCTGGGTATTCGCCCCCGCAAGCTCATAGAGCGTGGCGCTATGGAATTGGCTGATGGTGATTTATCCAAAGCCCCTAAAATGGTATCAGATTGGGACTTCATACACCAAACCATCGGCTTTGATTTAGGTCTGACTTTTATTTATTCATATGCGCATGAAGCGGTCATAAAAGGCCTCGCCGCGATTGGTTTTAAGAAAAATATCGAGCCGGAATACGCAAACGAATCAACCATTGCAGGCACTGATCATTCCAAAGCCCCGCCTTGCCCCGCACAACCACCGCTTACCATACGCCGAGATCACGCCCATACCGGACGCAAACCCATAAGCCAATTCACTGATTACGCTAAAAAACTGGACACGGAGGCGGCGATCAGCCTATGAGCATGTCTCCTCCCAACACCACAGCACCGAAACTCGAAGCCGAGAAAAAATTTGACCAGGCCGTCTATGGCGGCATCTCCTATTTTGCCCAGGCAGCTACCGGCATTGTCGTTGCCCGATGGATTCGTGACGGCGGCGGTCGCAAATATTTCGACGCCATGTCCCGCTGGGCCGGACCGAACATCATCAGTAAAATAAGTAAAAAAACGGGTGAAGAAGCGATTAAAGCCGCTGATTCCCCAATCGTCGTTTCTACCATGATTATGGTAGGAAATGCGTTCCTTATCCCGGTTAAATTTATTGAAAACCACAAGCCCGCTATCGTGCGGAAATGGCAATATGCGCTCAATGAAAAAAGGCAGAAAAAAGGCGAAACCATTTCTGCGGAAGAACTAACCCAGCAAGAAAATTTACTCGAGGCCTTAGATAAAAAACCCAAACAAACATGGACCTCGCTGGGCTTGGCGCGCGCCGCAAGTTTAGTCGGGGTATATGCCGCCGTTTTTGGTATCGGCACGAAAAATAATATCAAGGCGGAAATCATGTTCGCCGATGCAGTTCAAAACGGCATGAAAAAGGTTGGCCTCACAAATCTCGGTGAATCCTCTACTGCCAGCAGCTATCTCCGCATGATCTTCAACGACGGCTTCTACTCCGCCGTCTCCGCCGGTGGACTGTATCTCTGGTCGCATTTCGTCTGCCCGCCGAAACATGATGAAAACGGTGTGGAAACCATCACCGTGCCGTCTGCGCCTGCCCTTACCGTTATCAGCGAAAACACATCAGAAAAACCTACGGGAAAACTAGCCGAACAGGAAGAGCACACGCTCGATAAACCTACCAGCCGCATGCGCGTCACCGCACATTCCGGTTCCCTGACATTAGCTGGCCCCCATAGCGAACGCATGCTTGAGCGCCAGCTTGAGCCTGTAGAAATGCAGCGGTAGCCACCATGCATACCACTCCCGCACCGGAAGAAAAACGCAAAAAAATTGAAGCCGAAAAGCAATTTGATAAAGCCACCTATGGCGGTATGGGTGGTATCATTACCGTGCTACTTTCCATCGCCGCCGGAGATTGGGTCATCAACGGGTCTGGCAAAGAAAAATGCCTGTATGCCGCCCAGCGCGCAGGTTCCGCCGTCAGCCGCATCACCGGTGCAGCTCCGGCAAAATGCGTCAATGTCATACACAACGCCTTTGTTACCACGGGCCTTATGATGGGTGGGCTTATTACGCTCTACCCTATCAAAAAAAATGGAGGACAATAAGCCGCAGATAGTCCGCTGGTTCCATGAACGTAATATCGCAAAACGCGTTGCCAGCGGTGAAACTATTTCCGCGGAAGAACAGGCCGAAAATGAAGCAGCACTGGCGGCTGTTGACCATGCCCCTAAACAAACCTGGGGCTCTATTTTTAGTGGACGAGTGGTAGGTACTGCCGCTGTATATGCCTCTATGGCTTTAGTCGGCACACCGCTGAAAAAAATCTCGGCACACATCGGCCAGATCACGGCGGATAACATAGCCACTCCGACAGCACATCCGCTGGTTAAACGCATTACCGAATCCGGAACGTTGGATGCCGCAGCTACGGCTATTTGCACCTCCATGCTCTATGTATGGTCTCACTTTCTCTGCCCACCGAAAGACACATTAACTCCGATTGCGGCCAATGACAGCATCACGCCACGCACTGAGTCTATACCTATGCTTGTTTCCGACACCACAACCAACACGGCGCATGCCGACAAGCTAACACCCACAAAAACCTATCAACAACATATACTTACCACATCTAATGAACTACCTTCTATACAACGTCTCTAACCGTCACAGAATCTTCACACAGAGGGTATCGCGAATTATGGTATACAGAATAATAGGAATATTCCGCTACCTACCCTTAAACAGGGAGTGCCTACGTGATTAAAACAGAATCCAAAGGCGAACCACGCGTCGCCGACCCGGAAGACAAATACGCTATCCCCACCGAAGCCAGCGTGGGCGAAAAAGCGTTTGGCGCTGCGACGTATACAGGAGTCGGGTATTTTGCGAATTTGATTATGTCTGTCATGTTATGGGATTCGTTTCGTAACGGACATTTAAAAGGCATTCCTAAACCTCTAAGCAATGGACTCGCAAGTCTGGTGAAGGGCGTCACCAAAGATGAAGCAGCCGCTCAAAAAGTAGCCACCACTTTAATTGATTACGGTTTGTCCACCACCGGCGGTCACATTGCAATGGTTCCCTTGGTGATGATGGAAGACAAAGCCCGCTACATCACGCATGAAGCGAACAAGCTTCTCGATAAAGATTATAAATATAAAGATGTAAAAGCCAGCTGGAGCACACCTGATCGCGAATTGCCTCCCCTGCTTAATGAGCCTACGGAACAGAACATTCCCCAAGTTGTTCTGCGCCGGGCTATTGGCATGGGCATCATCGCTGCTTCTGGAACAACCCTTGAGAGGGTAAAACTCGCCCGCCCCTTGGAAAACGCCACGGTTAATCTGTTTAATAACGCCATTAAAGCGACCGGAAGTAAAACGCTTAAAAATGTAAGCGAAATTCCTCGTATGCAGCGCTACATCAAGCTTACCGGGCTTGACGCCTATTTTACTGTTATCACCGCTACGGTTGCTTACATGACCAGCAATTTATTTGGCAAAAAACAAGGATCTAATGAACTGCCTGCCAAAAAAACCGAGGCCCCCGAAGCAGTTACCCGTGAAGCCCCAGTGCTCGCTACCACACCCACAGATGCCCTAACCGTGGCCGAAGTGAAGCCGAACACCCTGCTAAAGGCCTATAATCCCGACAACATGGCCGCCCATATGCCCCATGCCAGCCACACAGAGCGCCTCGCCGCACAAAATGCCAGCATGGACGCCGCCCGCGTACCTGCCTAACCCTCACTAACCCGTACTTTTCGCTTTACCTACCCGCGCTTTTCGGCTATATAGCCTATCCCTTATTGTAACATCAGGATAAATCAGGAGCTTTTGCACCCATGCCAACGACCATTCGCCTTGCCCGCGGCGGCACCAAGAAACGCCCATATTACCGTATCGTCGTCGCCAATTCGCGCGACCCGCGTGATGGCAATTGCATCGAACGCATCGGCACCTACAATCCGTTGCTCGCTGATGAAAACGGCCAGCGCATCACCATCGACGCAGACCGCGCCAAATATTGGCTCTCGGTTGGCGCGCAGCCTTCACACCGCGTGCATTTATTCTTGAACAAGCTCGGCGTGGTAGACACCAAACCAGCCCAAAAAGCCGCCCGCAAACCGAAGAAAGAAGCCCCGGCAGAAGCTGCCGCTGCTTAAGCATTTACGTATCTGTTATTGCGAGTAAGTTGGCGAATATCGCTACTGCTCGCAATAACCTACTTCCTCACCATAAACACACCTTGCTGCCCCAACACATTGGCCAACCCACCCCGGTTGCGAAACGCCGCCGGTGCGCCCTGGTTAGTCACATAAAGCCGTTGCTCGATCGTCAGGTGCAAACTTTCGCATAATTCTACGAAATCGCTGATCGTACAGAAATGAATATTGGGTGTGTCATACCATTGATACGCCAAGGTACGCGTCACCGGCATGCGGCCTTTGCACAGCAAATAAAGCCGGTTGCGCCAATGGCCAAAATTAGGAACAGAAACAATCGCATGCTGCCCGATCCGCACCAATTGCGTGAGGACGTGCTTGGGGTTTCGTAGCGTCTGGAGGGTTTGGCTCAGCACGACATAATCCACCGCGCCGTCCGGGTAAAACTCCAAATCCGTATCAGCATCACCCTGAATCACCGAAAGCCCGCGGCTGATGCACCGCTGCACCCCATTGGGGGACAATTCAATCCCCCGCCCCTTCACCTGCTTCTCACGTGCCAGCCACGCCAGCAAATCGCCTTCGCCGCAGCCCACGTCCAATAAAGTAGCACTGGGAGCAATCAAACTCGCAATAGCCCGTAGATCCGGGCGAAGAATTGATTCCATCATACGATCATCTCTCCATGCCCCAAAAATCCCCGCACGGCACTATATAAATCCGGCTCATCCAATAAAAACGCGTCATGCCCTTTGTCGCTGGCAATTTCCGTAAAGCTGACCTGCGCGCCCACCACATTCAACGCCCGCACCAGGCTTCGGCTTTCGGCGCTCGGAAACAACCAGTCGCTGGTGAAGGCAATCACACAAAACCGCGCTTGCGTATTAGCAAATACCTGGCTCAACGATTTCTGCCCGCCTTCACTCAAATCAAAATAGCTGGCGGCGCGCGTGAGGTAGAGGTAGGAATTGGCGTCAAATCGCTCCACGAAGGTAATACCCTGGTGGCGCAAATAGCTCTCAATGCGGAAATCCGCTTCAAACGCATAGGTAAACCGCTCACGGTCCTGAAGCGAGCGCCCGAAGCGTTGCTGTAGCATCGCTTCCGACATATACGTCACATGCGCCGCCATGCGCGCCACGGCCAATCCTTTCGCCGGATAACGCTTGCTTTCGGCATAATGCCCCTCGCACCATTCGGGGTCTGCCATAATTGCCTGACGGCCAATTTCATGAAAGGCAATGTTCTGAGCCGATTGGCGCGTAGCCGTGGCAATCGGCATTACCGCTGCCACGCGCTGCGGAAAACGCACTGCCCATTCCAGCGCCTGCATGCCGCCCATGGACCCCCCGATCACCGCATATAACCGCTCAATCCCCAGCGCATCCAGCAATAACGCCTGCGCCCGCACCATATCGCCGATCGTCACCACCGTCTCCACCCGCGTCCGTGTCTTCGCCCGCAGCACGCGTACAGATGCCGG
>CAZGVV010000075.1:0-8226 GCA_964529155.1 uncultured Rickettsiales bacterium
ACCACGGACGCCATGCGGGCGGAAATCGAAGGCCAGAAAAAAGACAGCGGAGCCGATAAGGTGCGTGGCTTGGTGCTGGATTTGCGTAACAACCCCGGTGGTTTGCTCGATCAGGCCGTCTCGGTTTCGGACGCATTCCTGACCGAAGGGGAAATCGTCTCCACCCGTGAGCGTGACCCTAATAATACCAAGCGCTACAACGCCCGCACCGGCGATGAATTAATCGCTCCGGCCATTCCCATGGTGGTGCTGGTCAATAACGGCTCTGCCTCGGCTTCGGAAATCGTGGCCGGTGCGTTGCAGGATCACAAACGTGCGCTGGTGCTCGGTACGCAATCCTTTGGTAAAGGTTCGGTGCAGACGGTGATTCCCATTAATAACCATGGTGCAATTCGTTTGACGACGGCGCGGTATTACACGCCGGCGGGCCGTTCTATTCAGGCCAAAGGCATCACCCCGGATATCGTGGTGCAACCGGCAAAAATTGAGCCGATCAAGAGCGAAAAATCCATCCGCGAGGCTGATCTGCGTCATCGCCTGAAGAATCTGCAGGAAGAAAAAAATAAGCTCAAACCTGCCGATAAAGCAGACAAGACCGACGCAAAGGCAGTGGGTGTTTCTGCGGAAGAAAAAAATAAAGAAATCAAGGAAATCAAAGAGAAGCTCAAAGAAGAAAAAGACCGGCAAAAAGATAAGCAGAAAGACGACAAAGATAAAAAGGACGATAAACAAAAAGACGACAAGCCTAAGACCGATCGTTCGGGCGAGCTGGATACCGATCAGGACTTCCAGTTGCAGCGCGCACTTGATCTGTTGCAGGGCCTGAGTCTTTATCAAAAACCCGCAGAAAAATAATGGCTAAAAAACGTCAGGGTATCGGGCTTGATTATATCCTGGCGTTAGTCTGGGCGCTGGGGTTAACCCTATTGGTCGGCTGGCTGGGGTGGTATTTATATACTCAGCAACAGCTGGCCGGGCGTCAGGTCCTCACCACCGGGCAGGCGATGGTACTATCGTTATCGCAGGACAACTCAGCGGATGAGTTACCCGCTACGGGCTTGGATTCTTCCGCTTTCCCCGGTGCATTGCCGCCTGCCGCTCCGCCGCCGTTACAAATAAAAGAAGGGCAATCGCTTAAAGCGGCGCCAGACCCGGAGCTTACCGAAAATGACGAATACGGGCCATTGCCTAAAATAAGTGCAAACGGTGCCAAGCCATGGCTGGCCTACGCGCATCCTTTCAAGCGTGCGGGCAGTGCACCGATTATCGCCATTTTTATCACGGGTGTGGGCATGAACAAAGAAGCCAGTGACGCAGCCCTGCGTCTGCCCCCTGAAATCACACTGGGTATTTCGCCGTGTGCGCGACAAACCCAATTATGGGCGAGAGCCGGGCGGGCGATGGGCCGTGAGATAATGGTGGATTTGCCGCTTGAACCGGTGGATGCCAGTGTGGATGATCCCGGTCCTCATGCATTATTGGGCGCAAATAAAGACGAAGATAATATGCGCCGACTGCGCTGGGTGCTTACGCGTGTGCCGGGTATTATCGGGGTGGACCTTTCCATGGGGGAACGTTTTTCCTCCAGTCCGGTGGCGGCAAATGCGATCTACCATTTCATTGCCAGTCGCGGCCTGCTAATGGCCATCGCACCGGGAGGGCCTACGGAAGCCCAGGATGTATTACTGGCGCAGGCGGTTCAACCCTTTGTCCGGGCGGATCTGCGTCTGGATGATGTATTGCAGGAACAAGAGATTGGCCACCAATTGTCTACGCTTGAAAATCTGGCGCGCACCCGTGGCTATGCATTTGGTATGGGGCATGCCTACCCCATCACCTTAAAAACCCTCGACGCATGGCAGCAAGCACTTGGGAAAAAAGGTATTATTCTGGCTCCTGTTTCCGCGCTTGCCAGAATGAATTTTTCGTGAGAAATTATTAACCGGACAGAGGGCGCATGCCGCCGGCCGCGCTCGTGGCTGTCCCGCTAAGGCGCTTTCGGTCCATAGCCGGCAAGCATCCCCCACTGGCGTAAGATTCTGTAATCATCAGGCGTTGAGACATTTAAATTATGGCACAAGCTTCTACTCACGCGACGGAAATTCCGCCGCATTTGACTTCGCTACCCTACCGCAATGGCGTGGGCGTTATGTTATTTAATCGTGAAGGGCAAGTATTTATTGCCCGCCGCATAGACACCACGTCGGAAGCCTGGCAAATGCCCCAAGGCGGCATGGATTCTGGCGAAACGCCGATACAAGCGGCATTGCGCGAATTAGAAGAAGAGGCGGGTATCCCTGCATCGCAGGTGGAATTACTGCGTGAAGGCCTGGATTGGTACACCTATGATCTGCCTGATACGCTGGTTGGCCAATTATGGAACGGCAAATACCGCGGCCAGCGCCAGAAATGGTTTGCCCTGCGCTTCCTCGGAACCGACGACGACATCAACATCCACACCCATGACCCCGAATTCTGCGAATGGAAATGGGTGGACATGCGCTTGCTGCCGGACATGATCGTGCCGTTCAAGCGCTTGCTGTATAAAGCACTGGTCGAAGAATTTAAGGCGCTGGCTGCAACGCCATAAAGCGCCTGCGGCGTTTTATTACGCCGTCACCAGCGCAGTATAATCCTCAATTAACGCCTGCGTCACCTTGCCCGGCGTGTAGGTAAGTGCGCCAAAGGACGTGCCGTCAATCGCGCCCACCGGCGCTACTTCGGCAGCGGTTCCGGTGAGGAAAATTTCCTGCGCCTTTTTCAATTCTTCCGGCGGAATATGCCGCTCCACCACGGTGATGCCGCGTTTTTTGGCCAGCGAAATAACCGTTTGCCGGGTGATGCCGTTCAAGAAGCAATCGGGGATAGGCGTGTGTAATTCCCCGTTGATGACCAGGAATAAATTAGCCCCGGTCGCTTCGGCCAGAAACCCGCGGTAATCATACATCAGAGCGTCATCATAGCCATTGGCTTCAGCGCCTTGCTTAGACAGCGTGGCGATCATGTAAAGTCCACCGGCTTTGCTTGATGTCGGGGCGGTGTTGGGGGCAGGGCGCGCCCACGGCGAAAGCTGCAAGCGCAAACCACGCTCGCGCGCTTCCTTGGAAAAATAGCTCGGCCATTCCCAGGCGGCGATGGCCAGATGCGTCCGGCAGCCTTTTGCTGAAATCGCCATCATCTCCGAGCCGCGCCAGGCGATTGGGCGAATATAGCCGTTGGTGATATTTTGCGCCCGCACCACTTCCTTCGTGGCGTCTTCCAGCTCCGCTAATGTCACGGACAAAGAAAAGCCGAGCAGTTCAGCCGATTTAAACAAGCGCTCGCTGTGTTCGCGCAGTTTGAAAATCTTGCCGTTATACACACGGATACCTTCAAACACGCTGCTGGCGTAATGCAGGCCGTGTGTCAGCACGTGCAGGCGCGCTTCCCGCCAGGGAACCAATGCGCCGTCTAACCAGATGAATCCGTCACGATTGTCAAAAGGGAAAGTCATACCGTTTTTGCCCGCTAATCCTTATTTGTTCAACATAATACAGCTTATTTGCCTACCATAGTTCCCTTCTTGCCGCAAGGTGGTGCGGCGGTAGCTAAAGAACCGGCTTTCATCCGCGCAGGTGTCATCAACCGGGAGGGAAATAGCAGAAATTTCAGTCTGTTGTAGTAGATGATGGACATAGGCAGGCAGATTGAAATGGCTGCGGTCGCCGTCTCCGTCGGTAAAAAATTGTGTGTTGCCAATGCGTTCCACGAATTCCGGCCCCACCTCATAGCTGGCTTGCCCGATGCACGGTCCAAGTGCCGCCACGATGCGCTGGCGGCTGGCGCCCATTGCCACCATGGCCGCTACCGTATGCTCTAAAATACCGCCATGCGCGCCCTTCCACCCGGCATGGGCACAGCCGATAATGCCTGCCTGCGCATCGGAAAATAGCACCGGTCCGCAATCGGCAGTGAGAATCCCAAGCACCAGCCCTGGCGTGTTACTTACCATCGCGTCGGCTTCCAGCGGTGCATGCAACGGCGCATGGACAGGTATGCAGACAGCGCTGTGAATTTGATAAAGTGTCAGCAAATGGCTCTCCGGCTGCCCGAAATAGGCGGCAACGCGTGTGCGATTTTCCTGCACCAATGCGCGCTCGTCCTGTGAGCCATAGCCACAATTCAGAGAAGCAAAAATCCCAGTGCTAACCCCGCCCTCACGGGTGAAAAATCCATGTGCAATACCGGATAGCAAGGGAGATTGAACAGGCGAAAGGGTCATGGCGTTACCATCATCACGTTAAATAATTCACCCATCTGGGCCGGGGACATCAGGCGTTCGAGTGCGCTGCGGATAGTAGCGGCTTGCGCTTCAGTAGCGTTACGGCAAAGCGCGCCCGCCCGCAACTCCGCTCCGCATTGGCGGAGGAATTGTTCCTGGGTGCACAAAGAAACCTGTGTGCCGCAATGATGGGCAACTTCCATCAACGCATCAAAATCCACATGCGCGGTAAGGTCGGCCTGTCCGGGTTCATGGAGGGGATTTGCATAGGCATGGTTACGCATGGCCTGCAGCGTATCGCCACGGCTACCGCCGGTATACCCATAATCAATAACAAGCCCGGCGCCGCCATGCTGCGCGATGTGCGTGGCCAGCGCGGTCATGATATGCATGCCCGGCTCACACGTTTCACGTATATCGCCCGTTTCGGGAACAAACCATAACGTGCCGTTGTCATGGTGCACCATGCGTTCCTGCGTGCCAATGAATTGGCGAATCGGCAGGGCGTCAAAAAATTCATTGGCGATGAAAAAAAGAGGCTGCGGCGGTAGCGGAAGCAATTGTTTGCGCCACTGAATACGCGGATGGGTATTCGCAAGCGTTGCCCGCTGAATGCCTGTAAGCACCGGGCTGATTTCGCATAATGAAACGTTTATTGCGGCATGAAATCCGGGAATGTGTTTCGTGGCCCGCAGCGCATCGTTCATCAAGGTTCCGCGTCCCGGTCCTAATTCCAGCAGGAGTGCTTCTGGGCTAGGGGCGCGTTGCCATTGGTCGGCAATCCGCGCGCCGCATAGCTCCCCAAAAATCTGGCTGATTTCCGGGGAGGTGGTAAAATCCCCGGCGGCGCCCAGCGGGTCGCGCGTCATGTAATAACCATACTCCGGGTGGCTCAGCGCCAGTTCCATGTATTCGGCAACACTCAGCGTTGCTTTATCACGCAGGGCGGCGAGCATGAAGGGTCCAGTAGAGTAAACACGCGCCCAACATCATCATCGGCGTGCAGAGTAATTGGCCCATGGTCAGTGGCCCAGCAATAAAGCCTAGGAACTCATCCGGCTCCCGAAAACATTCCGCCACCATGCGCGCACTGGCATAGCCGATCAAAAACAAACCCGAAAGCGCGGCGGGGTAGGCGCGGATGCGGGTAAAGCGGGCAAGGCCGTATAATAATAGGAATAATAAAATTCCCTCCATCCCCGCTTCATACAGCTGGCTGGGATGGCGTGGTAAATTACCGCCACGTGGGAAAATCATGCCCCAGGGCGCGCTGGTGGTGCGGCCAAATAATTCGCCGTTCACAAAATTCGCCAACCGCCCGAAAAAAAGGCCGATGGGTGTGACCACAGCGGCGGTGTCGATAAATGGCCAAAACGGAATGCTGCGTTTCCGGCAGAATAAAAACACGGCGATAATGACCCCCGCCATGCCGCCATGAAAACTCATGCCGCCTTCCCACACCATGGGAATATGCAGCGGATTGCTAAAATAATAGCTGGGTTTGTAAAACAACACATAGCCCAGGCGTCCACCCAAAATAACGCCGAGCACAATCCACATCAGGGAATCTTCCAGCGCCTTGGCGTCCAACCCCGCAATGGCACGGGCGCGCAGCAAGCGGCGAAACAAGGCATAGCCGCCGACAATGCCGGCAATATAGGCCAGCGCATACCAGCGAATGGCCAGCGGGCCTAAGTGAAGGGCGACAGGATCTAGGTTGGGGAAGGAGAGCATGGGGATTAGGGGTGAGTGATTAGGGATGAGAATAGTATCTCTTATCGCGCATCTCTGATCCTTCTTCCACTAAAACTCGTCCCATGCCTTTTTTTCAGGGGGGGGTGCGGCACTATCGGTCAGCGGTTTAACCGGGTCCAGTACCTTATACATAGCGGCGACTTCGGCTTTTACCTCATTGCTTGGGTCACCTTTTCCGGCCGACACCACCGTGCCGAAATCCGACGGGTTAAACCCGGCGCCGGATTGAATGGTGGATTGCAGGCGCATTAAATCTTTCACCGTAAGCTTCAGGTAGGAATAAATCCGGTCACCAAACGGGTTTTTCCCTTGCATAAGAATGACCACGTCGTCATTCATGACGCCGCTTTGCAGGGCGTCTAAATTCTTGCCGAGCGCCTTTGAATTCCACAAGCTGGTCATGGCGATGTCACTTCCTCCGGCATAGCGTGTCTATACCTTATCTATACAAGCATAACGTATTTTTGGGGGAAGTAAAAAGAAAAACAAACGATTACTGGGTAAAAGCTCAAAAAATGTTAAGCAATACTCAGGTCCGGCTCAGGGATTGAACCGCCATTTGGGGAACTGCCGACGGATTGATGTTTCCTGTCATTTCACGGGCAGCTTGCTGACCCGATGGAAATGTGATGTTAGACACTATGTCATGAGCGCGGCTAGTGGTAAATGCTTGTGGAAAAGCAACACCAGCACCAGCACCAAAACTAAACATAAGATTGTCTTCTAACATAACCGGGTTCCTACTTGTTAAATCCCTCGTTGCTCATGTCTTGATAATACGTAAATACCCGTGCCCTCACAAGCGAACAACGCGCGGTTTATGCTAAATTCACACACCCGTAACCGAACTGTAACCAAACTGTCATCAAACTTCGCGGAGCTGTCACAAAGCATTTGCGTTGCGTTGCGCTTCCTATTAGAAAAGGTGCACGTCAATTCTTGCGGGGCCATTGCCATGAAATTTCTCACACTTTCCTCTCTTATTGCGTCGCTTGCGCCACTGAGCGCGCGGGCTGACGAAGCGCTCGGCATGGCCAAGCCCTGGCAGCTTGGCTTCCAGTCCGCCGCCACACCGGTCATGGAACGCCTTACCTGGCTGCATGAAACGCTGCTGCTGTGGATCATCAGCGGTATTTCGGTATTTGTTCTATTATTGATGATTTACATCATCGCGCGCTTCAACAAGCGTGCCCATCCCGTGCCGACCACTACCACGCATAACACAGTGCTGGAAATCATCTGGACGGTTATCCCGGTATTAATCCTGGTTGCCATCGTTATTCCTTCCATTCGCACACATTATTTTATGGAACGTGCCCCGCAGGGCGGCATCACGCTGAAAGTAGTGGGGCATCAATGGTACTGGTCCTATGAATACCCTGAATTCGGCGGCGTCGCCTTTGACAGCTATATTGTAAAAGATGAAGACTTAAAGCCCGGTAACACGCGCTTGCTCAGCGTAGACAATGAAGTGGTTGTGCCGGTGAATACACCGGTGCACGTCCATATAACCGGCGCTGACGTTATTCACTCCTGGGCGGTTCCTGCGTTTGGCATAAAGCGTGACGGCGTGCCGGGGCGTTTGAATGAAACCTGGTTTGAAGCCAATAAAACCGGCACGTTTTATGGTCAATGCTCTGAATTGTGCGGCGTAGGCCATGGATTTATGCCGATTGCGGTGCGTGTAGTATCGAAAGAGGCATTTGCATCCTGGATCGCACAAAAGCAAAAAGACGCAGGCATAGCGCCGGGCACAAAGACTGCAGGTGACAAGCCGGAACTCCCAGAAATCGACCCCGCGCCAAAGCCCGCCAATGTTCCCACGGCCGAAGTGCCAGACGCAACCAGCAGCAAAAAATAGAGGCACCATGAGCATCGTAACCACTACCCATTCCGATCACACCCACGACCATCACGACCACACCCCGCATGGCTGGCGGCGCTGGGTTTATTCGACCAACCACAAAGACATCGGCACGATGTACATTATCTTCGCGCTCTGCGCGGGATTGCTCGGTGCGGCGTTTTCCATCCTGCTGCGCATTGAATTGCAAGCGCCCGGCATGCAGCTGTTCAACCATTTGTGGGGTGATAACCCTTACCAAACCTACAACGTGGTATTAACCGGCCATGCGTTATTGATGGTATTCTTTCTGGTCATGCCGGCGCTGATCGGTGGGTTTGGCAACTGGTTTGTGCCGCTGATGATC
>CAZGVV010000076.1:0-8150 GCA_964529155.1 uncultured Rickettsiales bacterium
GAGGTTGGTCTGCACCACCACATCCCAATTTTCCGGCAACATTTTGTGCATGGCGGCATCGCGTGTGATACCGGCATTGTTTACCAATATTTCCACCGGTCCACCGAGCTGGCCTTGTACTTCGGCGATCCCCTGCTGGCACTCATCGGCATTGCCGATGTTCCATTTAAACACTGCAATACCATGCTCTTTGCCAAATTCCCGCGCCACGTCATCACGCGCCGCATAGTTGGCGGCTACTTTATAGCCTGCATCTTTCAGCGCCAAGCTGATAGCGGCGCCGATGCCGCGTGTTCCACCGGTTACTAATGCAATACGTTGCGTCATTTTATTCTCCTGTTATTCGCGTTCCAAACACAATGCAACGCCCATGCCACCACCGATGCACAGCGTCGCCAATCCCTTTTTCGCATTGCGGCGCTGCATTTCATACAGCAAGCCACTCAGCACACGTGCGCCGCTGGCCCCCACGGGGTGGCCGAGAGCAATTGCGCCGCCATTGACGTTTACTTTCGCCATATCCCATTTCATTTCACGGTTCACCGCAATGGCCTGTGCTGCGAACGCTTCGTTCGCTTCGATCAAATCAAGATCGCCCACATTCCAGCCGGCTTTTTCCAATGCCTTCCGGCTCGCATAAATTGGTCCAACCCCCATGATCGCCGGGTCCACGCCCGCATGCGCCCAGGATTTGATTGTTGCCATAGGCGTAAGCCCGCGTTTATCGGCATCCGCCCGCGTCATCAGCATTACCACGGCCGCGCCGTCATTAATGCCGGATGCATTGCCCGCTGTCACCGTGCCTTCTTTGTCGAACGCAGGCTTGAGCTTAGCAAGGCTCTCAAGGGTTGAATCCGCACGTGGGCCTTCATCCGTATCTACCGTGACATCACCTTTGCGCGAGCTAATCACCACCGGCACGATCTCGTCCCTAAAGCGCCCTTCTTTTATCGCCGCCGATGCTTTTTGCTGTGAAGCCAGCGCAAACGCATCCTGGTCGGCACGTGTAATGCCGAATTTTTTTGCCACATTTTCTGCCGTCACCCCCATGTGAATATTATGGAATGGGTCCACCAATGCATCATGCAACATGGTATCCACCATGGTGGCCGCCCCCATTTTCACACCGTTACGCAAATGAATGGCATGCGGAGACTGACTCATACTTTCCTGCCCACCGGCAATCACAATGGCAGAATCCCCATTGCGAATGGCCTGATAACCCAGCGCCACCGACCGTAGCCCGGAGCCGCACAACTGGTTCATGCCCCATGCCGGTGTTTCATTCGGAATACCCGCATTAAGTGATGCCTGGCGCGCAGGATTTGGCCCTGCCGCACCCGTCAAAATCTGCCCCAAAATCACTTCCGAAATATCAGCAGCATTCACCTTGGTGCGCTTTAAAATTTCTTTAATCACCAACTCACCCAGCTTATGCGCAGACAAACTCGCCAGACTTCCATTAAACACACCGATAGGCGTGCGAACGGCATTGACAATAACGACGTCTTCTTTGCTAGCCATGACATACTCCTTAATGTGAGAATGCCCTTATGTAGGTAGAGAAGCGCAGTTTGTCTAGTATATCTTATGCTGCGCTGCGGCAATCAACACATGCCGCGCAACCATTCTGCAAACGGCACCCACAGTTCTTTTTCTGCCCTGCTACCCACAATCATCCCTACATGCCCGGCACTTGGTCGGCATATGGTTGCGTACTGCAACTGATCTGCCATCGGCATGGCACAGCCCGGCGATACTATGCGGTCGCTTCCCGGCAGGGCAACGAAAGCAGGTTTATTCCATGCCTCCGGCACCACTACGCGGCCTGCCACTTCCCATTTGCCTCGCGCCAGCACGTTATGCTGCCCCCAATCAATCAAACAATCGCGCGCCACGGGCGATGTCATCGGCACCCCGTCATTCACCCAATGCTCTACTGCCAGAAATGCATCCGCTTCCCGGCTTCCCGGCTTCATCTCCGCGAAATGCTGAAATTTCTCCTGAAATACCCATGGCTCATTCAAAGAGAAAAGTGCCTGAATCCATTCAGCGGGAAATAAGGATTGTAACGCAAATAAATTTTCTAACTGGCCACGTGCATGCGCATCCAATTGCGGCACGCGCGCATCCGCAGCATGAAAATCCCAGGGAGCCGCAAACAATGCCAACGCATTCACCGCACGCGGCATGGTAAGCGCCAGCGCCAGCGCAAACACCCCGCCCATGCAATACCCGGCGAGTGTCACTTGCGGCGTAATTTGCTTATGAATAAAACGCAGTGCCGCCACCAGGTGATCTTCCACATACGCCGCACAATCATATCCCTTCTCATGCACTCCTGGCGCGCCCCAATCCAACATCAGCACACGGTAGCCGCATGCGGTAAGGTAGCGCACAAAACTTTGTCCGGGTGCTAAATCCAATATGTAATAACGGTTGATAAGCGAGGGGATCAGAAAAACCGTGGAAAGCGGTTTACGCCCTTGTTCTGGCGCATAGTCCAGCAACCGTGCTGCCCCATGCTCCCATACCACCGGCGGCTCTTTCAGTGCGCGTATATACGATGTTTCGTTATAGCGCTTTACGCCCTCGAGCAGACTTCCGAGGCGTGTCCTTGCCTCCGCGTTTACCACTTCCGGCAGGGCGTCCAGGGCGTTTAGGGCCAGCGGCGGCAGCATGGCCTTCCATGGTTGCAAGTTGCTTTTCAAGCTGCTGGAGGCGACGCTCGCACTGAGCCAGGCGCTCATGGAGAGCATCAGGTGGAACGGCAGCGTCGGCAGTGGGTTGTCGTTTGGCATGGGCGTGGGCGGCGTCCGGCGTGTGCATCGATTGCATCATCTCCAGCATGGACTGCACGAAATCGCGATCCGTCAGCACAGAGGCCATCTGCTTTTGCCACAATTCCATAAACTGGCTGGCCAGTTGCGAGTAAGGTGGGCTATGCATAACCTTGCGGCAGTTGGATAATGATGATAAATAACTCCTCTCACCCTTAACTTATTCGGCGAAAAGAGCAATAGCCATGAGCAGTCCCAATGAATCGGCTGAAGACGCCGTCGTCATCCGTAAATACCCTAACCGTCGGCTTTATAATACAGAAACCAGCGTATATGTTACGTTGGACGATCTGGCGAATTTAGTGAAAGAAGGCCGTGACTTTGTGGTGCATGACGCCAAAACCGGCGAAGATTTAACCCGCCAGGTGCTCACCCAAATTATTTTTGAACGCGAATTGCAAAGCTCCGCCATGTTGCCCACCAGCTTCCTGCGCTCACTCATCGGGTTTTATGACAGCAGCATGGGCGGCCCCCTCCAGCACTACCTCGACGCCAGCATGAAAACATTCCTTTCTAACCAGGAAAAAATCCGTGGCTACGCCACACGCACCATCGGCGATTTCTCACCTTTTTCTCAATTGGAAGAGCTGGCCCGCCAAAACGTCTCTTTCTTCGAAAAAACCATGACCGCCTTTAATCCCTTCGGCAATCTATTCGGAGTGGAAGAACCCAAGCGCAACGATGCAGAGCGGAAGAAGAAGAAATAAATTAAGCATGCCATATCGGCGAAGTCCGGCATCTATTTCGGAGAAAATACCGTATCGGGGTATATACTAAACAGCTGTTATTGCTGCCCGCTTTCCTTCCACCGCGCATTTACCTTCACAAATAACTCCAGCCGCACCGGGCGGCCAATTAATTCGCCAATTGCTTTACGCGCACGTGTACCGACATTTTTCAACATTACTCCGCCGGCCCCGATTACTATTTTTTTCTGTCCTTCACGCTCTACGAAAATCGTTTGCATGATTCGCACCGGGCCGGTTTCTTTTTCTTCCCATAATTCCGTCTCCACCGCCACGCTATAGGGCAATTCCTGACGTAACATTAAAAACAGCTGCTCGCGGGTGAGCTCGGCTGCAATTTGGCGCAACGACTGATCGGTCAAATCTTCTTCTGGATATAGCCACGGCCCTTCTGGTGCTTTTTCCGCCATCCATGCCTTCACCGCGTCGACTCCATTGCCAGTGGTGGCTGAGATCATGAATATCTGCTCGAATACACCGTAGGCATTACACGCCTCCGCCAACGCCAGCAGATACGGTTTTTTTACTGCATCCACCTTATTGAGTATGCATGCCAATGGCAAATTGCCGCCGCGCAATTTTTCAATAATGCCCTGCACCGTTTCATCCAGACCACGCGTGGCGTCCAGCATTAACACGATTGCATCGGCATCCGCCACCCCTGCCCAGGCTTCACGCACCATACCTTGCTCAAAGGCATTGGCGCTTTCAAAAATGCCTGGCGTATCGGTCAAAATCAGCTGCGTTTGCCCTGCGGCACAAATACCCCGCACCCGTAACCGCGTTGTCTGCGGTTTAGGCGTCACAATGCTAATCTTCCCGCCAGCCAGGTTATTGACCAGCGTAGATTTTCCCGCATTAGGAGGCCCGAGAACAGCGATAATGGCGCAATGGGTTTTTTGCATTGAATGCCTTTGAAGTTTAGAGTAATATAATTTTATAGAAATTAATAATTTTAAAACTTATCCGATTCGTATCAATCGTCAAGTTTTTAATCTTACCGCAGAAATTATTACTAACGAAACAAGTGGCGAACCAAAAAAATCACTAACCGAATCTGATCAAGGAATCCTAAAAAAGCACCAATGCGCTCTCAAACTTTCTTTATCTGACCAAGATTCCGAAGGAAAAAGCGGTGTAGTTGCCTTTTTTGCAAATAATTTAATTAATGTATTACCCCAAAATTTCTGCGTCCGCGACAGAAGAATTCCTTTTGAGATATTTCTGGATATATCTGATAAAGAACGCACTATTTATTATGGAATACGCGCCCCCGATTTAGCCACCAAGCAAGACGCTTTAACGCTACTTTTTGAGCAATTAGCAATACCCATTGCAGATGCTACTAGGGACACTAATCTTGATATAAACAAAGAAGTTCCTTTGCCCTGGCACAATTCAAAACAGCCTGCATCTACAGTTGATCCATTGTCATTGATTCCGGGTGATATACTAGTTAAAGCCGTTCCTAGCCTAAACTAAACCGCTCTCCCCACCACCTCCAACAACCCTTCCGCCGCCATTTGCTCCGCCACTTTTTTTGACGGTGCCGATGCGCTGGCCGCCTCTTGCCCTTCCACGCACACCTCCACCGTAAAAATCGGCGCATGCGCCGGCCCTTCGGCGCTGACCACGCGGTAGATCGGCAGTGGCAAGCCGCGGGCCTGCGCCCACTCTTGCAATGTGGTTTTGGCGTCTTTAGGCGGTGCCTGCACGGATTTTGCCAATGGCAACCAGCGCGGCATAATAAATGCCTCTGCCGCCGCATACCCCCCGTCCATAAACAACGCGCCAAGCAACGCCTCGCACGCGTCTTCCAGATTCGTCGGGTTTTGCCGACCACCAGCAGCGGCCTCGCTTTCCGTCATCACTAGCGCTTCGTCCAACCCGATCTCCCGTGCGATCGCCGCCAGCGTTTCACTGCGCACCAACGCCGCCTGCCTGCGCGCCAACGCGCCTTCGGCTTCCGCCGGGAATAATTCAAACAGCAGCCGTGCCACCACCGCGCCCAGCACCCCGTCGCCCAGAAACTCCAGGCGTTGATTATTGGTCTTTCCACCCATGCTTGGATGTTTCAGCGCCTGCTTCAGCCACGCCGGATCATTAAACCGATACCCAATGCGCTCCTCTACCCCCGCGGCGTCCAGTGATGCAGCCATTACTTAATCCAGGCGAACGCCCGGCTTCCCCGAAGTTTGGGCAAACATTCCCAGGTACGGCCCACATAAAAGAGGTTACGCGCCATCCAGCCGTCCGGCGCCTGTGCATTCCACTCACCCGTGCATTGCGGCGAATTGTCGAACTCCACCGAGAACATAACCATCTGCGCCTTACCCACAATGTTTTCCGCTGGCACATACCCCACATCAGCCAGAGACCGGCTGTCGTGCGAATTGTCGCGGTTGTCGCCCATCATGAAATAATGGCCCGGCGGCACGATATACACATCCGTATTATCCACCGCCATTTCCGTGGTTTCCTGCAATACGCGAATCACCTTGCCCTCAGGCAATGTTTCGCGGTAGCGCGGCACCGATTTCACATGCGCCGGGTTGTCATCATCAGCAAAATGGTCTTCCAGCTCGCGCGGCAGTGGCTTGTCGTTGATATACACCACGCCCTGCTTCACCTGTACCCGGTCCCCCGGCAGGCCCATGACGCGCTTGATAAAATCAAGCGACAGATTACCCGGTGGCCGGAACACCACCACATCCCCGCGCTGTGGCGCGCCAAACTGGGCAAAACGGCCATGAAACGGCAGCGCCATGCCAAACGGGAACGAATAACGACTATAGCCATAACTATATTTAGAAACAAAGAGATAATCACCCACTAGCAGATTGCTTTTCATCGAGCCGGAAGGAATATGAAACGGCTCAAACGTGAAAATCCGCAGCACGATGGCGATGGCAAAAAAAATCAGCACTTCCTTGATAAACGGGTCCCAGCTTGGCTTTGGCTGCTTCTTGGGCGCAGTAGATTCAGACGACATCGGCATATCCTCTCAAAAAAGCCTACATAGAACCGCCGCACCATAAGCCAAAGCGCCTTTTTCTCCAAATGGTTTCATGCACCCATTGACAGGCCGCCCGCAACCGCCTACTTTCCCTCCCCTATTCTGCCTGCGTCAACAACCGACCCAGGCATTTGCGGAGAGGTGGCCGAGTGGCTGAAGGCGGCGGTTTGCTAAACCGTTATACGGGGTAAACCCGTATCGTGAGTTCGAATCTCATCCTCTCCGCCATTTGATACAATCAGCTTGATTGAGCATCTTATCAAATGGTTTTCTTAATTCATAACAAAGGGTTGCACCTTTTAGCTGTAGGTTCGCAAATACGAAATTCAGCAACTCGCGTTTTTCCGAAATCGTCGAACCTAACCAGATTTTATCACTGTCTGAAGCGATGGTAAGCAAGGCACAGAGCGTCTTTGTGAACTGGTCGTCTGCTTTATCGTACGTCAGGATCAATTGGTCGAGTTCGTACTGCCGATCCTTCAGTCGGTTCTTCTTGGTTTCGAACTCCTCCTTGGTGATCTCCCCCTCCAGCCGTAATGCGGGATCAACTTCAATGGTGATGCGCGATGCGTTCCGTCATCAGCAAAACTGGAAGGAATTGATCGCAGGCGACGGGCGCGGATACTACCGCCTGAGTCCTACTTGTAGCCCTATGCAAGCCCTATCCGACACACATGCAAGTCCATACCAAAAAAACATGGGCGAACAAGTGGGTTAGTTGTTGTTTGTTCCGTGATTTCCTGTATTTTCTGAACGCAGAAACTCACAGGGTGAGGTTATGGAAACGGATATAATGACGATTGATGAGGTATCAAACTACCTCAAACTAAAACTGAAAACCGCCTATCACCTCGCGGCAAAGGGCGACATACCAGGCTTTAAGGTCGGCGGGTCATGGCGTTTTCGGCGCAGTGAGATTGAGAAGTGGATCGCCAAGCAAGAGCGAGACAGTAAAAAGGCATAAAGGGGAAGCACGTTGAACGCGGTAGAAATTGAAGAGGCAATATCGAGATTAGCAGAACAGCCGTTTGATGCGGCTGAGTTCCCCTATGCGTTTTTGGAAGCGTTCGGCAACAAAGCCACCACCATCAATCGCCTGCGCAAACGTGATTCCAACAAAACGGACATCGAAGGCGCAGTCCTTCAGCACAACAACATTCACATGGCGGTCAGCCCTGCGGGTGAAGTTCTAAAGACGCTGGAAAGGCTCAAAAATAGCCCAGCCACTACCCGCCAGAAAGCCAAATACATCCTTGCCACCGACGGGGAAGATTTCCAAGCGGAAGACATCACCAGCGGCGAAACTATCGCCTGCGAATATAAAGATTTCCCGAACCATTTCGGCTTCTTCCTGACGCTTGCAGGCATCACCACGGTTAAACAAATCCGTGAAAGCTCATTCGACATTCGCGCCACCAGCCGCCTTAACCGCCTCTATGTGGAGCTGCTGAAAGACAATCCCGAATGGGGGAAAGCGGAACGCCGCCACGATATGAATCACTTCATGGCGCGGTTGATCTTCTGCTTCTTTGCCGAGGACACGGATAT
>CAZGVV010000077.1:0-8114 GCA_964529155.1 uncultured Rickettsiales bacterium
TGAATACGTCATTCAAACTCTATAGCATAAGAAATTATAAAGTTAAATGACTATATAAGAAAGCGCAAATTGCTGCTGGCTCACAGGTGGACAGTAACGAAATGGTATATGAAATAACCTATCGTGCGCCCGTGACCGATTGGATGACGCTTCAGCCGAATATTGAATACATCGTAAATCCGGGGACAGATCCAACCCAGAAAAATAGCTGGGTATTTGGGATACATTTAGAAATTGGGCACGGCTTTAAAATTTAATAATGCCGGTGACACTCTCTCCCAGCGGCAGTTAAGCCGCTGGGAGAATTACATGGCTAAATCTAGTTAGCGATAGTAGCGCAAGATTCGGAAAGGCTATCTTTATGGCTGTTCAGGCAGGCGGATATTTTCTTGTCGCCTTTAACGCCAGCACAATGGTCGCTAATCTCGGTTTTGCAGTTGCTCCAGTTTTTGGAGCCTGCGGCAGGGGATATGGTATTAAACCCGCCTGTATGGCTTGCGTCTGAGGCAAAAGCAGGCTTGTTCTGGCTTGGGTGAGGGCTGCGGTTGGTGAAGCTATAATCTTCAGCATGCGCAGCTGTATTTAGGCAAACCGTGCTTGCAAGGGCCATAGCCATCATAACAATCTTTTTCATATATCCACCTTTTAGTTAAATTAAGTTAAAATTTACCATATTGACCTAGAGAAGTCAATCTCAGAACTTCCTTATGCCTTTGAAAAGGCATTTTCAGCAGAAAAAATGAGCATAGCGAAGCTAACCTACTCCAAGATGGAACTTATTCAAGCGTTATCACAAATTTTGCCTGCTTTATTACGGCCATTCTCAATTTGAGAACAGATCAGAAAAATCCGTGCAGAGTCCCTAAATATCCAATTGAGATATAAAGATAATTTATTGCCAATGTCATGGCATAACACTTGCGATTGTCTATCTACAAATAAATCCTACGTCACAAGATTAATGCACTTCAGGAGGCCATATGAGTGATAATTTCGATAGCCGATAATCTTTTTGTTGGGTTCTAATGGCTCAATCCATTGCACCACGGCATTCTTATCCACCCATTCTACTCCGGCCAGTGTAGGGTAATGCGCTACATATGCTTTTGCATCTTCTATCCATAAATAATGTGGCGTGCCACCTGCGTGCTCCCAGCGCCCATCCATGCGGTCTAATGATTTAAATAGGTCAGCAAGGTATTGTGATGTGTCATATTGCACATCTTCAGCCGCAGCTTGAACATTCAGCTGAAAATGGCGGTCTTCTTCCAGGCGGATAATAACCCACAAGGTGCAAATGATATTCATGATAACAACGAAAATCACCCATAGCGGCCAGACAAAAAGCAGGCCTCGGCTGATATAGCGTAGGGGGGGATATTTACTTGTAGAATACATGTTATTTCAAAACCATACGCCAGGGACAAGCCTACAGCATGACGTTTTGCAGTTAAGATTCAGTATAATCGATACAATTACATTTGTTATTAAATGCTTTCTCAATATGAGAGTAATTAAGAAAACATGGGCATGCCGAAAATAATCATCATATTGATTAATATCAATAAAATTAGTTAAAAAAGTTGGCATTTAGTTTGCAATGTTTACATATAAGCAAGAACAAGCCGCAAGATAGATTCAAAAATCTCAATACGGAGATAAAAGCGGAGATGAATTATGAGATTATACAGCAAAAACGCGGAGCAGCTATTACTCGATAAAGCTAAATCCATCAGTGAACAGCATACGAGCTGGCGGTGCATACACATCGATTTTGCATCGCGCAAAGACCTGTGCAGCGAAGGACTTCGCACCCATGTGGTCACCAACATCATTAAAGAATTATTGGAAAATGAGGAAGGCTACATTTATTTGTGCGATGACGGTGATGTATTTATTCTGTTCCAGGGAAAAGCCAAAGATATTGTTGACAGGCTAGGCGAGCATTTTAAAGGCTTAGGCGAAATCGGAAAATCCAGTGGCGCAGAAGATGCATTGTACCATATTCTGGACTTAAGCCTTCAGTGGAATGCATTTGTGGCGTTGTGCGAAGAAAAGGCGCTGTTGCCATTGAAAAAAGCTGAAAAAATACAACAAAATGGAATTGCCCAGGCGCATAAGCCATTACGTGATTTAGACGAGATGTTATTCAACGCTATCGCCGCCAGGCGTTCAGAGCGTAATCGTTTAACCGTGTTGGTCGTAGAAGATGATCCCTTTACCCGGCGGTTGGTGGTGGGGGCATTAAAAGGTGCATTTGAGGTCGTAGAAGCGGCCGATGGCGCAGCAGCCATTGCAGCCTATGAAAGCAGCGCACCGGACGCAGTGTTTTTGGATATTGAACTACCGGATACCAATGGCCATATCATTCTCAATAAATTGCTCAGTTTCGACAAAACTGCTTTTATTGTGATGTTGTCTGCCAACAGCATCAAAGAAAATATTTTAGCTGCGCTGGAAAAAGGCGCGCAAGGCTTTGTCACCAAGCCGTTCGCGAAAGAAAAACTGATCCATTATTTGCGTAATTGCGAGGCCATGCGTCGCGCCAATAGCGTATTACAAAAAGGAGATGCCCATGTCTGATAATACAGACCAGTTACGGCAGATTCAAAGCCAGACATTAATGGAAGAAAAAAGCTTGCTGCTGCGGCATGCGCGGTCACCGCTACATATTTTAGTGGTAGATGATGACCCGGTAACCCTGCAATTACTGCAAAGCCTGCTTGGTCCAAGCTACAGTGTGACCGTGTGTTCAACCGTGCATCAAGCCGTGCATGAATATTTACGGGTGATGCCGGATTTAGTGTTTCTGGACATTAATCTGGGCGATGCAGAATTTAGCGGGTTTGATGTCGCCTACACCGTGTGTATGCACGATCCCAATGCGAATATAGTGATGTTAACCGCCCATGAGAGTCCGCAAAATATCGCGCATGCCACGCGCGCCGGGGCACTCGGATTTTTAGTTAAACCCTTCGGTGCATCGCGGATCCTCCATTATGTGCAGGAATGTGAGCGCGCTAAATTCAGTAAGGGGTCAACATCATGGAGTTAGAACAGCTTCTTCAGATGGTGCCGCGTTATACCAGTGACGCGATGATGATTACGGAAAGCGTGCAAGACGCAATCTATCCGCGCATTGTATACGTTAATCCTGCATTTACCCAGATGACGAATTATCAGTTGGAAGAAGTCATCGGTAAAACCCCCGAATTGCTCTATGGGCCAAAAACCGATCAGGAAACGGTAAATCGCTTATTGCAAACCGCACGTGCAGGACTGCCAACAACGGTGGAATTATTGCATTATAACAGGCAGCGCCGTGAATATTGGGTGGAAATGACCGTAAGCCCGATTGTAAGCCCGGAAGGGAAAAGCACGTATTACATCGCGTCTGCCAAGGATATTACCGAACGTAAGGTAATGCAGGAGGCGTCGGATAAGCAGGGGATTGAGTTTTTAAACAGTGAATTGCGCACCCGCGCTATTTTATACAGCATTGCTGATGGCATCATCACCTTTATGCCGTCCGGCGCTATAGAATCGGTAAGCCCGGCCGCTGAGCAGATGTTTGGCCATGATGGGATTGATGCGGAAGACATGAATATATTGGAGTTTTTCCCGCTCAATGCGCGCGAAGAGCTGAAATATTGGTTGGAAAATGCCGCCCAGAATAATGAGCGCCAGCTGCGCGAGCTGCAAGCCCTGCGTAAAGATGGAAGCCTGTTTACCGCGGAAATTAATCTGAGCTTGGTAGGGGCGAAAGATAAAGCATTACTGGTAATGGCGGTGCGTGATGTTACCGCGCTTAAATCCGCTCAAGCTAAAGCCCGTCAGCAAACAGAGCGTATTACACTACTGCAGGAAATTACCAGTATTGCCAATAATGCTGCCTCTGTAGAAGAAACCCTGGAGTCTGCCTTGTCTATGATATGTGAACAATTCTGGCTATCCGCCGCCCATTGCTGGCGTGTGGATGCAGAAGCTGAGCAGCTCAAAACTTTTGGTATATGGGTAGGCGAAAGCGCAGAACCGCTGCAACACGTAACGCGTGAATCAATATTTGCTATCGGCTGCGGAAGCGCCGGGAAAGCCTATGCGCTTGGAAAGCCGCAATTAGTAGATGATATAGCACAAGCAGGGGGATTCCTTCGGCGCGAAGCCGCACTTCAGGCCAACATCCATTCCGCCTATATTTTCCCTGTTTATTCCGGCAACGATATGGTTGCGGTCATGGAATTTTTTAATACATGCCCATGGAAATTGGATGAAGATGAGCTGGAAATCATGCAAAATATTGGCTCGCAATTAGGGCGAGTGATCGAACGTGAACGCACCCGTAGTTCTTTGTTACATGCCAAAGAGGCGGCGGAATCGGCAACCCGGGCAAAAAGCGAATTTCTGGCCAACATGTCGCATGAGCTGCGCACGCCGATGAATGGCATCTTAGGCCTATCGGAATTTTTACAGGATACGGCATTACAAACCGAACAAAAAGATTGCGTAGAAGCGCTCAGTAGCTCCGCATCGTCTCTGTTGACTATTTTAAATGATATTCTGGATTTCTCAAAAATCGAAGCCGGCGAACTCACGCTCGAGCAAGTGCCGTATCAAATTAGCGATTGCGTAAGTCACGTATGCGATTTTATGCTTCCAGTCGCAACCCACAAAGGCCTTTTGCTCTTAAGCGACATCGCGCCGGATGTGCCGCAAGCATGCCTGGGAGACAGTGGCCGATTACAGCAGGTTATTTTAAATCTGGTCGGAAATGCCATTAAATTCACTCAGAAAGGGTATGTAAATTTGCGTGTTACTGCCTATTCAGCGGAGGGGCGGCCCACGGTGCGTTTTGAGGTGGAAGACAGTGGGATCGGCATTCCCGAAGCACATCAGGAACACATCTTCAATAAATTCACCCAGGCAGATAATTCCACCACGCGCAAATTTGGTGGTACAGGCCTGGGGCTGGCTATTTCCCGGCAATTAGTGCAGATGATGGGGGGCGAAATTGGGGTAAAAAGTGAGCCTGGAAAAGGGTCGTTGTTTTGGTTCACGATGCCCGTGACCGAAGCGGAATTACCAGAGATGAAATCAACGGCTCTTCCGACGGAAATGTTGCGCGTTGAAGATGCATGCGTGCTGATGGTGGAAGATCACCCGATCAATCAAATGCTGCTTGGAAAATTGCTGGTTAAGCTCGGGATCACGCATGTTGAAAAAGCAGAAAATGGCAATGAAGCCCTGAAAGCCATGCAAAAACAACGCTTTAATCTGGTGCTTATGGATTGCCAAATGCCTGAGTTGGACGGTTATGAAACCACGCGTATCATCCGGGAGCGTGAGGAGGCAGAGAAATTACCGCATATGCCCATCATTGCCATGACCGCTAATGCTATGGTCGGTGATCGTGAAAAATGCCTGAAAACCGGTATGGATGATTACTTAAGTAAGCCCATCGATTTGCCCGGCCTTCGTCGCACATTAAGCCGTTGGTTGCGGGTAGAAGGCGAAGCGGCGACAGGAGAAGATATGAAACCACTGGCGTCAAACGATCAGCCTATTGATATGGCGCATTTACGTAACTTTACCGATGGAGATGCAGAAGAGGAATGTGCGTTATTCTCCATTTTTATGGAACGTGCAGAAGATACGCTGGCTCAGCTTGAGCAGGCCATTGAACAGGATAATTCGGAAAATTGGCGTAAAAGCGCGCATTTGTTAAAAGGCGCTTCCGGAAATTTAGGTGCTAAAGGATTGTTTTGTTTATGTGAAAAAGCAGAGCAAGATTGCACTGCGGCAGGAGTGGAAAAACACCATTGCCTGGATTCCATTCGTGATGAATTAAAGCACGTGCGGCACTTTATCGAAACTTTGCAGGGAGGACATCATGACAAAGATTCTATGTGTGGATGATTCGGCGACGATGCGTAAAATGGTAACGCATACGTTGAATGCGACAGGTAAATATCAATGCGTGGAAGCTGCCGATGGCAGGGAAGGGCTGGAAATGGTGCGTAAAGAACGCCCAAACCTTATCATCACGGACCTCAACATGCCCATAATGAATGGTTTGGAATTCACCGCTGCCATCCGTGAATTAGTTGAGCATCGTTATACGCCGATCTTGCTGTTGACCACGGAAACCAGTGATACGCTGCGTCAAACCGCGAAAGAATTGGGAGCGACAGGGTGGATGGTGAAACCGTTTAATCCTGAAAAATTATTGCGTACCTTAGAAAAAGTACTCACCCACTAAGCGGCTGGATTCTTCTTCATGCGTTTGTAGAGCGTCGATTGACCGACGCCCAGTGCCGCCGCCGCCCGGCCAATATGCGCGCCAAAGCGCGCCAGAGCAGCCTCAATCACTTCCTGTTCAATTTGTTCCAGCGTTTTAAACTGCCCATTTGCATTTTCCAGATGGATGGTAGCAGAGGGTGTTGTTTTTAAGGTCAAATTCGACATGCCAGCCTTGGCTTGCGACCAACGGGAAAGGTTTTCCGCTTCCAGCGTATCGCTTTCTGAAAGCAGCACGGCGCGGTGTAATATATGCTGTAATTCACGTACGTTGCCGGGCCAGCCATAACTTACCAGCCAGTCACGTGCACCCTGCGAAAGTTCGATATGGGCGCGTTGTTCATTAAGCGCGATGCGTTTAAGCAAATGGTCAGCTAATGCCGGTACGTCACGGCGGCGCTCACGCAGAGCCGGGATATGGATAGGAAGTCCTTGCAGGCGATAATATAAATCTTCACGGAAGCGGCCCTGGGCAACCAGCTGCTCTAATGGGCGGTTGGTTGCGGAGATCACCCGCACATCCACCTTCATTGGCTTTCCTGCCCCCACCGGCTCAATTTCACCTTGTTGCAGCATACGCAGCAGCTTTACCTGCGTCTCTAGTTTTAATTCGCCCACTTCGTCCAGAAATAACACGCCTCCATCAGCCTCACGGCATTTGCCGATAGAACGGGCGATGGCCCCGGTAAAGGAGCCTTTTTCATGGCCAAAGAGGGTGGATTCTACCAGATTATCCGGTAATGCACCGCAATTGACCGGTACAAACGGTTTTTCGTGGCGGCTGCTCTCGGCATGAATCGCCCTCGCGAATATTTCCTTGCCTGCGCCGGATTCTCCGGTAATGAGCACGGGTATGTCTGAGCCTGCCGCTTTCTGTCCCAGTTCCGCAACTTCACGCAGGCCGGGCGATACTTCTACAATGTCGCTAAATCCATAACATGGTGTGCGGTCTTGGCTTAAGCGTACGACTTCTGCTTTCAGCTCATGCAACGCCAGGGCATTGCGCACCGAGGTAATAAGTCGCTCACGTTGCGCAGGCTTGCTGATAAAATCCACCGCGCCCAACTGCATGGCCTCCACTGCATCTTCCATGCGTTCACTGCCGGTCAATACGATGCATGGTATGCGCGGCCAGGATTTTCGCATCTGGCGTAGTAATCCCAGGCCATCCAGCACGGGCATTTCCAAGTCAATCAATACCAACCCGATATGCTGTCCTGATTCATTACGCAGACGTTGCAACGCTTCGCCACCGTCACCGGCTTCAGTTACTTCTACTGCTAAATCGGTTTCGAGCATCCGACGCACGGTGCGCCGTTGCAAAGGATCATCATCCGCCAATAAGATCGACTGCATGGTAACATTACACGCTAAAGTTGGTTTTCTATCGATTTTTAGGATAAAGCCACAGGGTTAATAAATTGCCCATATTTGGCTAAGATTGCCTTTACGCGTAAGATAAGCGCTTTAAATCCAGGCTACTATACACAAGCGATGCCGGTATTTGGTGTAAAAGAGCATTAGACAGAGGCTAAGCGAATGGCTTTAAGTGGAAGTAACCTTATATTTATTAAGCAATTAGAGTGTTTGCAACTTAGTAGAATCAATACCCCTCTCTCCCGCCTGGGTTAAAGGGGGATTATTTATACAGGCCCTTGACTTATGCAACTTTACGGGGTATAACCCAGCTAGAGTTTGGTAAATAATACTCTTCGTAATGACAGGCTGCCCTCGGGCAGATGAAGATGCTTCCACTAGGACGTTCTCTCTCTTTCTGGCATTGGTTAAGAGTTTAGTGGCTCCGGCCATTACACAACTCT
>CAZGVV010000078.1:0-5421 GCA_964529155.1 uncultured Rickettsiales bacterium
ACAAATCGCCATATTTCGCTTCCAGCGTATCGCGCAGCGCTCCGGAAACACGTTCCACCAATTTTTCGACAATCTCAATCGGCACCGAACCGCGTTCAATCATGGCGGTCATTACGTCTGCGCTGGCTGCGTGCTGATCGACGATCTTATTAAACGTGCCCGTATTAATCTGCGCTGTTTCATTATACACCAGCGTAGATACCACCTGTTCTACCTTTGTATCCACCAGCGCTTCCGATAAACGCTCGGACACCGCTTCGCGGCGAGCGATGGCAACCAGCTTATCCGCATCGGTTGTGGCACCGGCAGGATCGCAATTGTGGATGATGTGAAGAAGATCATCTTCCGACAGCACGTTGGAATATTCTAAAATAGGCAGCGCGACTTCCCGCACATCCATCGCCATCTGCCGTGCGATTTCGGTGGGTAATTTGTCGGATTGCTTCAAATTCATCGCGATCATTGAGCGCACCTGAACTTCGGCGCGGTTGAGCAATAATTTAAAAATATCTTCGGCCAGCACGTTCTCGGAAGCACTCATCGTGCCACCGGCGGCTCCATTATATTGCGTGGCAAGCTTAGCCACTACCTCGAGCTGCGCCTCAGAAGATCGATCTTCCATCAGGCGTGCAATATCTTCTTGGGATAAGGTAATAGGAGGACTGACAGCGGCTTTTTTCATCCTATTATCATAGGCTATGCCGGTTAATTTTTTGTATAGCAGTGGGTTAAGTTAATTTTATGAAATTAACCTATTGAAATAAGTATATAAATAGAAGTGCGGGGACACATGTATAAACAGTAAATGTCTAAACCAACCCCAACGCGGCCAATGCCAGGTCAATTACCTTAATCCCCACAAACGGCACCACAACGCCGCCCAGGCCATACATCAGTAAGTTATAGCGCAATAACGCTGCAGCGCCCATAGGGCGGTATTTTACGCCGCGCAGAGCCAGCGGGATCAAGGCCACGATAATCAATGCATTAAAAATAACCGCCGACAAAATCGCAGAGCGTGGGCTCGCAAGATGCATGATGTTGAGTGCATTCAATGCAGGATATGTGCCGACAAACGCCGCAGGAATAATCGCAAAATATTTGGCCAAATCATTGGCCGTAGAAAATGTCGTCAACGCACCGCGGGTGATAAGTAACTGTTTGCCAATTTCCACTACCTCAATCAACTTGGTTGGATCAGAATCCAAATCAATCATATTCGCAGCTTCTTTCGCGGCTTGTGTGCCGGAATTCATGCATACCGCGACATCGGATTGAGCCAATGCAGGCGCGTCATTCGTGCCATCCCCCACCATCGCCACCATCTCGCCACCCGCCTGCATTTTGCGAATCAGCTTAAGTTTGGTTTCCGGCGTTGCCTGCGCCAAATAATCATCGACCCCTGCTTCAGCCGCAATTGCACCGGCGGTGAGCGGATTGTCACCGGTAATCATTACGCTTTTAATTCCCATCTTACGCAAATCAGCCAGGCGTTCTTTAATGCCAGACTTGACTACATCTTTAAGATGAATCACGCCAAGCACTTTATGGCCATCCACCACCACCAGCGGTGTTCCGCCCTGGCGGCCCACGGCATCAACGTTTTTAGAAACGTATTCTGGAATTTCGATATTGGCTTTTTTTAAATAATTGCTAATGGCGTCACTTGCGCCTTTTAAAATCTGCCGGTCACCAATTTTTACGCCACTTACCCGGGTTTCTGCGGAGAAAGCAATCAGCTCAGCATCATCGGGTAATTGGGCGGACAGGTTATATTTTCGCCGCGCCAAGCCGACAATACTTTTTCCCTCTGGCGTATGGTCAGCCAACGAAGACAGCATCGCTACTTCAGCTAATTGTTCAGCGGTAACGCCATCGGCAGGTAAAAATTCATCCGCCTGACGGTTGCCATGGGTAATCGTGCCGGTTTTATCCAGTAGCAGGACATTTACATCCCCTGCCGCTTCTACGGCGCGCCCTGACATGGCGATGACATTGGCTTTCAGCAGCCGGTTCATTCCTGCAATGCCAATGGCGGAAAGCAACCCACCGATTGTTGTTGGCGCCAAGCATACGAGCAATGCAATCAATACGGCAACGCTAATTGGCGCACCTTCTCCCGCATGAGAAACAGCATACAATGAAAATGGTAGCAGCGTGGCAATCGCAAGCAGGAAAACCAAGGTAAGTGCAGCAAGCAAAATGGAAAGCGCAATTTCTGGCGTTTTGCTCCCTCTACCAGGCCGACCATTTTATCCAGAAACGATTCCCCTGGATTTGCGCCGATGCGAATCACCAACCAATCGGAAAGCAAGCGGGTCCCACCCGTCACTGCATCTGAATCCCCACCGGATTCACGAATAACCGGTGCGGATTCACCGGTAATAGCGCTTTCGTCAACGCTTGCGATGCCTTCCATTACTTGACCGTCACCGGGAATAAAATCACCGGCTTCAACATAAACCAAATCATCTTTACGCAAATCAGCTGCGCTGATGATCTGCATGTCTTCGCGATTGTGGCGGCTACGCAATTTTTTGGCACTCACATCACGACGCAATGAGCGCAGGCTCGATGCCTGAGCTTTGCCTTTGCCTTCCGCAATCGCTTCGGCGAAATTGGCGAACAGCACGGTAAACCACAACCACACTGCCACCCACAAAATGAACCAGGTTGGCTGAGCGTCCACATCCTCATGGGTGATTAGAGTTTGCATCCACAGCGCGCTCACCACAATTGCGCCAATAAACACCACAAACATGACAGGATTACGCAATTGCAGGCGCGGGTTCAGTTTCAAAAACGTGCCGGAAAGCGCGTTGATTAAGTGCCGTGCCGTAAAGGTGGCTTGCTCGTCCATGGCTATATGCTCCCACTTACATGAAATAAGCGCATATGCTCAGCCACTGGTCCCAATGCCAATGCCGGCGCATAGGAAAGCACGCCGAGCAGCAACACTACGCCAGCCAGCAAACATACAAATAGTGGTGTGTGTGTTGGCAGTGTTCCTGCACACAAGGGAACCTGTTTTTTTGCAGCTAGCGCACCCGCAATTGCCAATACCGGAATAATAACCATGAAACGTCCAAGCAGCATGAGAATGCCTAGCAAAGTGTTATAAAACGGCGTGCCGGCATTTAATCCGGCAAACGCGCTGCCATTATTATTGGCGGCGGACGTTGCCGCATAGAGAATTTCAGAAAAACCTTGCGGCCCGGAATTAAACGCTCCGGCCTGCCCTGCTTCGGTCAACACAGCAATTGCTGTTCCGAGTAACGTAAATGCACACGGCAAAATAATACCAAGTGACGCCATTTTCATTTCAAACGGTCCGATTTTTTTACCTAAATATTCCGGTGTTCGTCCCACCATCAACCCGCCAATGAATACCGCTACCACCACAAACAACATCAACCCATAAGTACCTGAACCAACCCCGCCAAATATCACCTCGCCCATTTGCATAAGTAATAACGGTGCCAATCCGCCCAGCGGCATATAGGAATCATGCGCACTATTGGTTGCACCATTTGATGTGGCGGTTGCGGTTACAGCCCAGAAAGCAGAAGAGGTTGCACCAAAGCGCTGTTCCTTGCCTTCCATATTCCCATATGCTTGATTTACTGCCATGGTTTCGAAATGTGGATTTGGCTTATGTTCTTCCCACACGCATAATGCACCGATTGGTAAAAATAATAGCATCACTGCCGCCAGCAAGGCCCACCCCTGCTTACGGTCAGCAATCATTACGCCGAAGCTGTAAAGCATGGCCACCGGAATCAGCAGCATTGCCACTAATTGCAATACGTTACTAAGCGGCGTAGGATTTTCGAATGGATGCGCACCATTTGTATTAAAAAAGCCACCGCCATTACTGCCTAATAATTTAATGGCCGCTTGCGATGCCGCCGGGCCGCCGGGAATAATTTGTGTGCCACCCTCCACGCCGGTTGCGGTAATATAAGGTGCAATATTCTGCACTACGCCAAGCCCGGCCAGCACCACGGCGAATGCCAGAGACAACGGTAATAAAATATATAAAATTGCTCGCGTAATATCGGCCCAGAAATTGCCTATTGTTTGCATTTCTTTGCGTGCAAGTCCTCTGAATAACGCGCTGGCCACGGCAATACCAACCGTAGCGGAGAGAAAATTTTGTACTGTAAGTCCTGCCATCTGGCTAAAATAACTTAGCGACGCCTCACCGCTGTAGCTTTGCCAATCTGTATTAGTCAGGAAGCTAACTGCTGCGTTAAACGCAGTATCTGCGGTAAGTCCAGCGTAATGCTGTGGATTGAGCGGCAAGATCCCCTGGCACAATAAAAGCACATATAGCAGCACAAAACCAAATGCGCTGAATAAAACCAGCTTCAACGCATAATTCAGCCAGCGCATTTCGCTTTCCGGTTTTACGCCAGCCGCTGTATAAATCCCTCGTTCCACCCAGCCCAGGCATGAAACCAGGAATACTTTTTCCCCACTCATTACCCGCGCAATATAATTTCCAAGCGGCTTAAAGCACAGTAGTACAATTACCAGAGGAATCAGGATGTCAAACATAAGGATGATATTTTTTAAGGGAAAAGTTCAGGCTTAAGGAGTGCCGAAAGCAAATAGGCGAATAATAAAACCGCGATAACGGCCAAAGCGATATACCAGAATATCATAGCATCAATCCCGCAACTGTTCGCAACATACGGCAAACCCGCCGATCAACGCAAAGAGCACTACAGCAATCACAGCGTAAAGCACAGACATGGGCGGATGTATAGCGTGATGTAAAGGGCTTGTCAAAGGGCGATGCGCAGCCAATTGCATTAGCTTTTTAAACGCCACCCGCGCGTAATCATAACCTGAATCACTACCCATAATCCCACATTTACCGCAAACATTACTCCAAGTCCCAACCACGGTGAACTATCGGAATAACCGATCATGGCGTAGCGGAAACCGTCGATCATGTAAAAGAATGGATTGAAATGGCAGATGGTGTACCATAACGGTGGCAATGCCCGGATGGGATAAAACGTCCCGGAGAGAAATGCCAGCGGCGTAATAATGTAATTCGTCACTGCAGAAAGCTGGTCAAATGATTGTGACCAGACGCCAACCAAAACCCCGAATAATGCAAGCATAACACTAGCCGCCAACACATGAAATATTGCCATAAACGGATGAACCAGGGTGAACGGTACAAAGCAATAAACTGCGGCTGATACAGTAATCCCTACCAGCGCGCCACGTGCAACACCACCTACGACATAACTAAATGTGATTTCAGAGCCAGAAAGCGGTGGCATCAAAATATCAATAATCACTCCCTGGATTTTTGCCAGCATCAAGGAAGATGACGTATTGGCGAATGCATTCTGCACAATCGCCATCATGATGAGGCCGGGGGCCACAAACTCGTTATACGGC
>CAZGVV010000078.1:5431-6206 GCA_964529155.1 uncultured Rickettsiales bacterium
ATCGCCATCATAATCAGTCCTGGCGCAATGAATTGATGAAATGGAATGCCTTCCACATCATGCGCCCCACCGCCAAGCGCCAGAGTCATGATCGCCAGAAATAATAATGTGGTTACCATCGGGGCGATCACGGTCTGATTCCAGACCTTTAAAAATCGCCAGATTTCGCGCTTACAGAGGGTCAGGGTGCCAATAGTATTCATAAAAACCTTGGATAATAAAAAAGCGGATGACGAATATATGCTTCGTCATCCGCCATCTGTCTACTGTTATCCAATTAACGACGTTCGCCGAATAAGCGCATCAAGAATAGGAAAATGTTGATAAAATCCAAATACAGCTGCAATGCACCGTAAATCGATGCTTTTGCTGCCGCTTGGGTATTGCCCGCCACTTGATAATAAATCGTCTTCAATTGCTGCGTATTCACAGCGGTTAATACCGTGAACGCCAGCACGCCAATGATAGACAAAGCAAAGTCAACGCCAGCACTCTTTAGGAAAATGTTGACGATAGAACCAAGAATAATCCCCCATACGGCCATGCCGAATAAAGAGCCCAAACCGGACAAATCACGTTTTGTGCTGTAGCCATATAAGCTCATGCCGCCAAACATACCGGCGGTGATGAAAAATGTCCGAGCAATGCTGGCTTGGGTGTATAATAAGAAAAGATAAGACAGCGAAAGCCCCATAGCTGCAGCATAACTCCAAAATCCGATCTGTGCGCCTCGCACACTCATCTTATTGAAGCCAAAAATCAGCGCTAATCCAAT
>CAZGVV010000078.1:6216-7999 GCA_964529155.1 uncultured Rickettsiales bacterium
CAATGGCGAAAAACCGACTACCATCCCAAGCCCGGTCATCCCGACTAAGGTGCCATTTTCATTTACTACATACAGCGCTTGCATCAGCGCGGGAATTTGCAATGAAACCAGCGCCACAATGCCAGTCAGGGCCAATGCGCTTGCCATATAATTATATACGCCAAGCATATAGGCACGCAGTCCCATATCGAATTGGGCAGTGCGGGCTTGGGTGCTGGCTAAACCAAAGGGATTACGCGAATTCATGACAATTTCTCCTTGAGTAATGAATATCAATGCTCTCAGCTTACTATGTTCTTTAATATAGAGTCTGGGAAGCGAATTGCAACGTTGCCGGTGTAAAAAATACGGAATTTTCACCTCATATGTTCCTGCTTACGGAAAAGGCGCATGTGCTTGCGAATTTTACTTGCATTTCCTGCCCATCGCATGCTATTGATGGCCCCCTTTGTGGCCGGGCTATGGCATGCCTTGGCTATAATATATTAAAATTCAGCATGATAGGATAATGAAATGCCAAAATTAAAGACCAAAAGCGGCTGCAAAAAGCGCTTTAAGTTCACTGCAACCGGCAAAGTAGTCGGCGCCCAGGCAGGAAAACGCCACGGCATGCGTAAACGTAGCAACAAATTCATCCGTAACGCGCGCGGTACCACGATTTTTGATGATGCTGATACGCATCGTATCGTGCAGTACATGCCCTACGGCAGTTAGGAGATAGATCATGGCACACATTAAACAGAGCGTAACGGGCCGCGCCCGCCGTAAAAAGATTCTGAAAGCCGCCAAAGGCTATCGTGGCCGCGCGAAGAATTGTATTCGCATTGCCGTAGAAAAAGTCGAAAAAGGTCTTCGCTATTCCTACCGCGACCGTCGCGCTAAAAAGCGTAATTTCCGCTCGTTGTGGATTCAGCGCATCAACGCAGGTGCCCGCGAGCATGGCCTGGTCTATTCACAGATGATCGGCGGCTTGAACAAAGCTGGCATCGAAATTGATCGTAAGGTATTATCCGAATTGGCTATTTCCGAACCAGCGGCATTCGCTGATTTGGCAAAACAAGCCAAGGCCGCCTTGGAAAAGAAAGCCGCTTAACCTGTATTATGTCACCGGAGGCAATGGTTCCTTAAATGACCGCTGACCTCCGCTCTGACGCCCTCGCCGCTATTTCTGCCAGCAGTTCCATTGCGGCAATTGAGGAAACGCGCGTTTCTCTTTTAGGCAAAAAAGGTAAGCTGACCGAGGCATTAAAAGCCTTAGGCCAAGCCTCGCCCGAGGATCGAAAAACGCTGGGGGCGGCGCTTAATCAGATCAAAGACGAAATATCTCAAGCGCTGGACGCAAGAAAACATGTGCTTGAAATCGAGGCACTTACTCAGAAACTGGCCGGTGATTCCGTAGATATTACACTTCCGCCACGCCCGGAAGTGACGGGACGTATTCATCCAATCACCCAGGTGATTGATGAAATCACCGCTATTTTCGCCCGGCAAGGTTTTGTTGTAGCGCAAGGGCCGGACATTGAAGATGAACATCATAATTTTAATGCTCTGAACATCCCGGAATCACACCCGGCGCGGCAGATGCATGACACATTTTATATGGAAGGTGACAGCACCACGCTGCTGCGCACGCATACCTCGCCCGTGCAAATCCGCGTAATGCAAAGCGGTAAACCACCGTTTCGGGTGCTGGCCCCAGGTCGTACCTATCGTTGTGATTCAGACCTCACCCACACACCCATGTTCCATCAGGTTGAAGGCTTCGTCATCGACAAAGGTATTC
>CAZGVV010000079.1:0-6454 GCA_964529155.1 uncultured Rickettsiales bacterium
CATATATAGTTATTTCAATTTAAAATTATACGTAGGCGAAAATAGTGTTTTCGAGAACCGGAGCGCAGCGTACAGGTGTACGTGAGCACCGGAAGCGCAGAAAACACTCTTTGCAGCCATGTATAATGGTAAAGTGGAATAACTATAACGGCATCCTGCGTTTATCCGTCGCGTCACAACATGCGATTTCAAAATGGTTTAGGTGACTTTCTTTCGCAGAGAGCCAACCCCAAGACTGAGTGAATACCTTGAAAGATGCTGTCAGACGGACGACAGCTGACCTCGTCCTAACGGCCAACAGATTCGAGACCTCAGATCCAGGGTCTCGAGTGTTAGGGCGTGCAATAGCTAATTGCGCTCACGTTTCTCGTCACACTCGGTTATCTTTGGGTGATCGATGTGGCCAGTAGGGCATGCATCGCCAATGGTATCCGGACCGATCTTTCTCTCCTTCAAGAGAGCATCAAACTGCTCATGACTGAGAAATCGCTCAATCGCGTAATCTCTGGGAGTTTCGCCCTTCCGATTTTTCTGGTCAGGATCCGCACCAAGGTCCAAGAGCATCTTTGCTGTGTCCAAATTTGCAAACATGGCGGCATAGTGCAGTGGACTGTTGCCATCGTAATCTACCCGAAGGGGATCGCCACCGTATTTGAGCAATTGCTGTAGAATCTCGTTATCCCCCCTTATGGCGGCGGCATGAAGTGACGTATCCCCCCCAGAGTGTTTTTGGAGGTTTGGTTGTGCCCCCGACTCTAACAGGTATTTCACGATCTCAATATTTCCGATCCTTACAGCTGACTCCAGAGGAGTTCGTGGGGCGTCAACCCGACAAACAGTGGGTAGCGAGTTTAGGGGATATCCTTCTTCGACAAAGCGTTTCACTTTATCAAAATCATCCAGTTCGATGGCATCTAGCAAGCCTGCCTCTCTTAATTTATCATACATTAGCTTTATTCCTTGTTGTTTTATGTCTAGATCCCACCTACTACATGCGTTAACATTTGTCCATCTTTTTTTGTCGACTCATACTCGGCGCTATAGCTCACCTGATTTGGATCACCTGATTTTGACAAGAAATCGCAATACTTAATGTACAACCCTCTCGATTCACGGCATGGCTTACCCTTCCACACGACGAACCGACACCGAGATGATCGAAATCGGAAAAATCGAATCCGTCCCATCAGAGGAGTGGTTGAAGGATCTCGTCAAGGCGAGTACCTCGACGGCCACATACTGCATGCAAGCCCAAATTGATTACGTGCATCTCCTGAGCCTGACCATCCGCTAACGAACTCGTGAGTCGAGTCGAATCCGTGGTGCGCCATTGTCGGTCTGATGGACTTGCGCGGGAGGATTTTCTCTAGGCCACGGCGCACCAGCCCCAATTACTGCTTCAGCAGGGAAACGACGTCTTCGATCGCGTCGGGAAGGTGCTCCGGCACTTCGAGGCTGACCGAATGGCACGCTGCTCGTACCTCTGCTCGCCCGTTGATCATCCTGTGCTATTCCGGGCCGATCCGTTCGCCATGATCGCAAACGTCGAACCAGCCCACTGGAAGGAGCCCGAGCCGGCTTTCTGGAGGCTACACTCCAGTCGCTATCCATGCCGCCGCTCGGACTTAGCCGTAGATTGTGCCGCATTCAAACGTGGAACTTGGGGTATTGGTATGAATGGAATATCATCTATTATTATTGGAACATGTATACTCGGCTTGGTTCTTTCCTGCTCTTGATGCTGCGCTTTCAATGCGCCTAAAGCAGCCTGTTGATCCATACCACCCGTGAGCGTAAAGCGGTGTTCAGGATATAATGACTCCTGTTCTATATTTACCGGTCTTTCTTTAGTCCTTAATTCTGCCGCATCAATAGTCAGTTTCTGGCCCGGCTGAAGCTGTATAGCAACCCCGTTCTTGCCTATCTGCATACCTGTCACTTTACCATTAGCATCTATCAGCAAGCCTTCCAGATTACGATCATTGCGCGCTAAAGTACCGTATTCAAACATACGCCGCTCCCATTGCTTATCTACCTTTAGGTGAATAGGCTGCTGCTCATTGATCGTGCGAATAGTCATACCATTACTATATTGGTCTTGAGCGCTATTTTGCATATCAACCGTTAAAGGGCCACCTCCTAAAATATGCAGCGATTTTTTAAAGCTTTTCCGCTCGCCTAAAAGCTTAAGTGTTACCGGATTACCGCTATCGATGACCAGCATGCCATTCGTAATCTCCGTGCCTTTGGGCACACTCACACTACCGGCAGGTGTCTGATCATTATTCAAAAGCAGACTGCGCATCTCTCGCGCTGTTATATCATCTTCTTTGACAATTAATTCATTGCCTGAAATCGCTATCACTGCATCCCGAACAGCCTGTACGCGCGTCGCGCCATCACTTGTAGTATTTATAAATACACCATGCTTATGGCGTGTGAAATAATGGCCACCATCATTTCTTGTATGCATAGCAACCGCATCAACAGTGATAGCAGGATGGCCTTCCCGTTGCAGTTCGCCATAGTTTGAGAGTTTGTTAAGTGTGTTAGCCAGAGACATCTCTCGCGCCTTAGAAGCCGCCAGCTGTTCTTTTTCCTGTTTGACTAACATTTCACGCAACGTCCGTTCTGCTTGTGCAAATTGATCACCCAGAGCGCCGCTAGGCAGCAGCGGTTTTTCTTCTGCTTCTTTGGCTTTTTCAGCCATTTTTTTGAATACGTTATTTTTCTCTATTTTTTCTCTGGCTGCATTGATTTTATTGCCTACTTCTGCACGTTCTTCTGGTTTAATTGCTCGCGACATGGCATTTTCTGCAGCTTTTAATTCGACACGCGCTTCCTGTAATTTTTCGCAGCCTTCTTTTATTTCTGCCTGGTGTTTTTTTGCTTCCTCAATAGCTGCAACATATTCCGGTGCGCGTATAAACTGCAAAGCTCCTTTGGCTTCATAATCCAGAACCTGCAATGCATTTCCCGATGCATCACGATACTGTAATTGCAGCTTGCCACCTGGTTGCATGAGGATACGTACACCATTAGGTAAGTGCACACTATTGCGCTCAGGATAAAGAGCATCTTTACTATCAGTAGGTCGTACTGGATCATAAAGCCCGTTTACTTGCACTTTCTGTATATCCATGGGTAAACGTGGGCGATCAATGCCAGTTTCAATCAAATGATCCGGCAAAGGCAACGTAAGCTGTAACATCTGCCCCGCCGCTACCGAGTAATAGTTGGGCAGGCCACTATCGTCTGTTATAAGCGCTTTTTTACCGCCAAAAATGATAAAATTGCCATCCCTTTCTTGCATTTTCTGGTCTACAACCGGAGCCAGGCGCATTTCTACGCTATCTCCTTCTGGCACTATAGCCACATTCTTATCAACGTACTCAAATGCTATATCCGGCTCTTTTCCTGACAAAACCTCACGGGTAACATGCACGCCTTCCGATGTAATTGTTACCGGTAAATTTGGCTGCACCCCCTCAATAGCCAGCCCACAAAATCGTAATCCCCCATACCATACCGAAGGAACGGACGTAAAGGTAGCAATCTTCTCTCCCTTCGGGGTCAGGAAGTCTTTACGGATATGAGAAAAGCTATCATTAGCACATTTCACAATAGATTCAGCCGATTGCCACGGCAAGATCGTTTCTTTATTTTGCTCAGGGAGCGGTTCCGGGGGCATGATTTAATCCCTATTTAATAACTGTTCTATGCTTAATAATACCCCACTATGCAGCATTTATTTATTAAGATTTTGTTAAATTTCATAGGCCGCTATACGCTAATATCATGTTATATATACCATTAATTCCATCCCCACACTCAAGAAGGACAGGCGCTTTTCATTATCCCATTGCCTTTACCCTGCGCCCCCGCTAGCTTGCGCGCCTCTTAAAAACCTAAACGAGGCCTGCCATGGACATCACCAAAATTTCCCCCGGCGTAAACCCGCCGCATGACGTCAACGTGATCATCGAAGTGCCGATGGGCGCGGAGCCAATTAAGTATGAGATGGATAAAGCTTCCGGCGCCATGTTTGTGGATCGTTTTCTGCACACCGCCATGCACTATCCGTGCAATTACGGTTTTATACCGCATACCCTTTCCGAAGACGGTGACCCGACCGATGTGTTAGTGGTAGGCCGCCGCCCGATCATGCCGGGGGCCGTGCTTCCCTCACGCCCTATCGGTGTGTTGCTGATGGAAGATGAAAAAGGCCATGACGAAAAAATCCTCGCCGTGCCTGCCGACCGTTTGCACCCGTTTTATAATGAAGTAAAATCCTACAAGGATTTGCCCGAAATCCTGATCCAGCAAATCACCCATTTTTTCGAGCATTATAAAGATCTGGAAAAAAATAAATGGGTAAAAGTAGTAGGCTGGGAAGATGCCGAAACAGCCGCGCGCTTGATCGTCGAAGGATTAGATCGCGCAGGCAAATAACGCTTTTTGTCGATGAGTCGTTAGCTAATTAAGGGTTTAAAAGCTGCGCAATCTGCAACTTCCTTGCCCCTACTTCCGTTTTCTGGCATAAGCGCAGAGCTTATCCACTTATAACGGAGCTACCTCATGACCATCGAAAGCGCGCTCTATCTGATTATCGCCTGTGGCTTTGCTTCCCTGATTTACGGCGGACTTACCATCCGGAATATTTTAAAAGCGCCCATCGGCAATGACCGAATGGCCGGCATTGCCAGTGCGATTCAAGAAGGCGCGCGCGCGTACCTCAACCGTCAATACACGGCTATCGGCGTTGCTGGTATAGTGATTTTGATATTACTCAGCATGCGGCTTGGCATGTTTGTGGGCATAGGCTTTGCCATCGGCGCGATTCTCTCCGGCGCGGCAGGGTATATCGGCATGCATGTGTCGGTTCGCGCCAACGTACGCACCGCCGAAGCCGCCCGCACGGGCATGCGTGAAGCACTCTCCATTGCGTTCCGCTCCGGCGCGGTGACCGGCATGCTGGTGGTCGGCTTGGCGCTTATCGGTATTACCGGGTATTATTTAACCCTCACGAAAATGGATTTACCTCCACGCAAAATCCTGGAGGCGCTGGTAGCGCTGGGGTTTGGCGCTTCGCTGATTTCTATCTTTGCCCGCTTAGGCGGCGGCATTTTCACCAAGGGCGCGGATGTCGGCGCTGACCTCGTCGGCAAGGTAGAAGCCGGTATCCCCGAAGACGACCCACGCAACCCCGCCGTCATCGCCGATAACGTAGGCGACAATGTCGGCGATTGCGCTGGCATGGCCGCCGATTTATTTGAAACGTATGTCGTAACATTAGTGGCGACCATGTTGCTTGCCGCCATTCAATTCCCTGCAGACGCCGCACCGGTATATATGCTGTACCCGCTGGCCATTGGCGGGGTTTCCATTCTGGCCTCTATTGTTGGCACATTCTTTGTGCGGCTTGATCGCAGCATGAATATCATGCGTGCGCTGTATAAAGGCTTGATCGCTGCAGCGGTGCTTTCTGCACTGGGAATTGCGGGACTGACCGAACACTTCTTTGGTTTTAGCAATTCCGTTGGTGGCGTCACCGGCCAGGGCTTCTCCGTTATGGCGTTATATGGCTGTACCCTCACCGGACTTACGGTGACTGCATTACTGGTGTGGATCACCGAATACTACACCTCCACCCGCTACCGCCCTGTACGCAGCGTGGCAGCAGCTTCGACCACGGGCCATGGCACGAACGTGATTCAAGGGTTAGCCGTGTCCATGGAAGCAACCGCACTTCCCGCTATCGTGATTTGCGGTGGCATCCTGGTGTCGTATCTCCTGTGCGGTATTTACGGCGTGGCCATTGCAGCAACCGCTATGCTGGCGCTGGCTGGAATTGTCATTGCGCTGGATGCGTATGGCCCAGTTACCGATAACGCCGGTGGCATCGCGGAAATGGCTGGCCTTCCCAAAGACATCCGCCAAACCACCGATGCGCTGGATGCCGTGGGGAACACCACCAAAGCAGTGACCAAAGGCTATGCCATTGGTTCTGCAGCGTTGGCTTCGCTGGTATTGTTTGCCGCATACACGGAAGATCTGCGTCATTATTTCCCCGACATTAACGTGCAATTCTCACTGTCTGACCCCTTTGTGGTGATCGGCCTGTTCATGGGCGGTATGTTGCCGTATCTGTTCGGAGCGCTTGGCATGAAGGCTGTGGGCCGGGCAGCGGGTGCCGTGGTGGTGGAAGTACGCCGCCAGTTTAAAGACATCCCAGGCATCATGACGGGCAACGCCAAGCCGGATTATGGCCGCGCGGTGGACATGCTCACCCGTGCCGCTATCCGTGAGATGATCATCCCCTCCCTGATCCCGATCGTGCTGACCACGATCGTTGGTCTGCTCTCAGTGGCCGCACTCGGCGGACTGCTGATCGGCGTGATCGTCGTCGGCTTCTTCTTCGCGGTGATGATGACCGCCGGCGGAGGAGCCTGGG
>CAZGVV010000079.1:6464-7732 GCA_964529155.1 uncultured Rickettsiales bacterium
CCGCTCCCAGCTTCCTGCACTCGCACCGGTGGTGTTATATTTCGCGGTAAACGCCATTGCCGGTCAAGGCGCAGCATTTGCTTCTGTTGGCGCGATGTTGCTTGGTATTATCGTCACCGGCCTTTTCGTCGCTATCTCCATGACCGCAGGTGGCGGCGCATGGGATAACGCGAAGAAATACATCGAAGAAGGCAATTACGGCGGCAAAGGCTCCGAAGCCCACAAAGCCGCAGTAACCGGCGATACAGTAGGCGACCCGTACAAAGACACCGCAGGCCCGGCCATCAACCCAATGATCAAAATCGCCAATATCGTAGCGATTTTACTGCTGGCGTTGTTAGCAGGCTAAGTGTGATGATCGGATGATCAGGAAATGATAATAGATGATCGGATGATCGGATGATCAGATGATCCGTGAAGCTTTATTCACTGATTATCCGATTATCCGATTATCCGATGATCTGATGATCCGTGAAGCTTTATTCACTGATTATCCGATTATCCGATGATCCGTGAAGCTTTATTCACTGATCATCCGATCATCCGATCATCCGATCATCTGATCATCCGATTATCCAACCATCTAACTCACTACAACCCACCCAAAATACCCCGCATATCCCGCTGTAATCCACGCCAGGGCAATCCACCAGCGGATGCGGAAAAAACCGGCGGCGACGACGAGTACGCTGACTAATCCGAACCAGGAAAAGAGCAGTAGCGGCAGAAAAAAACGCTGGAAGTGCTGTCTCGCAGTGCTGTATGTTTCGTCACTGATGTGAATACGCCCCTGCTCGCGCAGTAGCAGAAGTAACCGCCCCAAACCCCAATTTACCATCTGCCCTAAGGCTCCGCCGGCTAGCGCACATAGCGCAGCAATCACCAACGACTGCTCGCCGCCAAATCCGCGAAGGGCAAAAAAGGTGGTATGGCTGGAAAATGCAATGAGCTGCGCGGAACCAAAGGCTTCAGCAAAAATAGCTAGGTACATAAGGCACTCGCACGCGGTGAAAACGATGGTTTATCCCTATCATCTTTTCTTTTGCTTGTCTTTTCCCGCCCGCACAGGCTGCGCTAGCAACAGTTTCAGTAACGGCGGTGCAATGACCGACGTTAGTAATGACATGGCAATAATAACCGCGTAGATGCTGTCCGAAAAAATGCCTGCTTGCTTGCCAAGGCTTGCCACAATAATCCCCACCTCGCCGCGCGGAACCATGCCGACACCGACAATCATCGCCGGTTTTTTCCCCAGTGAAAGCGCGCCC
>CAZGVV010000080.1:0-7450 GCA_964529155.1 uncultured Rickettsiales bacterium
GGCGTGAGATTCCGCATAAAACCCAATTGAATTTTTTTCATACAAAGACGTTCAAAATATATTGGGCTTTAGCAAGCCAAAAGATACTATTCCACATAACCATCTTCTCACCTGTTTGAGCCCTTTTTATCTAAGAATTATTGAAATTAGGAGCATAAGACATGGATTGTCTAAAACACCACTCCACGGACGGCGATCTTATAAAGTTAATTTAAATATAAATACACAGCAACTAAACTCTTAGTACAACGAAACGAAGATGCACCTCAATTACCTAACTTCCGCGCCTCTTCGTTCTCTGGGAGCACGTGTGCATAATCCATATATAGCAGGTCTACTGCGTGCAATTTTGCCATAAATCTCTAATCCCTCAAAAATATCATTTAGGCAGCGTAACATCTCCTTTCTGGTGGGGATAATTAAGATTTAATGACAACCACACTCCCTGACGCCAATGCAAGTAGTAGCTATAATACAGAATAATAACCCAATTTAGAAACAAGCCCATTTTGATAACGCTGGCCGCACCCAGTGATTTAATTGCGGTGAGCTAATCCGTGGAGTTTATTTTTAACCATTTCTCCGAAAGATAGTCGTCCAGTAGGCCTGTGATCACTATGCTTTTTTCTATGTTCAGTGGGCTGCAGCGCTAGGGGCGAATAATGTTCGTTAAAATCTGGCGTATCCCCTACCAGCTGGATTTCGTGGTTATAAACGGAAGCACCATAGATTTCTCCCATATCTTGATGGACTTTCTGTAGCCAATCGTCGAGAAATTCCGGCTTTAATGTACAGCCTTCCTTTAATTGAAGCGCGCCACCATCTAAAACAACCAAGCGGCCACTGGGGAGCTTCCCTATATTATCCGTCCTATCATCTCCGTTTTTGAAACATACGCCATATTCATCAAGCGTTTTTTTCATAGACTCAAGATCAGCCTCGTTGATGCAATCCCTTCTTACCTATGGGAATATCTCCACGATATAAGGAAATTCCTCACTCTGGCCTATGGGAGGGAAGCGGTGAATAGAGGGGAGCCTACCCGGCATCATTTCATCATCTTGGGATAAGTAGGTCTTGGTAGTTATTTTAGCGACAATACCATCACCCGCATTGAGGACTATCGCAATAGCAGCTCGGTCATTGGGGCGGACGAGCGATATAAATTTATGCATATTCAGCTTACTGAGGAAGGTATGTATGGTGTTAAGGCATTTCTCACATTCCCAGTGAGATTCCTCTCGCAACTGTTTAAATGAAATAACAGTAGCATTTTTCTTATTAAAATCTGCCAGTAAGCTAATAGCATCGCTAACAGTACGTAAATTAGATTGCTCCATATTTCACTCAATCTTTGAAGGAGTTAGTTCGGTATATCCAACCATACCGGCCCAATAAATGAAGCATTTCATCTATTGCCATATCTTTAACATTACTACCATACTGCCTCATAAGCAACTTTGCCGAAGAGAGCTATCCCAAAGGCTAACAAACGGAAGGCAGTTTGCCAGTTATTGATTTGCTTATAATGCTGCGTCCTATGCGTTACCTTGCCTTGGACTTATTGGATATAGCGTCTTTAATGCCTTGAATGCGACTATTTAATGCCTCTTCATTGTCACGTTTTAACGTTTGCATTGCCTTACCCCTGTATTCCGGGGGCAGCTTAGCGACGATTTCTTCATTATATTCTATTTCATGAGCTGCGGCTATTTTACGAAACTTCCTAATCCCTGCTTCGGGATCGTTCGTGGCTTCAAGCGCTCTTATGTCTGCACTTTTTTCACACTCATTTGCATCCCTGAACTGTTTACCTTCACGCCGATCTTTTTCATGTCCCAGTTCATGGGCAAGCATAAATTCTTGCTCTGGAGCACTCAATAGACCTAAGGTAGGCTGGTACACAATAACTTCTTTGTCCGTTGATAGCGCACCGGGCCCAACGTGTTTGCTTGGCAACACCTTCAGCAGGGGCGGGTTATCAAGCTTTAATTTCTCGGCAATTATTTTATAGCGCTCGAGAAGATGGTTGTATTCGCCTGAAGCCACTTTTCTGGATTCAATCGAAGGCTGCGGCTTCTCTGTTTGCGATTTGTCGCCCATGCGCATTACTTTGCTAATGGTATCTATTATACCCAATGATAATATCACGGAATAAGGGAGATAATTATTAACTATTTATGACATTGAATCATACATTGACGCACTGCACAGGGCATTTGGCCCTCTGTGCCCAGACTTGATTTTGTTAATTAAAGAAAAAAATGACCACCGGAATCTATATTCTGTGCGCGTGATTTGACGGGGATAATAAAGATTGAACCTGGCTTCCTTGCCATTACCGCACGCCTGCAGCACCTCCGCCTACCCCCGCTGCAGCGCCTGCGCCTGACCCACCAGTGATTCCCGTTCCGCTACCGACCGTCCCGCCGCCGGTGATGTTGCTGCCGGTAGTTGTGGTGGTGTCTGCGCCCGTAGTATTGCCAGTTCCGGTGGCGTTGCCCACTACGTTGCTGCGCGTGGTGAGGTTGGCATCGTTGTTGGCGGGATTGTTGTTTACATAACCAGAACCATTGACGTTATTTACGCTATTGATGCTGCCGCTGCTACCGGTGCTGGATGTGTTGGCAGTGGCAAGCGTGGGGCTACGAGTGGGGTTGGAGATGGATTGGGCGATTACCGGGGCGGCAAAGAGAAGCGCGAACATACCGGCAACGTAAGGAATGGAGTTTTTCATACCAATGCCCTCTATTTTAATTAATTATTTGATTTATAATGAATTTTCTGCATTTCTGTCGCCAGCATGTCTTCGAAGTTACTTAAACGGGTGATCATCAACGGGCGGGGATTGGCGAAGATCACCACGCGTTTGTCACCGTCAGTCCAGTTGGGGTATTGCATGGGGGTATCCCTATAATAAATTGATATTTAATGAGAACAGAGGTGAGTATGCAGCCTTACCCGTTAATTCACTATACGGGATGCGCGCATGCCCATAAAAAACCCATAAAAAAGCTTGAAAAGCGGCGGATTTTCTACGAGTATCAGCCGTGAATTGATGGGAGGTTGCAGATGCGTGCTGAAGACCTGATTCCTCAATGCTGCTTTAACGCAGACGGGCTGATTCCTGCTATTGCCCAGGATGTCGTCACCAATGATGTGCTGATGCTGGCATGGATGAATAAAGAATCCATCGAAAAAACCATTAGAACCGGGGATATGTGGTACTGGTCACGCTCACGCAAGCGGTTATGGCGCAAGGGGGAAACATCCGGGCATACCCAAAAGGTACAAGAGCTGAAACTGGATTGTGATGGGGATACGCTACTGGCGCTGGTGTCGCAGATCGGCCCGGCCTGCCACACCGGCTCCCCTACCTGCTTTTTCCGGTCAGTGGAAGAAGAGAGATTGTCCTTATAGGCAGATTGTCATAGAATATTCACACGCTATTTACTTCATTTGCGGTATGATGTGAGTATGAATTCGATTACAGCGCGCAGTCCAGACCCTTTGAAACTGGTGGGAATTTCCGACCAGGGTGCTGTGCCCACTGAGCAAAAAACGGAGGAAAGTGTTCCTCCCACGGATATTTCCGTCTCATTAGCACCTGAAAAACAATATGAATTTACTCCGGTTAAATCCGGCTTTGCCTATAATGTCTTTCAAGCCGCGACCATGGCGCTTTCGGCGGGCGTGATGTTCCATGACGGCGCCCGGGCCGTGGCCGGGGTTGCAGAGGAAGTAGCGGTAGGTGGTAAAAAGTCATTTTTTGGCGATGCCGGAGAAGTGATCGCCAATACGCTGAGCGCTGAGACTCAGAATCCTGAATTAGCGGCACGTGAGGAGAATGAGCCGTCCATTTCCGAAGAACCTACGCTGCAACAAGTGGAGTCCGAGGCGGGTGTTGGAGAAAAGAACACTAAAAAGCTAAGCCGCACTGGCGTTTCGCTTACCGCTAAAAAAGAAAGCAAATCGATCAAAGATCTTTCTTACGCGCTATTCGATAAGCTCCTTGCCATTACCGGTGAAACACCCAATGAGCTGATCGTGGATAAAAAAGCGCTTGAAATTGCCGCTTCAGTGAATAAGAAAAGTGCCAATCCTGAAGCGCGGTTGAATGCTATTGCGTTTAAAATTGAGACTGATGCACAAAGAATTGAAGCAGAAAAGCAAACAAAAAAAGATAGGCTTGTTACCTCCGGCGTCGGATTTGACGTGGCCGAAGCCGTTGTGCGTAATGAAACGAAGGATGCGGGGAAAACGCAATCCATTGATTCGCTGCCCCCTTCCGTGATGGCGGCGATTTCAGGGATTTCGTTGGATTTTCAAAAATCGCTGGCTCAGATTACGAATCCGCATGCTGCATTGCCCCCTGCGCCTGAGCGCGTGGTGGAGTTGTTGCCGATGGGTGGATTTTCGCGCGGCGGTTCTGTTGGCCGATCAATGAGCGCTTAAAGGGCGCATAATCCGCATTGACTGCGCTTCCCGGTTCCTGCCATATGCATGCTATGGACACCGCTGCCCTCCCCTCTGACTCCTTACTTGATGCGCTGAACGAAGCGCAACGCGCTGCCGTGGAAGCAATTGACGGCCCGGTGCTGGTGCTGGCCGGTGCAGGCACGGGAAAGACCCGGGTGCTTACCGCGCGCATTGCCCATATTTTGCGTACGCGCAGTGCTTTGCCGGGGGAAATTCTGGCGGTGACGTTTACCAATAAAGCAGCGCGGGAAATGTCGGCACGTGTGGGTCAACTCACCGGCGGCATGACGCCACAATGGATGGGCACGTTTCATTCCGTATGCGCCAAGATTTTACGCCGCCATGCCGAACGCGTGGGGCTTAATTCCAGCTTCACCATTTTGGATGACGACGATCAGCTGCGGTTGATTAAAGCCATTTTGCAGGCCAAAAATATCGACGACAAAGCCATGCCCCCCAAAATGGTGCATGCGGTGATTCAGCAATGGAAAGACCAGGGGCTGACGCCCGACCGCATTTCCGGGCCGAAGGATAATGAAAAACTCTCCAGCCGGGGGGCGGAATTATACAGCGCGTATCAGGAGCGTTTGCGCGCGGTGAATGCGTGTGATTTTGGGGATTTGATTTTGCACACGCTGACCATTTTCACGCGTCATGAAGAGGTGCTGCAGGAATATGCGCGGCGCTTTCGGTATATTCTGGTGGATGAGTATCAGGACACCAACGTATCGCAATATTTATGGCTGCGGCTGCTGGCGCTTGGGCATAAAAATATTTGCTGCGTGGGCGACGATGACCAATCTATTTACAGCTGGCGCGGCGCCGAAGTGGGCAATATTTTGCGCTTTGAGAAAGATTTTCCGGGTGCGAAAATCGTGCGGCTGGAATGTAATTACCGCTCGACCAAACATATTCTGGGTGCAGCCAGCGGTTTGATTGCCAACAACCAAGGGCGGCTGGGAAAAACGCTGTGGACACCTACGCCTGAGGGTGAAAAAGTGCGGGTGAAATCGGTATGGGATGACCGCGAGGAAGCACGGTTTGTGTCAGAAGAAATCGAGGCATTGCAGCGCAATAAATTACCACTTTCCGAGATGGCGATCTTGGTGCGCGCTGGTTTCCAGACGCGGGCATTTGAAGAACGATTTTTGACCATGGGCATTGCCTACCGCGTGATTGGCGGCTTGCGGTTTTATGAGCGGGCGGAAATTCGTGATGCGGTGGCGTATTTACGCGTGCTTTCCACACCGGCCGATGATTTGGCATTTGAGCGTATTATTAACGTGCCCAAGCGCGGCATTGGCCAGGCGACGATGCAGCAGATTCATAATGCAGCGCGGAATTTTGGCGTACCACTTACCAGCGCCTGCGAGCATTTGCTGCGTAGTGGCGAGTTGAAGGGCAAACTTGGAAAAGCGATCAGCGAGTTGCTGGATGGCTTCACGCGGTGGCGAGCGGCACTTAAAACGGTGCCACTGTCCGAGTTGATCGACACCATGTTGGAAGAAAGCGGTTACCGCGAAATGTGGCGGCAGGATAAATCGCCGGAAGCAGCGGGACGTTTAGAAAACTTACGCGAATTGGTGCGGGCGATTGGTGAATTTGAAAGCATCGGCGCGTTTCTGGAACATGTGAGTTTGGTGACCGACAATCAAGCCGATAATACCGCGGATATGGTGAGCTTGATGACGTTGCATGCGGCCAAAGGGCTTGAATTTTCCGCCGTGTTTTTGCCGGGATGGGAAGAAGGATTATTTCCCCACCAACGCTCTATTGACGAGTCGGGCGCGAAGGGTTTGGAAGAAGAACGGCGGCTGGCCTATGTGGGAATTACGCGCGCGCGACATAGCTTGACGATTATATATGCGGCAAATCGGCGGGTATATAATCAATGGCAATCGAGCATCGCCTCACGTTTTATTGCAGAGTTGCCGGGGGAGCATATTGAGCGCTTATCGGGCGGGACGTATAGCAGCGGCATGTCCGCTACGGATATGCGCAAAGAAGTGGCGAGTATCATGAATTTAGCGCATACGCCAGCAGCGGTGGATATTCCTAAAGGGGCGCGCGTATTTCACCAGAAATTCGGTTATGGAATTGTGCGCGGTGGGCACGGTGATCATTTAGAGATTATGTTCGATAAGGCCGGCGAGAAGAAGTTGATGGCGGGGTTTGTGGAGCGGGTTTAGGGCGCGGAAGTAGAGGTGCTGGTGCTAGGAAGAGGTGTCGGTGCTGGTGGGGTAGAAACAGGTGTAGCTGGCGCTGAGGTGGGAGCGGTTAGGAGGGCGGGTTTTTTCCGGAAAAGTGGGGATTCTAAATGGTCGCCGGGTTTGATTTCCAAGGTTTCATAGGCCCCTCCCCGCAAATATACCACTGCCAATACGGGGGCGGTGGATGTAATGGACTCTTCCAAATTTGCCATGATGAGTTTAGGCGCGATTTGCGTGATGGTACCGTATTCATCGATGAATAATACATCTACGGCTGCAAAATTTTGTGTATGCGAAAGCGTCACCGTAGTTGGTTCAGCGTAGGTGAGCATCACGGCGCGGTTGTCGCCGGGGGCAGAAAAATCGAACCATCCGGGTGCGCGCGCGGCGCTTTCGGCGTCACGGATTTCGGTGTCTAACACCAAGGGTGCGCTATCTGCTGCCGGATGTTGGTGGGTGAGTTCAAGCGAAGCACGGCTGAACAAGATGGGGTTTTGGGTGGCGTAAGCAGTAGTCACAAACAGCATTGCCGAGCATACGCTGTATATAATGCGCTTGGACAAAGCGCGATTACTCATAGCTTACCTCATCACCCACCCGCAGATGCAAGCGTTTTGCCGTACCGCCGTTTAATTCCACCACGGCGGCCACCGGACCACCGGAAGGGATGATGGTTTCATCCTGCGGTTTTGCATTATAGGCGATGTTGAAAATTTTCTTGTCGGGACCGATGCAGAGCATATCGCGCGGGATCACCCCAT
>CAZGVV010000081.1:0-7273 GCA_964529155.1 uncultured Rickettsiales bacterium
GAACCTGCGGCTGGATTACCTCCTTTCTAAGGAAAAGATGCCTATTGTTCAGCTCGCTGAACTTAGTCATCATCACCTTACAATCACTTCGCCACTTGCGCCTAGATGCTCTCACGAAATAACAAAGCCCGTCGAATCAGCAATGTTTCGACGGGCTTTTTGTTGTGTTTTTCATTTTCTCGCTAGCCACCCTATTACTTTCCTAAACATCCTCCATCCTTACGCTCTCTTAATCGCACCCGCCTGCAATTGGTACGGCTTTCCTATACTCGCTGCAGTACGTTCTGTTTACCGCAAGCGGGTCCCCTTTAGCCCGACGCGGTTGTCTCACAGAGGCATGTTATTTTTCACCGTGCAGAGGGCTTCCTCTCGCACACAACCAAGGAGACTTCCCATGGCTATCAACGATCGCAACCAAAACCAAAATCAAAACATGCAGGATTCCGCTTCCAAAATGCCCGGCGCACCTAAGCAAGGCAATGACCTCGGCCAATCCGAAAAAGGCCGCACCAACGAATCTACCAGCAAACCAAGCAGCTCGGACAACATCCGCTAGTTGCTGCTGCAATTATTTGTTGCCAAAAAAGGCCTCGGAGCAATCCGGGGCCTTTTTATTTTATATTGCGCAGATTCCTAAAATGCATCCATACTGCACACAAAGGAATAATATATGCGCATCGTCACCTGGAACGTCAATTCTATCAAAGCCCGCCTGCCGCATTTGCTGGCGTTTCTGGCTGCGAAATCGCCGGATATTGTGTTGCTGCAGGAAACCAAATGCATCGATGACAATTTCCCCCGCATGGAACTGGAAGAATTGGGGTATAATTTAGCTTTCCACGGCGAAAAAAGTTACAACGGCGTGGCCATCCTCTCCAAATACCCGCTAGAAGACGTCCAACGTGGGCTCTCCGGCGCTGATGATGACACCCAGGCGCGTTATATCGAAGCAGTAGTAAGCCTTCCCCCCAACTCTGGAAATTCCGGCCAGGCCCTGCGCGTCGCTTCCGTATATGTACCCAACGGTCAATCGCCGGATTCAGAAAAATTTCCGTATAAGTTACGCTTCCTGGAGCGCCTAAAAGCGCACGCCGAATTATTGCTTACTTACGAGGAAATGCTGGTCATCGGCGGGGATTACAACGTTGCCCCCTACCCCATCGACATTTATGATCCCATCCGGCTCGACGGCACCACCTGCTACCACCCGGAAGAACGTACACGCCTACGCGCGCTCTTACATATGGGCCTGTTTGACGCCTACCGCTTGTTGCACCCTGAGGGCGGCCATTACAGCTTCTGGGACTACCGCGCCGGGGCGCTGGCCAATAATTTGGGCTACCGCATAGACTACCATCTCCTCTCCCCCCAAGCCGCCGACCGCATTCGCGCCTGCACCATCTAGCGTGATGTAAGAAATCAGGAAAAAGCCTCTGACCACGCGCCAGTGATGGTAGAACTTGCCGCCTAACATGTCATGCCGGACCTGATCCGGCATCCATTGTGCCATTAGCGCAGTAGTTTGTTTTTACGAAAAAGCTGCATCACGCTCCCACAAATCTCCAGCTATTTCGCTGCTCTATAGATGCTGAAATAAATTCAGCATAAACGTTTATTCAGCAATACACACCCGGTTACGGCCACCGTTTTTCGCCTGATACAGCACTTCATCGGCGCGTTTCAGCAAATCCGTTGCAGTATCGGCGGTGTTTAAATGCAGCGTTGCCACGCCAATACTAATCGTCTTAGTCACTTCGCCATTTTTCAAGGTAAACGGCACCTGCTCCACATGTCGGCGCAAGCGTTCAGCGGCGTCGCGGGCGTCTTCACGGCTGGTTTCCGGCATCAGCACCACGAATTCCTCACCACCAAAACGGGCGATCAAATCAGCGCTGCGTGAGCTTTTAATAATGCGGTCAGCCAGTTGTTTAAGCACCGCATCACCTGCGTCATGGCCAAACGTGTCATTGACCATTTTAAAATGGTCCATGTCCATAATCATCAATGCCAGAGGCCGTTTTTGTTCATGCGAATGCATCACCAGATTATCCAGGTGGGCATTCAGATAATGCCGGTTATACAAACCGGTCAATCCGTCAGTAATGGCCAGCGTCACGCTTTGCTGGTAATTCGAGCGCAATAATTCCTGGTATTTGCGGCGGCGAATCTGCGTACGCACCCGCGCCAGCATTTCGTTTTTGTCCACCGGCACGCGCAAATAATCATTGAATCCCAATTCCAGGACTTTCAGCATAGTGGCGGTGTCTTCTTCGTCCACCATCATCAAAATCGGCACATGGCGCAGCGATTCCTGGCTTTTTAAGCGGGCGGCGAATTTAATGCCGTCTTGGTCGGTAAGGAGCGTGCTCACTAGCAATGCATCAAAATCGCCGCTGGTGGCGCGTGCTTCGGCTTCCGCCAGATCTTCCACCAACTCCGCTGTGTAATATTCATTTAGCCGCGCGATAATTTGCTTCGCTTGAATCGGGTCATCATCCACCAGCAACACGCGCGCACCGGAAATATCAGGCATCCCGGTTCTTTTTCCTGACTCCACGCCCATTTGCATATGCGTCGCACCGCGCAGGCGTAATTCATCCAGTAACGCTTTAATACGAATCAACGAGCGCACGCGCGCAAACAGTGCCACGTCATTAATCGGTTTGGTAAGAAAATCATCGGCTCCGGCTTCCAGGCCCTTTACCCGGTCAGACTGGTCGGAAAGCGCCGTTACCATCACCACCGGAATATGGGCGATATCCGGGTCTTCCTTGATCTGGCGGCAGGTTTCAAAGCCGTCGATTCCCGGCATCATCACATCAAGCAAAATTAAATCGGGTTTTTTTTCCTGGGTGATTTTGAGGCATTCCAGCCCGCTGGTGGCCGTCAGCACGCCATAATATTCGCCAGTCAACTTGGCTTCAAGCAGTTTTACGTTGGCTGGAATATCATCCACCACCAAAATCTGGGCCGTCATACCGCGCCTACTTCTTCTCCCAAAAATTTCCGCACCGTGGCTAAAAACGGCCCCACGGAAATAGGCTTGGAAATATATGCCTGACATCCCGCGCGGAGGATTTTTTCTTCATCATCCTTCATCGCAAAGGCAGTTACAGCCACTACGGGAATGTGCTGCAACTCCGCATCGGCTTTAAGATGCCGGGTAATATCCAAACCGGAAATTTCGGGTAATTGAATATCCATCAAAATAAGGTCAGGCAGAAAACGCCGCGCCAGACCCATCGCCTCATTGCCTTCTTTGGTTTCAGCAATTTCATAGCCATGCGCCGCGAGCAAATCGCGAAAGAGCTTTAGATTAAGCTCATTGTCCTCAACGATCATGATTTTTTTTGCCGACATGACGAACGCTTAAAATCCTTTGTTATGCAAAAAAACCCTTCTGACGCATTCTCATTCAAGCAGCCAATGATTAAAATACTATTACTGTGAGCGCGATAAGCTACACTTAAGCCCATGAATGAATGGATCCTCCGCGACTCCCGCCGCCCTGAACTGGTACAGCACCCCTCCACGGAGGCGGCGCTCACCGCCATGCGCGGGCTTTCCTTGTGTCCCAAACGGGTGCTGGATGTCGGCTGTGGCAGCGGCCTGCTTTCTTTTGCCGCCACCGCGCTATGGCCCGGCTGCACGGTGGTTGCCTGCGACATCAGCGCTCAGGCGGTGGCGGATACCCAAGCAAATATTGACGCTCATGACCTAAGCGCCCATATCCGCGTCTATCGCAGCGACGGCCTCTCCCACCCGGAAATCCAGGCAAGCGCCCCCTATGATCTGATCGTCTGTAATTTATTGGCCGAAACCCTGGTAGCCCACGCCCGTACCATCCTGAATGCATTAATGCCGGAGGGCATGGCGGTGCTCTCCGGCATTTTAGCGTGGCGCTTGCCACAGGTGATTCAAACCTATCAAGCCCTCGGCGCACCACTGGTGGAAGAAATTTCCGTCCAACAATGGCGGGCCGTGGTAGTCGGCAATAAACCAGCCTAACTGCAGGTTGTGTTGTAACCATTGCCGTCTGCTCTACAGACAGTTGTGCAGCAATGGGATGGATAACTATGGGTGCACATGCTATGTGCCGCATCAATCGTACCTGGTATGCAGCCTGTTACGCCCCCACCAATAGAGCCAGGTAAATTGCCTGCGGGGCTAAACACAGGATTATAAGGAGGAATATTAGCTGGGCCAGAAGGTATAGTTACACGGCCGCCGCTGCTGGTACCAACCACACCGCCGCCTACGGTACCGGTGCCACCACCGCCAATACCTCCCCCAATTCCACCGCTGGAACCACCACTTGAACTACCCGAAGAAGGCATATTAGGGAATTGATTGCTAGGATTATTTCCACCACCGCCGGAAGAGGAGCTGGTGCTCGTACCGGTTGTGGGGGTGTTATCACTATTTTTTCCTACACATTCCCCTAAAGGCACTTCATGGCCTCCTGTCCTACTCGGGCCGCTCACACAATTAGAACCAGGTTTCCAACACGCTACTTTACCGTCCGATTTTATAACTTTATGAGGGGAGCAATAATTGACACCAAACCCCGCTCCTGGAGTCGCATTTGCAGGCATCACGCCCAGTGTGATTATTCCAAGCCCTAATGCTACAAGTATAATTTTCATAGGATATTGCATATAAACCCCGAATTGCACGAATTGTTAATTACACATAAATTATATGTTTATATTAACAATTCCATATGACGTATTTGTGACACCCCGATGACACATTTGTGACAACCTCCCTCATATCCGATCCATTTCCAGCGCTATCCTGCTGTCACAAAAGCTTCATTTTGCATAAGCTTATAGTATGTGTAATACTGTGAGTATGGCCACAGTGGAAGACACGCTGAAACTTTGGAATGACGCGAAAGACCGCATGGTCACGCGGTTGAATACGGCTGCAACCAATGCCCGCACCCCGGAAGACCAAGCGCACTACACGCATTTAGCGAAACGTACGACAGAAGTGCTTGAGGCACGCAACACCGCATTCGTAAAATTCTGTGCCGAAAATCCGGGCACCGAGTTTGGCCATCATGAAAAAGTCGTCCAGAATTTCCTGCTGCAGGAACGCGCTGCCTTATCACGCGCGGAACCAGAAGTGCAATCCATCATGAACGCCATGTCATACGAACTCCGCGAACCGTGGTGGGAAGCATGGCTGAAATTGGTCTATGACAAAGACAAAGCCGCTAAAGAAAACTCCACCCTTGCCGGACTCAAACCCGCAGGCATTGTCGCCGGTCTGGTTGGCATGGTCGGCCTGCCCGCTGCGTTTGGGTTGGAATTAGGCAGCATGGGCGGAATAGCAGTCGGCGTGCTTGGCGTGCTCGCCGCGGCGTACGGCGCCGAAAAAATCGCGGATTTAGTCAACGCACCGGCACCCCCGGCTCCCACACCCGGCGCCACGCCGCAACCCGCCGCAAGCACAACTCCCACCCAAGCAGTCGCGCAATCCCAATCCGCTGCTCCCATTAACAGTACCGCCTATTCCAGCGAAAGCTATATGCCCGGGCAAACACCCACTCGCCCTAACCAAATCCCCACCATCCCAACGCTTGGCGCGGGCACGGGCGGCAACGACATTGGATTACTCGGCGGCCCCAACTCAGCACAGCCTATTCCGCTTTTGGGTAATGGATATGCTAACGGATATAGCGGTGGTTTTTTCCCTGCAACAAATATGGGCTACGGCGGTGTTAGTGGCATACCTAATTTCGGTGGCGCTCAAATGATGAATTACGGTTATTCTCCTGTACCTAATTATGGTGGCGCGCCAGTTTTCGGTCAAACTGGCATTACATCTCCTAATGTGCCCGTACAAATCCTTGAGCCAGGTTTTCAACCTTCATTTCCAGGTAGCACACGCCCCCCCTTGCCCTCGTCACACCCAGGCGCACCCGTTATAGCTCCACCGACGACACGCCGCCGCTAATAATCACCCAATTCCCGGTGCCGAATATCCACCGCCATCCCGTCTTGCCGTAACCTCTCCACCAACCGCTCCGCCGTATACACCGACCGATGCCGGCCGCCGGTGCAGCCAATGGCGATGGTCAGGTAATGTTTCCCTTCCTGCGCATAACGCGGCAATAAGGGCTGCAGCCATTCGACCATACCGTTAAAAAACGGCTCAAACCCGGCATCCGCTGCAATATATTCGCCCACCGCCGCCTCACGGCCAGTATGCTCGCGCAAAACTTCAACATAATGCGGGTTGCGTAGGAAACGCGCATCAAACACCACATCCGCCTCACGCGGCAAACCATGGCGGTAGGAAAACGACATCACCGTCACCGCCAAATGTTCTTCCTGCCCAGCAAAATGCCCGCCAATCACCCGCCGCAAATCCGCCACCGGCATGATGCTGGTGTCCACCACCACATCCGCCTGCGCGCGAATACCGGCCAGCATCTGCCGTTCCCGTGCAATGCCATCGGCTACCGTGCGATCCTGCGCCAGCGGATGGCGGCGACGGGTTTCAGTAAAACGCCGCTGCAATGCTTCGTCGTCACACTCTAAAAACAACAGCTGCACATCCAGCCCCGACTTTGCTTTCAGGGCTGCAAGCGCCTGTGTAAAACGCGCTTCGGAAAAATCCCGGCTGCGCGTATCCGCCCCAATCGCCACACGGCCGTCACTCGCGCTGGCCGCGACAATCGCCGGTAAAAACGACAACGGCATGTTATCAATCGCCTCATACCCTGCATCTTCCAGTGTGCGCAACGCCACGCTTTTTCCTGCGCCGGAAAGCCCGGTCACCAGCACTAATTTCATTTCCGATAGCTCCCCACCACAGACACCGACTCCGCGTGTGCCAGCGCACCGTCTTTAAACAGCTCCACGGTCACTTCCTGAACCAGCGGCAACGCCAGAATAGCTTTGCCTATTGTGTCTACTAATGATTCCAGCAAATTATAATGCCGGGCTTGCGCAATCTTCAGCACCCATGCTTCTATCTCCACATAATCCAGCGTATCGGCCACATCGTCCGAAGCAGCCGCCCGCGTGCCATCAAATTCCACACATATGTCGGCCCACACACGCCGCGGCGCCTGCTTCTCCCACGCATATACTCCTAATGAAACCTGCACCGGCAGCCGGTGAATATGAATTAGCATAGCGTTTGCTATAGCAAATAGCCGGTGTTTTGTCATCTTTCTCTTCTCTTTACCCCTTCCTAACAGCAACACCCCTTTCTTCTTTAACCTCTACAAGCAAGAGGTGTGAGTATTAGGAAGGGG
>CAZGVV010000082.1:0-7152 GCA_964529155.1 uncultured Rickettsiales bacterium
GGTTCTCGAAAACACTATTTTCGCCTACGTATAATTTTAAATTGAAATAACTATAACCCTCGCACCTTCTTTCGATGCGCGGGGTGACACGGCACGCTTTGCCCGCTATAGTCGTTGCATGCAAATCTATCTGCCCATTGCTGAGCTTTCTGTAAATATCTTCCTGCTGCTCGGACTTGGCGGGTTGACCGGCGTGCTGGCTGGAATTTTCGGTGTCGGTGGTGGATTTTTGCTCACACCTTTATTGATTTTTATCGGTGTATCACCGGCAGTTGCCGTATCTACTTCCGCTAACCAGATCATTGCTGCATCTTTTTCCGGTTTTCTTGCCCATATGCGGCGCGGCAATGTTGATTTTCGGATGGGAAACATGCTTCTTGGCGGCGGCCTGGTGGGTTCCACACTGGGGGTTTTTGTGTTCCGCTGGTTGCGCGCGGTCGGCCAAATCGATTTAATCATTTCTCTGGCATATGTCCTTTTGCTTGGCACCGTCGGCATATTGATGGCGATCGAAAGTACCCGTGCCTTACGTGGTAGGCACAGTAAGCCACTGCCCGCGGAAAATGCTAAACCACGCTGGCGCGAACGCTTGCCGCTGCAAATGCATTTTCCCCGTTCCAATATGCAACTAAGTGTCCTGTTGCCCGTGCTGATTGGTTTTGCCATCGGCGCATTGGTGTCATTGATGGGCGTTGGGGGCGGATTTTTCCTGGTGCCAGCCATGATTTATTTGTTTGGCATGCCCACCTCTGTGGTGATTGGCACGTCTCTTTACCAAACCATGTTTATCACAGCTAATGCCACGTTGCTGCAGGCGCTCACCACCCAGACCGTGGACATCGCATTAGCCTGTCCTTTATTAATTGGTGCGGTGCTGGGCGCGCAATTCGGCGCGCGCGTTGGCGTAAAATTATCGCCTGTGCATTTGCGCGGTTGGCTTGCCGCTATGGTATTAATCGTCTCGCTGCGGCTGGCATATGGTTTGTTTGCCACGCCAGACACTCCCTTCGTGGTGGTTGCGCAATGAAATGGCTGGTGCTGGTTCTCTCCTGGCTCTGCGTTACGCAGGCAGAAGCCAGCCCCGTTGTGGCCGATCTCTCCACCTACCGCATCGCCATTGATGCCGGTTTTAACGGCATCCGCGTATTCGTATTCGGCGCGCGCAATGATGCAGGTGACGTCATGGTCGTCATTCGTGGCCCGCAAAAAGAATTTACCGTGCGAAAAAAAGAGCGCGTGGCAGGCATGTGGATCAACCGCAAGCAAGTGATTTTTCGTGGCGTGCCGGATTTTTATGCCGTTGCCGCAACCCATCCACTCGATACACTTGAAAACGCAACGCTTCGCCACTCGCTTGGCATAGGTGAGGACACATTACTAGCCGCGCCCGCTGGTGAATATAACACCGCACGCATCGGCGAATTTTCCGAAGCACTGCTCGCCCACGAACGCGCCCGCGGATTATATCCCGCCCTTTTGCCCCTCTCATTTATGGGTGAAACCTTGTTCAAAACCGTCGTTCCATTCCCGGACACCATCCCACGCGGAGAATACACAGCCGAAATTTATTTAATAAGTGACGGTGCATTAGTCGGTATGCAAGTGCTGCCTATCCATGTGGAAAAAAGCGGTCTTGATGCTTTTCTCTTTGACTTGGCTCACCACGCCCCGCTGCTTTATGGGCTTCTCGCCATTACGCTTGCGTTGGGAGCAGGCTGGCTTGCTGATCGATTATTTGCGCATACATAGGAGAATATATGAGTGAGATGATTAAACCGGTCAAATACCTGGTCTGTGTCGATAAATACCAGGAATCACGCGTTGCCCTGCGTTTGGCAACGGCGCGGGCCAGTGCGCGCGGCGGGCATGTGGATCTGGTGCACGTTATTCCTCCCAATGATTTCCAATCACTCCCCGGCGTGGCTGAGCGTATGCGGCAGGAACGCCGCAGTGAGGCCGAAACGTTGCTTGCCCAGGTCGCGGGTGAAGTGCACGCTGCTTGCGGCCAATTGCCGAGCATTACGCTACGCGAAGGAAAAATTGGAGATGAAATTGTAGCCGCCACTGCTGAAGATTATGACGCCGCCATGCTGGTGCTAGGCGTTGCCGCCGAAGGCGCAGGCCGTGGGCGATTGGTCGCCTGGCTCGCTTCCCAGCTTGGCACGAAACTACTTATTCCATTATTGTTGGTGCCGGGGAATTTGACCGATCAACAATTGGCGACGCTGATTTAACAGATTTAAACGGTAGCGCTATTACCGCCGTTTTTGCCAGCCGATCATGCCACGCCAGGCGTTTGTCATTCCAATCAATCGCAAAAAAACCTGCTCCCAGCGGGAGTAATGAACCCACATAGCCAAGCAAGCGTATTGCGCTCTGCCAGTCGGTAATGGCTGTTCCACGGGCTGCATCCACTACCCGCAACCGCAATAACCACTTGCCCGGTGTGGTGCTCAGGAAATGCCAGAAAATAAATGAGTACGCCGAAAATACTGAAAATTGCACCTGCGCTAACTTTCCCATTGCATTCAACATGCCTGAATCCTGCCAGATATGCCATTGCACCCGCCACGCATCCGCCCCCAACTCACGGGATGCTTGCTCAAATGCCTGCCCGTCCCAGTGCACGCCCTCATACGCATATGATAAAATAAGCTGATTAAACGGTGATAGCACTAATGCGATAATCGTGGCGTCAATCACTGCTGCAAATAATCGCCGTTGCAATCCGGCATAACCAAATCCCTGCGGTGAGCGGATGGACGTGCGCCTGCGTGGCCGGTGTAGGCGGCTCAAAAATTCCAACATGTGATGAGGGTATTCCTGCCAGTTCATACTACCTCTATGTCAAAAAGTGACGGCGCATTCGCCCATTTTTCTTCCGGCGTGTCCCCGCGAAGACGTGGCAGAGCATATATCGGAATTGCCCCGCCGGTAAAGTGCGCTAACGTATCTTCGGTATCGGCATGCTCTGCCGAACAACTCACAACAATCGCACTCACTGCAATAGCGCTGCCCCGCAATACTTCCAGTGCTGTCAGTGTATGGCTAAGCGCCCCCAGATACGTGCCCGCCACTAAAATGACCTTATATCCCAGCGCCTGCATCATATCTACGTTCGTATGCATATCCGTGACCGGCGACATCACGCCGCCAGCGCCTTCCACCAATAATAATTCAGCATTTTCATGGTGGCGGCAAAATGCTGTGACATCGGCAAGCGAAATATGCTTGCCTGCATCGCGTGCTGCCAAATGCACCGAGCGCGCCGCAGCAAATCGCCACGGGGAAATTGCTTCGATTGCCGGCATTGACACCACATGCCCCATGCTTCGTAATAACAGCGCCGGGTCGCTTTGCTCATCCTCTTCTACAAAGCCCGATACCACGGGCTTCAGTGCGCACACGTTTTTTCCACGAGTGACATGCTGGTGAGCAAGTAGCGCTGTCACCAGCGTTTTTCCGACACCTGTTCCCGTGCCGGTGATAAAATACTTACCCACCTTCATCCTCACGTTTCAGCACGAGGTAATACATTTGCCACGTTGCCTTAAGCCCTTCAGCACAGCTGGAACTGGCATAATAATGCGCTTCCGCTGCGCGAAATAACGAAGGTGCGGTAAGGCCTTTGCGCGCTACTTCCCGTGTGGTGGCACCAATGGCTTTTAAGCTATGCAGTAATGCCGTGAGATGCGGATACACCAAATGCTGTACTTCCGCTGTGCAACTTTCTACACGCCAGCCAGCCACCTGCGCATAATCCATCAATGCATCACGTGAAGGAAATGGATTGATGCGGGCATCGCCATCTGCCCGGCGAAATGCGGCAGCCAGCTCATGCAGCGTTTCCGGCCCAAACGTGGCGATCACCGCATGACCGTTTGTTGCGGTCACCCGTGCCCATTCACGTAACGTTGCTTGCGGCTCAGCCCATTGTAATGCCAGAGAAGAAATAATGCCGCCAAGTGTTGCGTCTGCTAACGGTAACGCGCTCATATCGCCACAAATAATCCCTGCCGGGTAATGCGTCACTGCTGACTTGCACATAGGAAAGGCGCTATCCAACCCCAACATGTGCATATAATGCCCATGCAATGCCTGCGCTACAAATCCCGTTCCTGCGCCTGCGTCCAACACTCCAATTTCCGGCGCAATAGTCTGCACCGCTATTTTTGCTGTATGCGCTGCTACGGCATGCTGCAATGCAGCATTGGCGTTGTATTGATGCGCTGCGTGCCCAAATGCCTGGCGAATACGTTGATTATGCTGCATCGGCGATCCATGCGCGCACCTGCGCGCTATCATGCCAATGCGGTGCATGGGCGCATTCGGGAAGCACTTCTAACCGCGCATTCGGCAAGCGGCGGAAAAAAGCTCCGGATTGCGCGGGTGCAACCACATGGTCACGTAATCCGTGAATCAACAGGGTAGGGGGGAATCGTGAAAAATCTAACTCCATGCAATTATAATTAGCTAGTGCATCCAACCAGTACAACCAATCACGTCCCGGCATACGTGTGTGCATCTCCTCCAAATACGGTGCGATACTGTCAGCGCGGCCATCATCATGCGTGATCAATGCATAAGATTTACGAAAGGTGCGCGCGGGGGAGGCTTGAAGATTTTCCCGAAACAAATAAAATGTATCCCGCCCCATACCCAGGGTCTCCTCCTGTTCACGCACGAATTGAAACGGTGTAGCGATCAGTACCAGCTTTTTTGTTTTCAGCAAGCCTGCGCTAATTGCCCGCACCGCTAATTGCCCGCCCATTGACCAGCCGATGACTGTATCTGCCTCATGCTTCGCCAGCAATTCCAGCGCTGCCTCTACGCTGCCTGCGACCGTATAATCCAAATGCACTGCATCGGGTGCAATGGCGTGTAATGCGTCCGCTGGTTGGCCCCAACCGGAAAGGCATAAAATACTCATGCGTAGCCGTGCTCCTGCAATAAATGTGCGGCACGTGTAATATCTTTTGCCTCATGCAGCGCCGAAAAAGCAAATCGCAACCGCGCCGTTCCCGGTGGCACGGTCGGTGGGCGAATGGCCATGGCGAGAATATGGTTTTTCGCCAGCATCGCCGCCGCTTCCAGCGCCCGTTCCGGCTCCTGCACGATCACCGGTACAATGGCGCTTTGCGCCGGCTCACGGCCGAGCGCGGCTGTAAACCACCGCGCCCGCTCCAGCGCGTCCTGCGCCAGCTTGGGATTCGCCCGCAACACATGCAGCGCCATCCGTGCTGCGGCAATATCCGCTGGTGGTAAGCCCGTAGAAAACATCGCCGTGCGCGCATGGCCCACCAGCCAGTCAATCACCGCCCGCGAAGCGCAGATATAACCCCCATACACCCCTGCGCCTTTGGATAGCGTTCCCATCTGTACTTCCACTGGCTCAGCGGGGAAAAGCCCAAGCCCATGCGCGTCATCAGTCATCAACCATGCGTCATGCTGCTGTGCCAACGCGTGCAACGCTTTTACCGGTGCACGGTCCCCGTCCATGCTGAACACCGTTTCCGTCAGCACCAAACACCGCGCATACTCCCCGCGATGTTCCTCCAGCAATAAACGGCAGTGATCGAGGTTGTTATGGGAAAAGCGCATCAGTGTTGCACCGCTTAAACGCGCGGCGTCAATCATGCATGCATGAATCAGCCGGTCCGCCACGATTACATCCCCCGCGCCGACCAGCGCCGGAATGACCCCAAGGCTTGCCAGATACCCGCTGCCAAACACCAGCGCTGCCTCAGTTCCCTTCCAGGCCGCTAATTCTGCTTCCAACGGTCCGTAATAGGCATGATTACCCGTCACCAACCGCGATGCTCCAGCGCCCGTGCCTGCCGTCAGTGCTTCACGGGCGGCGGCCAGTACTTGCGGGTGGAAGCTCAGCCCAAAATAATCATTGCAGCTAAACGACACCATTTTCTGCCCGCCGCGCAGCACATATCCCCCGGGTAAACGCTCGGTTTCGGTCAGGCTTCGGGTCAGTGACGCCGCTCGTGCCAGCGCCAAGCGCTCACGCGCCATGGTTTCCAGGGTGGTTGACATATCTGTTAATCCTTGTAGAGAGAATCATGATGGCTTGCAATATCCGGCATGATTGGGCGGCATCGGAAGTGGCGGCGTTGTTTGCGCTGCCGTTTCATGAGCTGATGTTCCGCGCCCAAACCGCACACCGCGCGCATTTCGCCGCCGGTGAGGTGCAGATTTCCACATTACTTTCCATTAAAACAGGTGGTTGCCCGGAAGACTGCTCGTATTGCCCACAAAGCTCGCAGTTCGACACTGGCGTCAAAGCCGAAAAATTAATGGACAAAGCTGCCGTTTTTGCCGAAGCCGCCCGCGCCAAGGAAGCCGGGGCTACCCGCTTCTGCATGGGCGCTGCCTGGCGCTCGCCCAAGGACCGCGACATTGAAAAAGTGTCGGAACTGGTTGCCGGTATCAAAGCTATGGGGCTGGAAACCTGCGCTACGCTTGGCATGCTCAGCCGCCCGCAAGCTGAAGCGCTCAAAAACGCCGGGCTGGATTATTATAACCACAACCTGGATACATCCCCTGAATTTTACGACAAAATCATCACCACCCGTACCTATCAGGACCGTCTGGACACGTTGGAAAACGTCCGCAATGCTGGAATGAATGTATGCTGCGGCGGCATTGTGGGGTTGGGTGAATCGGCCAATGACCGCGCTGAAATGCTCCGCACCCTCGCCAATTTACCGCAACACCCGGAAAGTGTGCCTATTAACATGCTGGTGCGTGTAGAAGGCACGCCGCTTTCCAGCAGCGCTGAGGCCGTGGACCCGTTTGACTTCGTCCGTACCATTGCCGTTGCCCGCTTGCTGATGCCCGCCTCCATGGTGCGCCTGTCTGCCGGGCGTGAGACTATGAGCGAGGAGTTGCAAGCGCTATGCTTCCTGGCCGGTGCAAATTCCATTTTCTACGGCGAAAAACTACTCACCACCGCCAACCCCGAAGCCGAAGCCGACCGCGCCCTGTTCGCCAAGCTTGGCATCACGCCGATGCGCATCGAATGCAAAATGAAAGCCGCCTAAAACCGCATTCCTGTGGAAGTTGTTCCCGTATTGATGTGGCATCCTTCTATAGTCATTTAACATAATAATTTCTGATTCAAGAGTTGATCGATAGGTAGAG
>CAZGVV010000083.1:0-3309 GCA_964529155.1 uncultured Rickettsiales bacterium
GCAGGCTCGCTTACCGCCCTTCCGGTGATTGAAACGCAGGCCGGTGACGTGTCCGCCTACATTCCAACCAACGTGATTTCGATCACCGACGGTCAGATATTCCTGGAAACCGAGCTGTTTTATAAGGGCGTGCGTCCGGCTGTAAACGTCGGTCTGTCCGTATCCCGCGTGGGTTCTGCGGCACAGATTAAGGCGATGAAGCAAGTGGCCGGTTCGATCAAGCTTGAATTGGCGCAGTACCGCGAAATGGAAGCATTCGCGCAGTTCGGTTCAGACCTTGATCCTTCAACGCAAAAATTGCTGGCCCGCGGCGCACGCTTGACCGAATTGCTAAAGCAAGCGCAATACGCCCCGCTGTCCACCGCCGAGCAGGTTTGCGTGATTTATGCCGGTGTGAAAGGCTATCTGGATACCGTGGAAGTCAAGCAAATCGCTCGTTTTGAGCGTTCGCTCCTGGCTGAATTGCGCGGTAAGCATAAAGACATCCTCGACGACATCACCACCAAAGCGTTGCTTTCTGATACAACGGAGGCCAAGCTTAAGGGCTTAATTGAGCAAGTGGCCAAGGAGTTTGCGTAAGCGCTTATGCCTTCACTAAAAGACCTTAAAAACCGCATCAAATCGGTTCGCAATACGCAGAAGATCACCAAGGCGATGAAAATGGTGGCTGCGGCGAAATTGCGCCGTGCACGTGAGGCGGCGGAAGCCGCACGTCCTTACGGGGAAGCGCTGGAGAGTATGTTGCAAAGCCTGGCTGTGGGGTATGTCGGCAACGATACGCCACTACTCAGCGGGACTGGCCGAAATGACACGCAACTCCTCATCATTGCCACATCTGACCGCGGATTATGCGGTGCGTTTAACGGTTCGATCGTGCGGGCCAGCCGCAAACGTATTCGGGAATTGCAGGCCGAAGGCAAAAAAGTAAAGCTGCTGTTTGTTGGCCGAAAAGGCTACGAAGCCCTGCGTGCGGAATTCAGCAATATTATGCTGGACCATTTAAGTGACATTGGCCGCAAAAAGCTGGTCTATAGCGATGCTGAGGGCGTGGCCAAGCAGATCATGGACCGTTTCGCCGCCGGTGAGTTTGACAGCGCGCATATCGTCTATAATCGCTTTCAATCCGCCATCGCCCAAATCGTAACCTGGCAACAGATCGTGCCGCTGGCCGTGGTGGCAGTGGAAGAAAAAGCTACGTCTTCCACCGAAAGCCGCTACCCCGCGCCGTATGACTATGAGCCATCGGAAGAAGAACTCCTGGCCAATATGTTGCCGCGTAACGTCGGTATGCAAGTCTATAAAGCGTTACTAGAAAACGCTGCCTCCGAACAAGGCGCCCGCATGACCGCCATGGACAACGCCACGCGCAATGCCGGTGATATGATCAAAAAGCTGAATCTGAAATATAACCGTACGCGCCAAGCAGCGATTACCAAAGAATTGATCGAAATTATCAGCGGCGCGGAGGCGGTCTAGATGGATGATCAGATGATAGATGATCCGATGATCCGTGAGGTAAGCGAAAGGAGCGATAAGCTGGTTCGTAATCCGTGGGATCTTGAGGTGTTTAAGGTGGCTTACCGTGCTTCACTGGAAGTGCACAAGAAATCACTGACCTTTCCGAAAATTGAGCAATATGCATTGGCAGACCAGTTGCGCCGTTCAAGCAAATCCATTTGCGCTAATATTGGAGAAGGATTTATCAAACAAAAATATTCACGTACTGAATTTGCGCGTTTTGTTGCTATTGCTGAAGCCTCTGCATGCGAATCGCAAATATGGCTGCGGTATGCTTTTGATTTAAGCTATATAACTGAAGAAGAATTTGCTGGTTGGAGCACTGATTTTCAAGTGATTGCATCCATGCTGGCGAAATTGCGTAGTAAACTTATTTAACACGGATTATCTAATCATCTGATTATCGGATTATCAAAAAGAGGACATATGACCCAACAACAAGGTTACATCACCCAAGTCATCGGCGCCGTAGTTGACGTGCGGTTTGAAGGCACCCTGCCCGCCATTTTGAATGCGCTGGAAACCGATAATCACGGCACACGCTTAGTGCTGGAAGTCGCGCAGCATTTGGGCGAAGGCGAAGTGCGTACCATCGCCATGGATTCCACGGATGGCTTGACCCGCGGCCAAAAAGTAGCCGATACCGGCAAGCCCATCACCGTGCCAGTTGGCCCGGAAACGCTGGGGCGTATCGTAAACGTAATCGGTGAGCCGATCGACGAGCGTGGCCCGATCAATGCAAAGCGTTTCTCCGCTATTCACCAGCCTGCCCCTGAATTTACCGATCAATCGACCGATACCCAAATTCTGGTGACCGGTATCAAGGTGATCGACTTGCTCGCGCCTTACGCAAAAGGCGGCAAAATCGGTCTGTTCGGCGGTGCCGGCGTGGGCAAAACCGTGCTGATCATGGAGCTTATCAACAACATCGCCAAAGCGCACGGTGGCTTCTCGGTATTTGCCGGGGTGGGTGAGCGTACCCGCGAAGGGAACGATCTGTACCACGAAATGATGGAATCAGGTGTTATCAACCTGGAAGACCAAACCAAATCCAAAGTAGCGCTGGTATACGGCCAGATGAACGAACCGCCGGGCGCCCGTGCCCGCGTGGCATTGACTGGCTTGACCCAGGCCGAATATTTCCGCGACCAGGAAGGGCAGGACGTGTTGTTCTTCGTCGATAACATTTTCCGCTTTACTCAAGCCGGTTCAGAAGTGTCGGCATTGCTTGGCCGTATTCCTTCCGCTGTGGGCTATCAGCCGACACTGGCTACCGACATGGGCCAACTGCAGGAACGCATTACCTCCACACGCAAAGGTTCGATCACCTCGGTACAGGCTATTTACGTGCCTGCCGACGATTTGACCGATCCTGCGCCTGCTGCGTCATTCGCCCACTTGGACGCAACCACCGTACTTTCCCGCCAGATCGCCGAGCTTGGCATTTACCCCGCCGTAGATCCGTTGGACTCCACCAGCCGCGTGCTGGACCCGAAAATCGTCGGTGATGAGCATTATGCAGTCGCCCGTGAAGTGCAGCGTATTCTGCAGACCTACAAATCCCTGCAGGATATCATCGCCATTTTGGGTATGGACGAATTGTCCGAAGAAGACAAAATGGTCGTAACCCGCGCCCGCAAAATCCAGCGCTTCCTGTCCCAGCCATTCCACGTGGCCGAAGTATTTACCGGCAGCCCTGGCAAACTTGTCGCATTGGCTGATACCATTAAGAGCTTTAAAGGCATTATCGAAGGCAAAAAAGTGGCCGCCTCCAAAGCGGGCAAAGTTAAC
>CAZGVV010000083.1:3319-7151 GCA_964529155.1 uncultured Rickettsiales bacterium
GACGATCTGCCGGAAGCGGCTTTCTACATGGTCGGAACCATCGAAGAAGCCCAGGAAAAAGCACGGAAAATGGCAGCTGAAGAAACCAAGAAAGCAGCCTAACGCTAATGGAGTGGCCCCCGAAGGAGAAACTCTATCAGTGGCCACCCGATCCCATCGAGAACCCGCCTTTAATACCTGCAGTTAGCATTGTTATTACGGTAAGCGAGCGACCCGATAAGGAGAGAAAAAAAGCGTTAAAAACTGCCTTGAGTGCGCTGGGTATGCAGGCCATTAGCTTTGGTGATGATGCCGACGATACCACAACGCTTATTCGAGGATATCTGCCTGAGGGTAATGTGCCGCAGCTGGAGCATTTTGCAGAGGAACAGCCGAACCAGATGATAGTTCACTCAAATCATTCTGATTTCCCGTTACTTAAGCCAAGAAGCAGTGGTTACGTGCGGCAATAAACCTATAGATCTTGGGAATGACAATGGTATTCAATAAACCCATACACGTATTTTCCGTCTTGCTTTGCATGACCTTGCTTCTGGCTTCCTGCGCCAGCATCATAGAAGGCAGTTCAGACACGGTAAACATCCATACCGAAAACGGACAGCCAGCGCATTGCAGCGTGATAAACAGCCGTTTGAGCTCAAGCCTTGCCGCGCCAGGCCCTGTGCAGATAAAGCGCTCGAAAACTGATTTAGACATTGCATGTGTTAATCGTGAAACCGGGGCGCAAGGCCACGCATTAGTCGAGCCGCACCTAGAGCCATGGTTGGTGGGTAACGTCCTGATTGGTGGCGTAATAGGCTTGGTTGTGGATTTTAGCACTGGCTCCGCCTGGGAATACCCCGATGCCATCATGATTGATATGGCGCAAACGGCGGTGGAACCTCAGCCCCTTCTCACCCCCCTCTTACCTCCTGTAACTGAATCCGCACCAGCACCAGCACCAGCACCAGCACCAGCACCAGCACCAGCACTAAACCCCATGCCTGCTCCTGCCTTAATATCCCCCTCGGCCTCAAATCAGCGTATGTTACCGCCTTCACGCTATACAAGCCGCAGATTAACGGTTAAAACACCTCCATATTCTTCCACGCCTGACAACGCGCAATAACCGTAAATAATAGGTATCAATATGCAACTCTCTGTCATTACCCCTGAAAAAACCCTCTATTCCGGCGAAGCGGCCATGGCGATTATTCCAGGCTCTGAGGGAGAATTCGGTGTATTACCCGGTCATGCCCCCGTGATTTCTGCACTGAAACCCGGCGTTGTGCGTGCCGAAGACGAAAACGGTGCAGTCATCCTGCGTGTAGCCGTGACTGAGGGCGTGGTGGAAGTTACACCTAAACGCTGCGTAGTGCTTTCCGAAACTGCACGTTTGCTTCACAGCGCGGAAGAAGAAGCCAGCGTGCTTGCCACACTGCAAAGCACTGCCACCCCGCACGCGTGAGCGCCCCACTTTTACAGATTAAACAGCTGACAGTCGCTTTCTCCGGGCGGCCTGTCGTAGAAAACGTGTCGCTCTCTCTACAGGCGGGAGAAATGCTGGCGATTGTCGGCGAATCCGGCTCCGGCAAATCCATGACTGCCCTTTCCGTGCTTGGCTTGTTGCCGGAAACCGCCACGGCGCAAGGAAGCATAGATTTTGAAGGCCAGGAATTACTGGGAGCGCCTGAATCCAAATTACGGGCGGTGCGTGGCAAACGCATTGGCATGGTGTTTCAGGAACCGCTTTCTGCGCTAAATCCGCTGCATAGCATTGGCAAACAAATTGGGGAAGCGCTGAAGATTCATCACGGCCATGCATCGCCTGCCCGCATTGCCGAATTGCTGGAGCAGGTCGGGTTGGAATATATGCGCAACCGCCTCGATGCATACCCCCACCAGCTCTCCGGCGGAGAACGGCAGCGCGTATTGATCGCCATTGCTATTGCCAATGATCCTGCAGTGCTGATTGCCGATGAGCCAACTACGGCGGTAGACGTGACAATTCAAAAAAAATTATTGGAATTGCTGAAGCGTCTGCAAACCGAGCACCGCATGAGCATCCTGCTGATCACCCATGATTTGCCCTTAGTGCGCCGTATGGCAGACCGCGTCGCAGTGATGCAGGCAGGGCATATGGTTGAGCAGGGAAGCGTTACAGACGTATTTGCCACACCCAAGCATCCCTACACCCAACACCTGCTCGGAAGTGCGCCTAAAGGCACGGCAGCGCCATTGTCTGCGTCAGCGCCGACGGTAATGTCTTGTGAATCCGTACGGGTGACATTCCCCATTCGTGGTGGTTTGCTGCGGCGAAAAATAGGGGAAGTGGTAGCCGTGGACGGCATATCACTTGATATTCGTGCCGGTGAAACGTTAGGAATCGTGGGTGAATCGGGTTCCGGGAAATCCACGCTGGGTTTTGCGTTGCTCAAATTAATGCCAAGCGAGGGACGTATCGTGTTTCTCGGCCGCGACATGCAAACCATGCGCGGACCGGCACTGGTGACGCTGCGCAAACACATGCAGCCGGTGTTTCAAGACCCTTTCGGCAGCCTGAATCCGCGCATGACCGTAGCGCAAATCGTAGAAGAAGGGTTGAAAGTCCATGAGCCGCAACTGACCCCGCGCGAGCGATTACAGCGTGTGCGGGAAGCATTGGCGGAAGTGGGGTTGTCACCGGACATGGCAGATCGCTATCCGCATGCGTTCAGTGGTGGCCAACGCCAACGTATTGGTATTGCACGGGCGGTGGTGCTGAAACCGAAATTCATCGTGCTTGATGAACCCACCAGCGCACTGGATCTGTCCGTTCAGGCACAAATTGTTGCACTGCTTCGTAGCTTGCAGGCCTCTGCGGCCATTGCGTATTTATTTATCAGTCATGATTTTCGGGTGGTGCAGGCGGTGTCTCACCGCATTGCGGTGATGCGCCATGGGAAAATTGTGGAAGCAGGCGAGACGGCTCAGCTACTCAGCCATCCACAGCAGGATTATACTAAAGCGCTGATTGATGCGGCGATGCTCAACGTCGCATCATTAAGGGCTGTTTAGCTATTCATCAACCGCACGATGTCATTGACCTTGGTGTCCACATGGCCACCGGAGCTGATGATACGCGCCAATTCACGGCGAAAGGCATGGTTGGCGATGCTACCCGGTTTTTTAGCCGATGCACGGCCATCTTCCGAGGTGGCTCGGTAGCGCACAAAAATGCGCTCACCGTTATTTTTTTCGTCGATCAAGGTGCGAATGGTTTGAAAAATCTCCAACGTTCTGGCATCGGGCTCGTTGGTGCTGACGCCAGCAGGGTAGCCTGCATGGGTGAAATGAACTTTAAGGCCAATACCGTGCTGGGTGGGAACGGGAATACGCTTATATTCTTTGCCGTTGAATTTTTCCTGCACCCAGGAAAGTATTTCGCGTGCCTGAAGTTCGCTTTCAGCGTTCCAAGGCAAATGATGGCCCGAGCGTGAGCAATGTACGGTAACAGCTTCGCCGGGGCAGCCTGCGGCGACAACTTTGATTTTTACATCTACATCGCCAATAACGGCGTGGTGGTAAGGCATCGTTTCCATATCACTGTTTCCTGTTAGAGGTGCAGATCTGAGATTAAAGGAAAAAGGTTAAAACGTATTTAATGAAATAACTGAAATTTCGGATAAAATTCAATAATAAAGTCCATTTTTTAATAACGCGTATTTGCCTATTTTTTTGAAAAATAATAATAAAATCAGAAATTAGCACAATAGCGCAAAAAATATTCCTCGCCAATTTTAGGAGAAATTCTCCTTATATAGTCATTTAACATAATAATTTCTGATTCAAGAGTTGATCGATAGGTAGAGAA
>CAZGVV010000084.1:0-6835 GCA_964529155.1 uncultured Rickettsiales bacterium
GTTTCCCCCTGACCTCCAAGCAGCAGGCATTGCTTAAACAGCACGTACTGGATGAATTACTGGGGTTTGGGCCACTTGAGGTATTGCTGGCTGACCCTGAAGTGTCGGACATTATGATTAACGGCGCTAATAAAGTATATATTGAACGCAAAGGCAAAATTTTCTTAAGCGATATAAAATTCACCAGTGAGCGGCATTTACTTGCCGTGACACAAAAGATTGTAGCGCAAGTAGGGCGAAGGGTAGATGAAGCCAGTCCCATGGTGGATGCCCGCATGCCGGATGGTTCGCGGTTCAATGCTATTATTCCGCCGCTTGCTATGGATGGGTGTTTGGTGTCCATTCGAAAATTCCGCAAACAAAAAATGCCTCTCAGTGAATATGTTACGCGTGGATCTGTGAGTGCAGAAATCGCTACTTTCTTGGAAATATGCGCGTCTATTCGCTTAAATATTTTAATCTCCGGTGGTACGGGTTCAGGAAAAACCACCTTGCTCAATGCGTTGTCTGGCCATATTGATGTCGGTGAGCGTGTCGTGACGATCGAGGATACGGCTGAATTGCAGCTGCACCAGCCGCATGTATTGCGATTGGAAACACGGCCTCCTAATATGGAAGGCTCCGGTGAAGTGACGCAACGCAATCTGGTGAAAAATGCGCTGCGTATGCGTCCCGATCGTATCATTTTAGGTGAAATTCGCGGTGATGAAGTAATTGACGTATTATCTGCTATGAATACCGGCCATGACGGTTCCATGGCGACGATTCACTCCAATAGCCCGCGTGATGCATTGAGCCGGTTGGAAAATTTAATCGGGATGTCCGGTATTACATTGCCTGTTTCGGCCATGCGCGCGCAAATAGGCAGTGCACTGCAGCTTATTGTGCAAATTGCCCGGCTGCGTGATGGGAAAAGGCGTATCGTGCAAATTGATGAAGTGATTACGCTGGAAACGGGTGTTACCACCCGTACCTTATTTGCCTTTAAAGTTGGGCCGCTTGATGCGCATGGAATGCTAACTGGATTTTTCTATAGCACCGGTATTACCCCTAATTTTCTGCCGCAAGCGGAATATTTCGGACGGGCGCAAGATATTATTGATTGCATCGCACGAACGCGTCGGCTGGAAGAGCCGCTCCCTGGCATAACGAATCAAGGGCAATAGCTATGGGCGCTATTTTTATTGCAGTCCTGCTGAGTCTGGGCGCTTACCTTCTGGCGGTAACACTGATTCCCAAGCATTTGCTGATCGGGTCCAGCGCCTATACACATAACGTGCTGAACCGGCTGCGTGCGCAAAATTTATCTTTGCAAAAAGACGATTTCGGGCGCGCGCCAAAATCGTCTCAGCAAGATGGCATTGATGACAATACGCTGGTGCGGGCCTTTTTGTTGATTCCTGGCATATCGCATATTGTGCCCTTTATTCAGCGAGCGGATATTTGGGAATATTTTGATCGCTTTGTACTGGCGATGTTACTGTTTTTTTTGGTGGTCTTATTTTATTTGCTTTCTAAGCTTGGCATATTTGCCTTACCGGTGGCACTCGTCATTACGTGGATGGTGGGATGGGTGTATTTGCGTAGGCGCATTAAAAAGCGTCGTACTGCCTTTTTAGGCCAGTTTCCCGAAGCCGTTGATTCCATCGTTCGGAGCGTAAAAGTAGGCCAGTCACTGGTGATGGCGATACGCTCTGTTGGCGAAGGCATGGAGGAGCCTACCAGCTCAGAATTTAAGCGGGTACACGATGAAATAAGCCACGGTGTCAGCATGTATGACGCCTTAAATCACTTGGCTGATCGCGTGGATGACGCGGATGTGCGCTTCTTTGCCGTAGTGCTTACCGTTCAACAGGAGTCTGGCGGTAACATCGCGGAAAGTTTAAGTAATATATCATCGGTTCTGCGCAAGCGTCGGCAATTCAGGCTTAAAGTGCGGTCACTCTCTTCAGAGGGCAGGGCTACCGCTTGGATTATCGGGTCAATCCCTTTTGTGATTCTTACGATATTGCATTTTTCAGCACCTGAGCATCTGGCTCCGCTTATCACGACCAGCAGTGGGAACATTGCGGCTGCGGTGGCCTTTGGCATGTTGATTACGGGTGTATTGATTATTTGGCGTATCGTAAATATTAAAGTATAGGCGCGCAAATATGGGATTTTTTCAAAACCAATACATATTGTTTGCCTTAAGCGCAGTGGCGATTTTTACCGCCTATATCATGATCGTTGCTTTTTTGCGTAAAAATCCTTTGCGAGAGCGTATTCGGCAGGTGATGCCGGTGGATCTGGCCGGAGATACATTTGCCCAACAACAGGAAGCCCAGTCTGGCTTAGCCATGCTGTGCAGCGCGTTATTAACCGCTACAGGCGTTAATATATCCAAGGCCCGCAATGAATTGTATTTGTTACTCTGGCGGGCAGGGAAATCTTCTCCCGATTCTGTGATTTATTATGTATTCTTCTGCCGGTATGTGCAGCCATTCTTTTTGGCAAGCGCTTTATTTTTTGCGATTAGAGTGCAGCAAAAAATTTCAGCGCATGCGTCTATGCTGGATATGATGTTTTACCTTATCCTTTTAGGGTTATGTGCCATTATGGGTGTCATGGGCGGCAAGACTTATATTAAAAACCGTACCATTAAACGCCAGGCCGCCATTGAGAATGCCTTCCCCGACGTATTAGACCTGCTACTTATTTGCATAGAAGCAGGCCAGCCATTAGATGCGGCATTGATGCGCGTGTGCCGTGAACTTAAGGCTTCCAGCCCAGAGATTACCGAAGAACTTAATCTAACGCGCGTGGAATTAAATGTACGACAGGATCGTGTCAGTGCACTAACTCAATTGGCGGAACGCACTGGAACTAAAGGGTTTAAGATACTTTCTGCTGCCTTGATACAAAGTGAGCAATTCGGAACAAGTATTGCAGAGACCCTGCGGACGCTGGCGGAGGAATACCGTGTGAATCGTCTTTATGAGGCAGAAAATAAAGCGCAGCGGATAGGTGCAATTATTAGTTTACCTATTATATTATTCATTTTACCACCTATATTCATATTTATTCTTGCGCCCCCTATTATCCGCATTCAGCAGCAGGGTGGGTTATTTAACCATACGGACAACAATAGATAGATGACTACTCCATTTCACTTGGTATCGGACTACACCCCCGCCGGTGACCAGCCCAAAGCAATTGCTCAGTTGATTAAAGGTGTGCAGGCACATGCACGCGACCAGGTGTTGCTGGGGGTTACGGGTTCGGGAAAAACATTTACCATGGCGCATGTCATTCAGAGCATGCAACGCCCGGCGCTTATTATGGCACATAATAAAACATTGGCGGCGCAGCTTTATGGTGAAATGAAAAGTTTTTTCCCGCATAACGCAGTGGAATATTTTGTGTCATATTATGATTATTATCAGCCGGAAGCATATGTACCAAAATCCGATACGTTTATTGAAAAAGATTCGTCTATCAATGAACAGATAGATCGTATGCGCCACTCCGCCACACGCGCCATGTTGACGCGGCCAGATGTGATTGTCATTGCCAGCGTGTCGTGTATTTATGGTATCGGTTCGGTTGAAACCTATTCCGAGATGACATTAAAGATTTCGGTCGGGGAATCGTATGGTCAGCGTGAATTACTGAAAAAATTAGTTGAATTACAATATCAGCGCAATGATGTGGATTTTCACCGGGGCACTTTTCGCGTACGGGGTGACAGTGTGGATATATTTCCGGTCCATATGGAAGATGAAGCATGGCGGTTGAGTTTTTTTGGTGATGAAATTGAGTCTATCGCAGCGTTTGATCCATTGACGGGAGAGCGGCGTGAGGTTTTTGAGAACGTCAGTATTTTTCCCAATAGTCACTATGTAACTCCACGTCCTCGTCTGGAACGGGCCATTGGTTCCATTAAGCATGAATTGAAAGAGCGGTTGGAGCAGCTTTACGCCAACGGAAAATTATTGGAAGCGCAACGGTTGGAGCAGCGTACGAATTTTGATTTGGAAATGCTGACGGAAGCCGGAACGTGTAAAGGCATTGAAAATTATTCGCGATTTTTAACCGGTAGCGCTCCGGGGGCGCCGCCGCCAACCTTGTTTCAGTATTTACCAAAAAATGCCTTGCTTTTTATAGATGAAAGCCATGTCACCGTGCCGCAAATTGGCGGGATGTTTAATGGCGATAAGGCGCGTAAAACTACGCTAGTGGAATATGGTTTCAGGTTGCCTTCCGCATTAGATAACCGGCCGCTCAAATTTGAGGAATGGGACGCCATGCGACCGCCAACGGTATTTGTGTCCGCCACCCCTGCGAAGTGGGAGCTGGAGCGAACGGGGGGGGAATTCGTTGAACAGATTATTCGTCCCACCGGCTTAATTGATCCACCTACCGAAATTCGTCCCGTTGCAAGCCAGGTGGATGATTTACTCGCCGAATGCCGGGATTGCATTGCCCGTGATATGCGCGTGCTGGTGACGACGCTTACCAAGCGGATGGCAGAAGAGCTGACCGAATATATGCATGAAGCCGGAATTGCCGTGCGTTATTTACATTCGGACGTAGAAACCTTGGAGCGTATTGAAATTATCCGTGATTTGCGGCTGGGGAAATTCCAGGTACTGATCGGTGTGAACTTGCTGCGCGAAGGGTTGGATATACCGGAATGCGGATTGGTGGCTATTTTAGATGCAGATAAAGAAGGGTTTTTACGGTCGGCGACGTCCCTCATTCAAACCATTGGCCGCGCGGCGCGGAATGTGGACAGTAAGGTGATTCTCTACGCCGATAAGATGACGAATTCCATGAACATCGCGCTCGGTGAGACGGAGCGTAGACGGGTGATTCAATTGGCATATAATAAAGAACATAATATTACGCCTATATCCATCAAGCGTGCGGTGCATGATGGGATGCAAGGCGTCTGTGAACATGATTACTATACCGTATCCACCGGCGTGCCGAATTATGAGGTAGCGGAAAGTAACCGCGATCCACAGGCGATGATGGAAGCTGTACGCCAGCGGATGCTGGAAGCGGCGGCGAATCTGGAATTTGAAGAGGCAGCTAAATTGCGCGACCGCTTGAGCGAATTAGAAAAAAATGCTGCGAATCATCCACAGAAAATAGGGCGGGGACAGCGGAAGATGAAAGAAAAACAAGGTGGTTTTACCTTCATTGAAATCGGGCTGGTGATGGTGATTATCGGCATTATGTTTGGTGCGGTGATTGCTGTGCAAGGCATGATTCATAATGCTGAACTTCGCGCTACTATGGAGGAGACCGACCGCTATAGTAAAGCTGTGCAACTTTTTTTAGATAAATATGCGCAGCTCCCCGGTGATTACACCGGAGCGGAAAGTACGTGGGGTAGTGAAGCGGCGTGCCCGGCGGCTTATAATGCAACGAATCAGGTGAAAAAAAAGATCACGTGTAATGGTAATGGTGATTTTAAGATTGAGGGAGCGGAAATATTCCGTGCATGGCAGCACTTATCCAATGCCGGGATGATTGAGGGAATGTATAGCGGTATTGGTATTGGATATAGCAATGTTAATGAAATATTGGGTGTAAGTGTGCCACGTTCCCGTTATGCAGGTGCGGGTTATGCGGTGTTTTATCCTAATTCAGGCATGGCTACGGCGTTTCCTGTGTTGCCTGTTGGAGGAGGGAAACATTTTCTGGCGCTTGGAGCGCCTGACACTACATGTGGCGGCGGATCTGATGTGACTAAATGCCTGACCACAGCACCTGCACTTACCGCGATCGATGCATCGCTGATTGATACTAAGCTTGATGACGGAAAAGCCAATGCGGGGTCTGTCCTTGCGCATGGCGGGGCAACGTGTTCTGTGGCAGCAAGCTATGCATCCAGTGGTAGTAGTGGTACGGGGCCTGCGTGTGCACTGCTGATGCGGTTGGGGTATTAGGTGGTTTAGCGGAGCACGATTTTTTTGGCTGCTGCATCATAAGTAATACTCAATGCTCCGCTCATTAGCTGCTCGGCATAACGCCCAAATAAATCATAACGCCAACCTGCCATAAACCGTACGTCGCGTTCTCCGCGCGCTAGCTTTTCTATTTCGTCGCGGGTGGCAAGCATGCGGGGTAATATTTTTTCTTCGCTGGCGCGCAGTTTTAGCAAAAGCTGTAAGATTTCAGAGAGTTGTGCGGCATCCGGAGGCAGGCCTGTGAAAATGCCCGGCCTTGGCCAGGTGTCCGACGGGGCGGCAAGGGCTTGGCGTACTTCAGTGAGTAATGCATCTTGTACTTTTGCAGGATAACGTTCCATGCCGCGTACCGGGGCCAAAGCATCGCGTGATTCAGGGAGGCTGGCGGCGATTTCCAGCATAATTTCATCGCGTAGTACATGCCCACGCGGCAAATCACGCCGCATTGCCTCCTGCTCGCGCCATGCGGCGAGGGCGCGAAGGGCGGCGAGTTGTTTGGGGCGGAAATTGCCGTATTTTAGTTTTCGCCATATTTCATCGGGCGGCGTGACATAATGCGCAGGGGTGTTTAACACGCCCATTTCATCTCTGGCCCAGACGAGTCTGCCGCTTGCGTCCAGTTGATCACGAAGTTTTTCGTACGCAGTGCGCAGATGGATGACGTCGTCGAGCGCATAGGCGATTTGTTTTTCACTTAAAGGGCGGCGCGCCCAGTCTGTAAAGCGCGATGCTTTATCGATGCGAACGCCGAGCATGGTCTGCACCAATTCACTGTAAGAAATGGATTCGCCGAAGCCTGCGGCTTGGGCGGCTATTTGCGTGTCAAATAAAGGGCCGGGTACGCGGCCCATGGCATGGTAAAAAATTTCCAAATC
>CAZGVV010000084.1:6845-7107 GCA_964529155.1 uncultured Rickettsiales bacterium
GCCGGCGTGCAGCACTTTTAGTACGTTGGGATTTTCCAGTAACGCATAAAGCGGAGACAAATCAATGCCGGCGGCTAAGGGGTCTACTGCCTTAGCGCCGCATACACCGGCGAGTTGCACTAAGCAAAGTTTGGGATAGTAAGTTTTTTCACGAATGAATTCCGTATCCAGTGCAACCAGCGGCTCAGTGGCCAACTCGGTGCAAAAAGCGTGCAGCATATCCGTGGAAGTGATCAGTCGAGGATCCGTCATGCCCGCCACT
>CAZGVV010000085.1:0-6684 GCA_964529155.1 uncultured Rickettsiales bacterium
TGACGCTTGTGGCGGTGTGCGTGTTGTTGTATATCCGCAATCACCGCCGTAAAAAAGCGAAGGAATAGACATGGCCTGGCTATCGCGCACAATCAAAGCTTTCACGCTCTCCGAATTAGTCTTCGGACTTGGCATGACGTTTAAATATTTATTCAAAAAACCCGTTACGGTAAATTACCCTTACGAAAAAGGTCCGATTTCGCCCCGTTTTCGTGGTGAGCACGCGCTCAGGCGGTATGCATCTGGGGAAGAGCGCTGCATTGCGTGCAAATTGTGTGAAGCCATTTGCCCGGCTCAGGCGATCACCATTGAAGCCGAGCCGCGTGAAGACGGTTCACGCCGCACCACGCGCTATGACATCGACATGACCAAATGCATCTATTGCGGATTTTGCCAGGAAGCCTGCCCGGTGGACGCGATTGTCGAAGGCCCGAATTTCGAATTCGCCACCGAAACGCGCGAAGAGTTGATGTATAGCAAAGCAAAACTCCTCGACAATGGTGACCGCTGGGAACCGGCGATTGCGGCGAATTTAAAAGCGGATGCGGAGTACCGGTAATTATGACATCTTCACTAGAAAGACTTTCTTGTCAGTACCCAAAAGCAGCCAGAAAAGCGGCAATAATGTTATTTGGTCCTGCCTATCCTGTCAAAATTGAAATAAATCCACAATTAGGGACTGGAGAATATAAAACAAAACCATATTACATTGAATCTTCAACTCAAATGATTCCAGAAAAAGTTTTGATGGATTTATATACTCATGTTTCCTCTTCACTGCATGAAGAATTCAAGCGTATAAAAGAAGATCGTTTTTTGAATGATAACGCCCCTCATTTATTAGAAGAGATTGCTTCTATTGGCTCAGGATTCAGAATGCTTGTTGATGCCGGATTAAATGATACATATGTACAACCAGATGCAATGCGCATACTCAGAGAACGTGAAATTGCAATATCGCAAATAGCCAATGATGAACTCGGGCTGCTACAATCACGTCCAGGGTTTAAGCAAAGTGTGCAGCTTACACCAGATAAATTGGAGCATATTTTAGAAAAAGCAAGAGATGTTGCGAATACAATGCTTATAGAACAAAGTAGAGGGAGGAGTTAAAATGGATGCTATAATTGCCCTTCTCCCCACTATTATTTTTTACCTCTTCGCGGGGTTGCTTCTGATTTCCGCGGCTACCGTCATTACGGCACGCAATCCCGTGCATGCGGTATTTTTTCTGATTCTGGCGTTTTTTAATGCCAGCGGTTTGTTCGTATTGCTCGGTGCAGAATATTTGGCGATGGCGCTGGTGATTGTGTATGTCGGCGCGGTGGCGGTGTTATTTTTGTTCGTGGTGATGATGCTGGATGTAAATTTTGTCGAATTGCGCCAGGGATTTTTGCGCTACTTGCCGGTCGGCATGGGTGTGGCAGCGGCGCTATTCGCGGAATTTGTGTTGTTGATTTATTATGGTCTGCAAGCCCGCGTGCCTGCGGTGGCTGAAGTATCGTCTGGCCTGGCCCCGACGACCAACACACAAGCGCTAGGAGCGGTATTGTATACGAATTATATTTACCCGTTCCAGGTCTCCGGCCTGATTTTACTGGTTGCGATGATCGGTGCGATTGTGCTTACGCTTAAGCACCGGCCGGATGTGCGACGCCAGCGTATTTCGCAACAAGTAGACCGCAAGCGCGAAGATGCGATTTCCATTGTGCAAGTTAAGTCAGGGCAGGGGATATGACATCAACATCCGCATTATTCTTTGGCGACATTGGCTTGTTTCACTATTTAGTGGTGGCAGCGGCATTATTTACGCTAGGTGTATGCGGTATTTTCCTGAACCGTAAAAACGTCATTACTATTCTGATGTCGATTGAATTAATCCTGCTGGCTGTGAACATTAACTTTGTGGCGTTCTCAGCGCAGCTTGGCAATTTGGCCGGGCAGGTATTCGCTGTGTTTGTGCTCACTGTTGCCGCGGCAGAAGCGGCCATTGGCTTGGCTATTCTTGTCGTATATTTCCGCAACCGTGGGACGATCGCCATTGAAGATGTCGATTTGATGAAGGGCTGATATGGAAAATTTGATCGCATTGCTCGTATTCTTGCCACTGCTTGCTGCGGCGGGTGTTGGCCTTTCTGTGCGTGTCATCTCAGTACGTTCGGCGCAAATCATCACCTGTGGCGCATTGCTGATTTCGGCGATTTTTGCGGGGATTATTTTTGAAGAATTTGCAGCTACCGCCGAAAACTGGCGCGATGTATTTGGCCCCGGCGGGTTGGTATATAAAGTACAGCTGATGCCGTGGATTGTATCCGGTGAGTTTTCCTCGGCCTGGACGCTGCGCGTAGATGCGCTCACCGCGGTGATGTTGGTGGTGGTGACCTGGGTATCCGCCGTGGTGCATTTTTACTCCGTAGGTTACATGTCGCATGATCCGCACCCGCAGCGTTTTATGGCGTATCTGTCGTTATTCACCTTTTTCATGCTCATGCTGGTGACGGCCAATGATTTCGTGCAAATGTTCCTTGGGTGGGAAGGGGTAGGATTAAGCTCATACCTGCTGATCGGGTTCTGGTTTAAAAACCCTGCGCCGAATGCCGCAGCAATTAAGGCGTTTTTGGTCAACCGCGTTGGAGATTTTGGCTTTGCTCTGGGGATTTGTGCAGTATTTATGTTATTTGGCACTGTGCAGTTTGATGCCGTGTTTGCCGCCGTGCCTGCCAAAGCGGGCGAAACCATGGAATTTCTCGGCGGTAGTTTTCCGGCGCTGACGTTGACCTGCCTGCTGCTCTTCATTGGAGCAATGGGAAAATCAGCCCAAGTGCCGCTTCACACCTGGTTGCCCGATGCCATGGAAGGCCCAACGCCGGTTTCCGCGTTGATCCACGCCGCAACGATGGTGACGGCGGGTGTATTTATGGTAGTGCGCTGCTCGCCCTTATTCAACGCATCACCCGACGCCCTGGCCGTTATTACGGTTATCGGCGCATTCACCGCCTTCTTTGCCGCGACGATCGGATTGGTGCAAAACGATATTAAGCGCGTAATCGCTTATTCGACCTGCTCGCAACTGGGCTATATGTTCTTCGCCTGCGGTGTAGGCGCGTATTCAGCCGCGATGTTCCATTTAATGACGCACGCCTTCTTCAAAGCTCTGTTATTCCTGGGCGCCGGTTCGGTGATTCATGGCATGAGCGGCGAGCAGGACATGCGCAACATGGGCGGTATCTGGCGAAAATTGCCGTTTACGTATGCCTATATGTGGATTGGCTCATTGGCGTTGGCGGGTATTCCGTTCTTTGCCGGATATTATTCCAAAGATATTATCCTCGAATCCGCGTTCATGGCGAGTGACTTGGGGCGCGTGGCGTTCTGGGTTGGTATTGCCGCGGCGTGTATGACCGCGTTTTACTCCTGGCGTTTGCTGTTCATGACTTTCCACGGCACACCACGTGCCAGTAAAAAAGTCATGGATCATGTGCATGAATCTCCCGGTATCATGCTGCTTCCCCTGGTGCTGCTGGCGCTTGGCGCTTTGTTCGCCGGGTATATGGGGGAACATGTGCTGCATATGGTGGCCGGCATTGATACGTTCTGGCAGCTCGCCATTGCCTCGCATGAGGCGGTGGAAGCGGCACATAATGCCCCTGAGTGGGTGGGCTTGTTGCCATTAGGTGTTGGGCTGGCGGGCATTGGATTAGCGGCGTTGTTCTATTTGATCCGTCCGAACTATCCGTCTGCTATAGCCCGTGCAATTTCGCCGGTGTATCGCTTCTTGCTTAATAAATGGTATTTCGATGAATTGTATGATGCCATATTCGTGCGGCCTACCAAGCGTGTGGGAATTTATCTGTGGAAAATTGTTGATGCCCGGGTGATCGACGACCTCGGTCCGAACGGTGCGGCAAGTCTGGCGCGGTTAGTGGGCGAGCGGGTTTCGCGCCTGCAAACCGGTTATGTGTATCATTATGCCTTTGCCATGCTACTCGGCGTGCTCGGCATGGTCAGTTGGGTGGTGTGGCATGGCGTTTAATCTTCTCTCCCTGTTGATTGCATTCCCGCTGCTTGGCGCGGCGATCCTCATGCTGTTCCCGCATGGTGACGAAGCCACACAAGCGCAAGAATCACGCTATATCGCACTGGCGGTTACCGTGCTTACTTTTTTCCTCTCGTTACCGTTATGGCTAGGCTATGACAGCAGCAATGGCGGCTTCCAATTCGTTGAGCTGTATTCCTGGTTCCAGGGTGCCAATATCAGCTATCATTTAGGCATAGACGGCATTTCCTTATTTATGGTGCTGCTTACTACCTTCCTGATGCCGCTGGCAATTTTGTGCAGTTGGAAATCCATTACCCACCGCGTGCGCTCCTATATGGCGTGTTTTCTGGCGCTTGAGGGAATGTTGCTGGGTGTATTCTGCTCGCTCGATTTGTTCCTGTTTTATCTGTTCTTCGAGGGCATGCTGATTCCCATGTTCCTGATTATCGGGGTGTGGGGCGGCCAGCGGCGGATTTACGCGGCGTATAAGTTTTTCCTCTACACGCTGCTTGGCTCCGTGTTGTCATTGGTTGCGATCATTTATATTTATTTGCAAATGAGCACGGCCAGCATCCCTGATTTGATGGCCAGTGCGCATTTCCCATTGCAAACGCAGCAATGGTTGTGGCTGGCGTTGCTCGCATCTTTTGCAGTGAAAGTGCCGATGTGGCCGGTACATACCTGGCTTCCGGACGCCCACGTGCAAGCGCCGACGGCTGGTTCGGTAATCCTGGCGGGTGTGCTGCTGAAGCTCGGGGCTTATGGATTCTTGCGGCTTTCGCTGCCGATTTTACCAGAAGCATCGCATTATTTCGCACCGTTGATTTTCGGCCTGAGCTGCATTGCGGTGGTTTACACCTCGCTGGTGGCGCTGATGCAGGAAGACATGAAAAAGCTGATCGCCTATTCGTCGGTGGCGCATATGGGATTTGTTACTATTGGGATTTTTTCATTTACGCGTCAGGGTATTGAAGGCGCATTGGTGCAGATGATCAGCCATGGGTTGGTATCCGGTGCGTTGTTCTTATGCGTCGGCGTGATGTATGACCGCCTGCATACCCGCGAAATTACGGCTTATGGGGGCGTCGCGCAGGTGATGCCGAAATTTGCGGTAATTTTCATGTTCTTTACCATGGCGTCCGTGGGCTTACCTGCTACGTCCGGATTTGTCGGGGAGTTTTTGGTGTTGATTGGCGCATTCCAGGCCAGCACATGGGTGGCGGCGTTTGCAGCAACGGGGCTGATTTTAGGTGCGGCATACATGTTGTGGCTATACCGCCGTGTGATGTTTGGCGTGGCCGAAAAAGCCGAAGTGCTCACCATGCCAGAAATTTCCAAACGTGAGTTGGCAATTTTTGTGCCGCTGGTATTGGCTACACTTTGGCTTGGCATCTATCCACAATCGTGGCTTTCAGCCATTCATGCCAGTGTCGGCGAATTGATGAAGCAGATTGGAGAAACCAGTGCACACTAATATCGTCCAAAATTTGATGCCATTGGTGCCTGAACTGGCATTAATTATTGCAGCATTTTTATTGCTGATCGGTGGTGTGTTTTTTGCGCCGCGTGTTACGAAATGGATGGTCGTGTATACTGCCGTGGCGCTTTCCCTTTCTGGGGCGCTTTTAGTCTTTGCTACCGGTGAACCGGTGGTGGCGATTAATGGCATGTTCCTGGCTGACGGTTTTACCGCTTTTTCCAAGGGACTGATTTTAATCGGAACCATTATTACCTTGCTGCTATCAATGGATTGGCTGACCGAAGGAGAGGGGCGGCCGTTTGAATTTCTGCTGCTGATTTTATTTGCCGTGATCGGCTTAATGCTGATGGTCTCTGCCCATGATCTGATTGCGCTTTATGTGGGGATGGAGCTTTCCAGCCTGGCTTTTTATGTACTCGCCGCCTTCAGCCGTGATGATGGACGCGCCAGCGAAGCAGGTTTGAAATATTTTATGCTCGGTGCATTGGCTTCCGGTATTTTATTGTTTGGTATGAGCTTTGTTTACGGCTTTACCGGCGTGACCGGTTTTGAAGATATTGCCCGCGAAATTTCGGGCTATAATGAAGACTCCGTAGTACCACAAGCTCTGGTGCTTGGTATGGTGCTGATGATGGTTGGGATTTGCTTCAAAATAGCCGCCGTGCCTTTCCATATGTGGACCCCGGATGTGTATGAAGGCGCGCCAACGCCAGTCACTACGTTTTTTGCTGTGGTCTCGAACGTGGCGATGTTTGCGCTGTTTTCCCGGTTGCTGCTCCAACCGTTTGGCGATTTAACCTCTCGCTGGCAGCAGATTATTGTATTTGTATCATTTGCTTCGATTGCCGTTGGCGCATTGGCGGCGTTGCGGCAAACCAATATCAAGCGGCTGCTGGCTTATAGCGCCATCGGCCATTCCGGTTTCGTGTTGATGGGCTTGGCAGCAGGCACGGGGGCGGGCGTGCAGGGCATGCTGATTTATATGGCGATTTATGTATTTATGACCGCCGGAGCATTTGGTTGCGTGTTGCTGATGCGCCGCGGCGGGGTGTATGTGGAGCAGATCAGCGATCTGTCCGGTTTATCGCGTACCCGGCCTATATTGGCGTTGGGCATGGCTGCGTTTATGTTTTCACTGGCAGGCATTCCGCCGCTGGCTGGATTC
>CAZGVV010000085.1:6694-6926 GCA_964529155.1 uncultured Rickettsiales bacterium
GGCTGATGCCGCTTGCGGTAATGGGCTTAGTGGCCAGTGTAGTATCCTGCTATTATTATCTGCGCGTAGTGAAGTTCATGTATTTTGATGAACCTATCGCCGCGCCGTTTGATGTGCCGTCGTCCGCAACCGCACAGGCTGGACTTATCTTGTCCAGTATCGTGGTTGTGCTGTTTTTCATTGTGCCATCGCCATTAATAGCGCAGGCTAAGGCGGCTGCTTCCATTCTGCT
>CAZGVV010000086.1:0-2931 GCA_964529155.1 uncultured Rickettsiales bacterium
AAATCGAAAGCGGAATCGCAGACGATTCTGGGGTGTCGTAACCCTGATATTAACTGGTGCATCGGCCACTTCCGATGTTAGAATCCCTGCTCCCTTTATGGTCGGGGAGATGTTGGTTATGTCCAGGGCGTTGCCTAAAGACCAGCATAACCGAGTTAATACGGTTTACGAACTCCCCGATCACCAGAGTTTTACTGGTAACACAAAGGGGAACGTATGACGCAAGCTAAAGTCGCCGTAATACTGGCGCGAGTATCATCGAAAGAGCAGGAAGAAGGCTATTCGATTGACGCACAGGTGCATCGGTTGCAGGAATATTGCAGGCGCAAAAACCTAACGGTGCTTGAGACATTCAAGGTCATTGAGTCTTCGACGATCTGCCACCGCAGGCAGTTCATGGAGATGATAAAATACGCCAAAAAGCACAAGCAGCCGGTCGCCATTGTCGCCGACAAGGTTGATCGCGTGCAGCGCAGTTTTCAGGAATACCCCATCCTTGATCCGATGATTAAAGAGGGTAAAATAGAGCTGCATTTTAATACCGAAGGCTACATCATCCACAAAGATTCCATCTCGCAAGAACGCTTGATGTGGAGCATTGGCGTGGTGATGGCGCAATCCTATGTCGATAGCATGAGGGATAACATCAACCGTTCTATTGCACAGAAACTCCGCAGCGGTGAGTGGATCAGCACCGCGCCCGTGGGCTATCTGCATGTGAAGCGCGAGAATGGCAAAAGCGATATTGTGGTTGATACTGACCGCGCACCGTTGCTGCGGCAAATGTTCGAGCAATATGCGACGGGGAATTATTCGCTCTCGCAGCTGATGAAATACTGCAAAAAGATTGGGCTTAGAAATTGCCGTGGCAACCAGAAGGGATTGACCGCGAATCACATTCACAAGATGCTGCAAGACCCGTTTTACTACGGCGTGATGCGCGTCAAGAAAACAGGCGCGGAATATCCGCACCGCTATGAACCCATCATCAGCAAGTCACTTTTTGATATGTGTCAGGAAGTACGCTTAGGCCGATCCAAGAAAATGCCGCTCTATCGCGGCAAGGATTTTGTGTTTCGCGGGATTCTTACCTGCGCCATCACTGGCCGCCTCGCTACCGCTGAAACGCATAGCAAAACCTACCAAAACGGCGGCACGGGGTCATGGACTTATCTCGCTATCTACAACCCTGAAAAACCCGAGAAGAAAATGTGGGTGCGCGAGGAGGATGTTATCGCCCAGGCGGAAGATGCGCTGGCGACGCTAAGAATCACTGACACGGAATCACTCATCGCGCTGCTGAACTATATTCGTTCAACCAACACGGAAAAGAAAATCTTCCATCGCGGCCAGACCGCATCGCTTAAAAAAGAACATACCGAGATCGAGGAGAAGCTGGACAAGCTACTCGACCTGCTCATGGACAAGGTGCTCGACAAGACCGAGTTTGAGGCAAAAAAGAAAAAGCTCAAGGATCGTCAGTATGAAATCGACGAGCTGATCCACAGTTTTGACGAGGCCGACGACAAGTTCAGCAAATGCTTGATCGACCTCATCAATATCGCAACCGGTGCGCTTGATGACTTCAAAGGTTCGGACGTGACCCGCAAACGCGAGTTGCTGAATTTTGTATTTCAGAACCTACAGCTTCGAGGCAAAAGACTCGAATATACAATGCGCTATCCATTCAGCGAGTTCGCAAAATGCTCGAAACTTGAAGAATGGTGGGCCCGGGAGGAGTTGAACCTCCGACCTCACGCTTATCAGGCGTGCGCTCTAACCACCTGAGCTACGAGCCCCAAATGGTTTGGTTCAAATGAGCCAAACACGGTTTGGAAAGGGGTTATTAAGGTGCATAGCGGGCAAAGTCAATGGTTTTCGGCGGCTATGTACCAGAAAGGCATGGAAGGGTTATTGTTGCTGCTGTTGCGCGTTTTGGTGCATCATGAGTGCGACCCGTGCTTCGCGGGCGCGAAGCTGGGATAATTCGGACTGATTCATGATGTTGGCCAGCGACAGTTGCACGAATTCCAGGAAAATCACCACAATGCTTTCCACCTGGCGCTGAATCTTCATGACGATAGGGTCTGCAATGTTTTCAATGGCATTATAGGCCTTGCGTGTGACGTTGCGTACGCGTTCGCGGTATTCATTCAGGGCAGCGTAAATACGGCGCAGAGCGCCTTCAATACGGGCTTTGCTGGCTTTATTGGGGATATTATGCTTTACGCCTTCGGCCAGGTGCAGGAATTCCAGTGTTAGAATGTCAGTTGCATCACCAATTTCGCTGATGAGTGGTTCAACCGCGCCCCATTGTTGCTCGGCATTCTGTACAAAACGACTTTCGGTCGTTTCCACGAGTTCACCGGCCAAATCATATAGCACAGTAATATCATTATAACGGCCTTCAAGCGCTTCAATTGAGGCTGGTTGTTTTTGTATAGCAAATGACATAATTCGTTTCCTGATCGTAAGGCGTATGGGGTGAGGTAATTGTATCCTCTTCTTCTATATTAAAGTGTTTCTTGACATTGTGTATGAATGTTTTGTGACAAATATGCGTTTTAAAGGTGGGAAATAGGAATTCTCCCATAGAGAAACGTATTAAAAGCCGGTTTTTTGCAAGCGCCATTGGCGTAGGGCCATGGAAATAACCTGCATCAGGAAAAACATGCTCAAAATCCAGCCCCACATAGCAAAACGGGAACCGGGAAGGCGTAAGTAATTGCGAATAAGGACGCGCAGCGGTTGCTCTTGTATGAGTATCAAGGGGTCGCTAGAGGGATTAATCACTTGTTTGAACTTACGAAATTTGGATAGCGGGGCGGTACGGCCAGACCAAAATACAGGGAGTTCATAAGAGCCATTATCTCCGTCTTGGGCGTGGAAGTGCGGAGAGCAGATAAGCCTGAAGCATTGGCTGATGCAGAG
>CAZGVV010000086.1:2941-6084 GCA_964529155.1 uncultured Rickettsiales bacterium
TCCTAGGCGGGTGTTGTCGGGCAAAGGAATGGCAAGGCTGTCTTCGGGTTGGATGGCATGGATATAGCGCCAGAGGCGTTCGGCCTGGGCGGTGGCGGCTTCGGGGGGGAGCATAGGGTCGATGGCGCGCAGGCGGCGTTTGATGTCGTCCTGGCTGTGGGCGCGGGTGTAATCTGGAAGCAATGGTAAGGGTAGTGTTATGGTGGCTTCTTGGCCTAAGCCAGGAGTACCAGTGGTTTCCCAATAGTCAGTGGGTAAGTGCAATACCCACATGCTCATGGGATATACCGGGTGGGATCGGGGATGTGGGCTTCCCGGAAGCCTTTGCGGCGGAGATGACAGGCATCACAGCTGCCGCAGGCGCGGCCTTGCGGGTCGGGGTCGTAACAACTGACTGTGTGACTGAAATCTACTCCCAATGCTGCGCCGCGCAAGGCGATTTCGGCTTTGCTAAGAGTCATGAGTGGGGTGTGGATGCGAATACGTGTATTGCCTTCAACGCCATACGCAGTGGCCAGGTTGGCGGTAGATTCGAATGCGGCAATGAATTCCGGGCGGCAATCGGGGTAGCCGCTGTAATCGAGGGCATTAACGCCGATGAAGATATCGTAAGCCTTTAATACTTCGGCCCATGCCAATGCAAAAGAAAGAAAAATGGTATTTCGGGCGGGGACGTAGGTGAGCGGAATGCCGTGGCCAATGTCCGCGTCGCTGCGGTCTTTGGGGATGGTGAGGTGGCTGTCGGTGAGCGCGGAGCCGCCAAAGGTGCCAAGGTCAATGGTGGCAACGCGGTGTTCGGTGGCGCCGAGCGCCTTGGCCAGCTGGCGGGCGGCGTCGAGTTCTACGGTATGGCGTTGGCCGTAAGCAAAAGAAAGCGCGTAGGGCGAAAATCCCTCGGCGCGGGCGATGGCAAGCGTGGTGGCGGAATCCATACCGCCGGAGAGGAGAATGATGGCTTTAGGCGATTGAATAGTCATGCGATTCCCCACACCTTATGCATCTGCCACGATAGGCGATAATTATGCGTCTGCGCTAATGCCATAGCATGAGCGGCATTGGCTTGGTTTTTAGCGGCGTCGTATTCATCCATGGGTTGGATGTAGACCGGGATGTTGCGGTCGGTTTGCCCGATGTCATCCACGTTTTGGTAGTGCGGGTGGGTGGCGGAGACGATGAATTTTAGCGCGTCGACGCGGGCCAGTACATCCGGTCTTAGGGGCGCATAGCGGCCCTGAGTGTTTTTGGGGGAGCAGACGATGGTGACGCTTTCGGGTAACTCACGCCACAAGGTGCCGTTGGTTTCGATCTGCACAGCAAAGCCGGATTCCAATAAGCGTGCACAGAGTGGAATAATATTTTGCCGCAGTGGTTCCCCGCCGGTAATTACGGCTAAGCGTGCAGCACCGGCAAGCGCGTGGGTTTGAGAAATAATCTCTTCCAGTGACATGGGGTGGAAAGATTCAAATTCCGTGTCACAGAAATCGCACGCCAAATTGCACCCGCCGAGACGGATGAATACGGAAGGCGTGCCGGTAAGCGGGCCTTCACCTTGAAGGGTGAGAAAGATGCCCTGTACAAGCAGGAGGCTGCCATCGGTCATCTCTGGTGGGCGAATGGGATTCTGGCCGTACATAATTTACGCGGCGTGAGCCTTCCACTTGATTGAGCAGCCGATGCTGCTGTTTTGTGTGTCAGGACCATTGCCGGTAGCGATGATCTGCTTCATGGCTTCGAACAACTCACGTGGTGCATTGGCAGGTGCGGCGTGTTTGCGTGATGCATCCAGGCGGCCACGGTATTTCAATTCACTATTGGAATTAAATCCAAAGAAATCAGGCGTGCAAATGGCGCCATACGCGCGGGCGATTTCTTGTGTTTCATCGATGAGGTAGGGAAAAGTGAAGTTGTGCTCTTCAGCAAAAGATTTCATGTTTTCAAATGAATCTTCGGGATAGGCGGCAGGATCATTGGGCATGATAGCGGCAATGCCGATGCCAAGTGTTTGTAATTCAGTGGCGTCGCGAACAATGCGGTCGATGATGGCGCAGACAAACGGGCAATGGTTGCAGATGAACATGATAAGCGTACCATTAATACCTTGCGTATCAGAGAAACCATAGGTTTTGCCGTTGATGCCTTTTAAGCGGAAATCGGGGGCAATAAAACCGAGATTGGCAGCTGGGGTTTCGAATGCGGGCATGGGGATTGCTCCTTAAGGCGGGAGGGAATTATAACTTTAGTCTCGGAGGAACTCAAGCCATGTGCCGATGCGCCCCTCTGCCTCGGCTTTTTCCTGATAACGGGTGCGGGTCCAGTCTGCTGGCGGAGTGGCCCAGTCTGCCTGGGATTTTGCGGTCCAGGTGAAATCCGGGGAGGCAAGCAGGTGGGTGAGCATCCAGGTGAGATAATCAACATGGTCTGTTGCCAAATTAAGGCGGGATCCGGGTTTCATCACACGGGCGAGTTGTCTTAAAAAAGCAGGTTGGATCAGGCGGCGTTTATGGTGTCGGGATTTGGGCCAGGGGTCGGGGAAGAGAATGAATACGCGCTCCACACTGGCGTCGGGAAGTTTTTCCAGCAAGAGGCGAACGTCATCTGTATAGATGCGCAGATTGGTAAGCGGGCGGTCTTGCAGGCGGAGCAATAAATTGCCGATGCCATTTATATAGGGCTCGCAGCCCAAAAGCGTAACTCCAGGGTTGGCTTCCGCCTGCGCGGCCAGATGCTCGCCGCTGCCAAAGCCAATTTCGATCCAGAGCGGATTGGGGATGAGGGGGGAGAGATGGGCGGTTTCTTCACCCATCCCCAGTCCCCAATCCCCAATCCCCAGCATGGGTAGCAGGTCGTCAAACGCAGTTTGCTTGGTCGCACGTAGCTTGCGGCCACGCCGTCGCCCAAAGCTTGCCAATAACCTAGAGGGCTGGGATGGCGACACGTTGTTTGGCTTCCGGGAAATGGTCGCGCAGGCGGTCCACCAGATCGGTTTTCTCCCAGCTGAATGCGCCGTCTTTTTCGGGCTCACGACCGAAATGGCCGTAGGCGGCGGTGCGTTCGTAGATGGGGCGGTTGAGCTGCAGATGCTCGCGGATGCCGCGTGGGGAAAGGTCCATCAGCTCCTGGAGGATTTTTTCCAGCTTTCCTTC
>CAZGVV010000087.1:0-309 GCA_964529155.1 uncultured Rickettsiales bacterium
CATGGCCTGCCAGCCGACCGTGAAACTCGAAGCGCCGGATAAACCCATCGAGATCAACATGAACGTCAATATCGAACACCGCGTGAAAGTGGAAATTGAAAAAGACGTGCAGAAATCCATCGCGAAAAACAAAGATATTTTCTAATACGAGGACATCATGAAAAAGAACCTGCTTGCTACCCTTACACTCGTTACCGCGCTTGCGGCATTCCCGGCTTTCGCCCTCGATTTGCAGGAGGCGCGTTCCTCTGGCCTCGTGGCTGAGAAACAGGACGGCTACCTGTCCGCGATTTCCAAATCCGCCGAGGT
>CAZGVV010000087.1:319-2469 GCA_964529155.1 uncultured Rickettsiales bacterium
CTCGTTTCCGACGTAAATAACAAGCGTCAGGCTGAGTATGCGCGCATTTCCAAGGAAAACGGTCAGCCGGTGGCGGTGGTCGGGAAACTGGCTGCAGAGCAGATAATCGGCGGTCTTCCGAAGGGTGCCCAGTACCAGGCAGCAGACGGCAGTTTCAAAGCGAAATAGCGCGAAAATCCGCCATTCCTAAATTATTTTCATAACCGTTGCCTAAACGGTTGACAAACGTTGTCAAATCCTTATTGTCCCCAACCTATGCCTCGGTGAGATCTGTTAGCTCAGTCGGTAGAGCACCTGACTTTTAATCAGGTTGTCGCGGGCTCGATTCCCACCCGGATCACCAATATCTTCAATGGTTTATGCGATAAAAAATTTCCTGGATTGGTGCGGAGTCACCAATAAGTCTCCAGCGCGAACCGTTTGCTCATCACATTATTTTCTAGGCTAAATGCCGCTGTAACTAGGTCAGTTGCATATTATTGAATAGGCTACATGCGGGCTTGGCGAGCGCTGTTAGGTATTGGCGGAGATATTTGCGAAAGATTTTGGTGAGCAAAATAAAGATAAATAGTAAGATACTGAATATAATAAAATATTTCTAAATCTGGATCATATTGTAATCTAATCTTAACTTTATTATTAATCACTGGCTTAGTATTCTTAATAAATGATAACATGCCAATTCAAGCCGATACCAGCTATTCCACTAATGAACTCGCGAAATCTATGCTACGGCAGCTGGAGCAATACGAGAAGCATGTGTGTGTAGTCGGCAAAGATCAAAATGAACGCTGCGGATAATCATGCGCGCTATCTCACATGCAGGGAATGACCACTACAATGAATAATAAAAAACAGCCATTTTCGCATGCACTAATTTACTCAGCCAATTTCCTCGAATGCGGAAGAGCCATGTCATGGCATATCTGACACAAGAGCGAAAGAATCAGAGGCTACTCGAGGCCGCGAAAGCGGGCGATGCAGATGCCATGGAAGCAGCCCTGCTAAATGGAGCAGAGATAGGTGCGAGGAATGAGCATGGCTACACCGCGCTGATCTTGGCGGCAGCATATGGCCAGAGCAAGGTATGCCAGATGTTGCTTGACAAGGGCGTGGACCTACATGCGAAGGATAATGAGCATGGCTATACCGCGCTGATCTTTGCGGCAGCATATGGCCAGAGCAAGGTATGCCAGATGTTGCTTGACAAGGGCGTGGACCTACATGCGAAGGATAATGAGGATGACACCGCGCTGATCTTTGCGGCAGCATATGGCCATAGCGAAATCTGCCAGGCGCTGATCGCCAAGGGCGCGGACATCAATGCGAAGAGTAATGATGGCACCACCGCTCTGATGTCGGCGTCAGAAAATGGCCATAACAAGGTATGCCAGGTGTTGATTGAAAAGAACGCGGACATCGATGCAACGAATAACGAGGGAAAAACCGCGCTGATCTGGGCGGTAAGATATGGCCATAGCGATACCGGCAAATGGTTGCTGCGCTATGGGGCGGGGCATGATGGATCGTATAGACGAATCAATTACTGGCGCGCACAGATGTCAGAAGCAGCCCGGGCTGCCTTCCCCGGTAATGGTGCTGAAATCCTCGCCACCGCCTGTTTTACCGACGGCAGGGTCAGTGAAGCCATTCTTGATGCCTGCGCCACCGGGCAATTTGGAAGGCTTGTGGCTGCACCGCTGATTAAATCGACCAAACCGGCAGATCGCCAGTTATTTAAGGAGGTGTGGGATAAGCTCCCCAGGTACTGGCAGGATCAATACGAAACCCTGTATGTCGAATTTATCAAAGCTGGTGGCATGAAGCCATTCATCGGCAAGTATACCGCCGACCAGCACAGCGGCTCGGATGCAAGAATGGGCAGGTCATGATAGAGCTGACGCAAGAACAGAAGGATCAGATGCTGCTGAAAGCCGCACAATCTGGCGATGCAGATGCCATTGAAGCAGCACTGGTAAAGGGCGCGAACATACATGCGAAGAATAGGTATGGCATCCCCGTTTTGATGTGTGCGGCAGCAATGGGCCTCAGCAATATCTGCCTAAAGCTGATCGACAAGGGCGCGAACATAGATACGAAGGATATGGATGGCGACACCGCGCTGATCTTGGCGGCATCTAGAGGCCATA
>CAZGVV010000087.1:2569-5629 GCA_964529155.1 uncultured Rickettsiales bacterium
GCGATACCTGTCTGAAGCTGATCGCCAAGAGAGCGGACATAGATGCGAAGAATAAGGATGGTGACACCGCGCTGATCTTGGCGGCATCTAGAGGCCATAGCGATACCTGTCTGAAGCTGATCGCCAAGAGAGCGGACATAGATGCGAAGAATAACAATGGCACCACCGCACTGATGTGCGCGGTAATAAAGGGCCTTAGCGATACCTGTCTGAAGCTGATCGCCAAGAGCGCGGACATCGATGCGAACGATAACGATGGTGACACCGCGCTCATTTTGGCGGCAAGATTTGACCTTAGCGAAGCCTGCCAGATGCTGATCGGCAAGGGCGCGGAGATCGATGCGAAGAATAATGATGGTGACACCGCGCTGATCTGGGCGGCAAAGAATGGCCATTGCGATACCGGCAAATGGTTGCTGCGCTATGGGGCGGCGCATGATGGATGGAATGTACAGATCACTCAATGGCATGCGGAGATGGCAGAAGAAGCCAGGATTGCCTTCCCCGGCAATGGTTCTGAAATCCTCCCCACCGCCTGTTTTCGCGGCGGCAGGGTCAGTGAAGCCATTCTTGATGCCTGCGCCACTGGGCAATTTGGAAGGCTTGTGGCTGCACCGCTGATTAAATCGACCAAACCGGCAGATCGCCAGTTATTTAAGGAGGTGTGGGATAAGCTCCCCAGGTACTGGCAGGATCAATACGAAACCCTGTATGTCGAATTTATCAAAGCTGGTGGCATGAAGCCATTCATCGGTAGCCATACCATTGCCCAACAAGAACGCAGCCCTGCTAAAGGGAGGGGACATGGATGTGCAAGATAACACGGATGGCAATGCCAAGAAAAACCATTCGCTGGCGCAATATATAGTTAATTTACAGTGTATTTTTAGAGGGAATGCTCACCCAGCACACTCGTCGCAACCGCCTCCGCTACCTTAATTCCATCCACCCCTGCGGATAAAATGCCTCCTGCGTAGCCTGCGCCTTCGCCTGCGGGGAATAGGCCTCTGGTGTTTAGGCTTTGGAAGGTTTCGTCGCGTTTGATGCGGATGGGGGACGAAGTGCGGGTTTCTACGCCGGTGAGTACCGCATCGGCCATGTCAAAGCCACGAATTTGGCCACCAAAGGCGGTGAGAGCTTCGCGGATGGCGGTAATGGCGTATTCAGGAAGGCAGGGGGAAAGGTCGGTTGGTTTTACGCCGGGCTTGTATGAAGGAATAACGCTGCCAAGTGACGTAGACGGACGGCCTGCAATAAAATCGCCTACGCGCTGTGCGGGTGCGGCATAGGTGCTGCCACCCGCAATAAATGCGGCAGATTCCCAATGGCGTTGGAAAGCGATGCCGGCAAGTGGCCCCCCAGGATAATCATCTGGTGTGATGCCAACCACGATACCTGCATTGGCGTTGCGCTCGTTGCGGGAATATTGGCTCATGCCATTAGTGACCACACGGCCTTCTTCCGACGTTGCGGCAACCACCGTTCCACCGGGGCACATGCAGAAGCTGTATACATCGCGGCCATTGGAGGCGTGGTGTACCAGCTTATAATCAGCTGCGCCAAGAATAGGATTGCCAGCGCTTGGGCCGAAGCGTGCGGTATCGATCAGCGATTGCGGGTGTTCAATGCGAAAGCCTAACGAAAAGGGTTTTGCTTCCACATATACGCCGCGGTCTTCCAGCATCTGAAACGTATCCCGCGCGCTGTGGCCAATGGCGAGTACGACATGATCAGTGGCAATGCGCTCTCCACTGGCGAGTATGACGCCGCGGATCTGCCGCGAGCCGTCAGGTGTGGTTTCAATATCAAAATCAGTAACACGGCTTTGAAAACGGTATTCGCCGCCAAGTGACTCGATGGTTTCGCGGATGCTTTCCACCATTGTCACTAAACGGAATGTACCGATATGTGGTTTAGCTTCGGTCAGGATTTCTGGTGGAGCGCCTGCTTTTACGAATTCAGTAAGTACTTTGCGTCCAAGGTGGCGGGGGTCTTTGATCTGGCTGTAAAGTTTGCCATCAGAAAATGTGCCTGCACCGCCTTCGCCGTATTGCACGTTAGATTCTGGATCGAGCACGGATTGCCGCCATAGCCGCCACGTATCTTTGGTGCGTTCGCGCACGGCTTTCCCACGGTCAAGGATGAGCGGTTTAAAACCCATCTGCGCCAGGATCAAAGCAGCAAATAATCCGCATGGACCGGCCCCTATTATAATGGGGCGTGTGGAAAGATGTTCTGGCGCGCGGGCGGTGAGGCGGTAATCTATATTGGGGGTCTGTTGTACTTGAATGTTATTGGCGAAGCGTTTTAGCACGCTTGCTTCATCCTTCACTTCGACATCAAGTGAATAGATCAAGGTAATGGCTGATTTTTTTCTGGCGTCATGCGCGCGGCGGAATACCGTGCAGGAAGTCAACTCTTGTGACGGAATACCCAAGCGCTGCAGCGCTGCCTCAGCAATGGCTTCGGGAGGGTGATTAAGCGGAAGTTTGATTTCAGTTAGCCTGAGCATGGAATGGTTATAACGCTAATAGTTTCGCAGAGTCTTAATGAGCGATAGAATAGCCTACTTTATATAAGATTAAACATTTTTTATATTTAAAGTAGAATTTATAGCGTTATCAGGCGGCATAGCCACTAAAAAACCGCCCTTTCACAAGATTGCACGTATGGAATGATTTTGCCGATTATAGGGGTTGCGTAGGCTGTTTTTCCTGTTACTAATCAGCGCCCTGAAACAAGTAGTTATTTTTTTGCGTAAATACTTGCGCATTTATGCGTAACCGCTTATTTCTAATGGGTAAATAGAATATACGATTATTTTTTTACGCCGCTTTAGCTCAGCTGGTAGAGCAGCGCATTTGTAATGCGAAGGTCGCGGGTTCGATTCCTGCAAGCGGCACCAATCTTTTATTATTGCGTTTCACTAAACCCAATAATTCATAAAAATCTAATCAAAACCTATAGTTATTCCCCTTTACCATTATACATGGCTGCAGAGAGTATTTTCTGCGCTTCCGGTGCTCACGTACACATGTACGCTGCGCTCCGGTTCTCGAA
>CAZGVV010000088.1:0-5550 GCA_964529155.1 uncultured Rickettsiales bacterium
TCTCGTGTGGTTGCAACCACCGCCCTCTACACGTGAGGGCGAACACTAACGACTAGCGACTAAAACGAAGGACTAAAACGAAGGACTAAACCAATGACCAACACCTAATCATACCGAATATAGTTGCTGAAATACCGGTAAAAGTTTTTCTCCAACTCTCCGTTCATCACTTCCATCAACTCGCGGTTCATACGCGTGAACAATGCTTTGCGCGTGCTCAAACTGGCATGATCCGCCAAGGTATCGGAACGCGTGGCCACCACATTAATACTGGCGTCCGACATGGCGCTGGACTCGCTATATATGCGCATTTCCACTTCCACCCGGCCATCATACCGGCGGCCACCCTCGTGGAAATAACTCCCCGGGTCACTGGACGGCACTTCGCTTTCCACGACACTTGCGTCTTTAATGGTCACACTCAGAACCCGCTTTGCCCCCACCGCCCGGACGCGATCCGTTACCCATTGCCGGATACCGGCGGCAGGTGTAGGCGTAAATACACCCTCCACATGCGGCACTTGAGACGAGGTTTTATAGGACTCCACAATATTAACATTCGCCACATCCATACTGAATGGCGCGGATTTAATATAAGAAAGCGGTGGAGCGGCAGGCGGCGGCGCCTCGCTGGAGCACGCACCAAGCAGCAGAGCTACCGCCACGAAAGCCAACTGTGAATAGCGCATAAAATCCTCTTAGGTAAATATGTGGATAAGCCTTTCATACGCCAGAACGCCCCAAGAATAAAGCATAAAACTCTCAGCGCGGTACAGGACTTAACCTGTTATTAATTTTCAAATGGTACGCTTCTTGCATGGCTACTACATCCGCACACGGCCCACGCCTTGAGTTGCGCCAGTCGCAAAGTCTGGTGATGACCCAGTCCTTGCAGCAATCTATTAAACTGCTGCAAATGAACGCACTGGAACTGCGCACTTATGTAGAAGCTCAGCTGGAACAAAACCCCCTCCTGTCCGATGAAGCCGAGGAAATTGAATCTACTGCACAGGACACAGAAACACCCGAAGATCAGACTGATCCCATTGATACCGACACAGACGCCGAATTCCTCCCCCAGGATTGGCGCGAAAATGAAGCCGGCGAACTTAGCGCCCCGCGGGATGGCAGTGAGCTGCGCATGCAAATCACCGCCCGCGACTCCAACGGCGACGAGGCTGAATTTGAAGACAGCAAAGCCCGGGATATTTCCCTGCAAGAGCATCTGGCCGAACAACTCGAAGCCGATGTGCCCGACCCGTTACTTCGCGCCATCGGCATGTATTTGATCGACCTCATTGATGACGCAGGTTATCTTAAAGAAGAGCTAAGTATCATCGCTGAACAACTCGGTACGGACGAAGCGCATATACAATACGCGCTGGATAGCATCCAACGCTTTGATCCCTGTGGCGTTGGCGCACGCAACCTGGCGGAATGTTTAAGCTTGCAGCTGCGGGAAAAAGACCGTTTTGATCCCGCCATGCAAACGCTGGTTGCCAACTTACCATTGCTGGCCGAGGGAAATATTCCAGCGCTGGAGAGACTATGCGGGGTGGACGCCGAAGACGTTCGCCAGATGATCGCCGAGCTCCGCGCCCTTAATCCTAAACCCGGCCTGGCGTTCGCCCGTGAAGTGGTAGAAACCGTGGTCCCGGATGTTACTGTACGCCGGGATTTTTCGCAGCAGAGCAAAAAAAGCTGGCACATTGAACTCAATGCCTCAGCCCTGCCCCGCGTGTTGGTCAACCGACGTTATTTTGCCAAAATCTCTGCGCATGCCGAAGGGGCGGATAAAAAATATTTAAATGAAAATTTGCAACAGGCCAGCTGGCTGGTGCGCGCTCTGGACCAACGGGCACAGACAATTTTGAAAGTCTCCACCGAGATCGTGGTGCAGCAGGAAGGCTTCTTCCGCATGGGCATTCACCATTTAAAACCCTTGACCCTGCGCGATATTGCGCGGGAAACCGGTTTTCATGAAAGCACCATCAGCCGCGTGACTACAGGTAAATATATGATCACTCCGCGCGGCACGTTTGAGCTGAAATATTTCTTCACCTCGGGCCTGAGCCATGGCGCTGGTGGGGATGACGTTTCAAGCCAAACAGCCAAACACCTGATCAAAGAACTCATTGCTCAGGAAGGCGCAAAAGTGCTCTCTGACGACGACATCGCCGAAACGCTGCGCCGCCGCAATATCAACGTTGCCCGCCGCACCGTTGCTAAATACCGTGAAGCCATCGGCATCGCCTCCTCCATGGAGCGCCGCCGCCAGCGCAATCTTTCCAACTCCCACGCAAAAGCCAGCTAAATGTCAGCTCCTGTCACCGTAACCGCCCCTTCATTTGCGCCGATGTATACCTTGCCGGAACTGGCCCCTATTCAGCTATTGCTGGATGACCCCTGCGTGAATGATATTCTTATCAACACCTCGCGCGAAGTATTTGTCGAACGCGAAGGACGGCTGGAACGCACGGCCTGCGTATTCTCTAATGAAGAAGCCTTGCGTGACGCGGCGGAAGCCATTTGCCGCGCCGTAGGCCGCACGCTGGACCCCGCCCGCCCACTGGTGGATGCACGCCTGGCGGATGGCAGCCGCGTAAATATCATCGCCCCGCCCTTATCGGTGGATGGCACTACTATTTCCATTCGTAAATTCGCCCGTAGCCATATCACTCTTGATGACATGGTCGCGCGCGGCAGCATGTCCAAGCCGTTGGGTGAGTTTCTGAAAATTTGCGGACGCTGCCGTTTAAATATCGTTATCTCCGGCGGCACAGGGTCTGGCAAAACCACATTACTCAACGCCATCTCACAATTTATTGATGAGGGCGAACGCGTTGTTACCGTGGAAGACGCCGCCGAGCTTCACCTGCAAAAACGCCATGTCGTACGCCTGGAAACACGCCCTTTAATCGTCGGCGAAGATGAATATTCCGCTGTTACCACCCGCGATTTAGTCCGTAACGCCCTGCGCATGCGGCCAGACCGTATTATTGTTGGCGAAGTGCGTGGACCGGAAGCGTTTGACATGATGCAGGCTATGAATTCCGGGCATGAAGGCTCGCTTACCACCGTTCACGCCAACCACCCGCGCGATGCACTTTTTCGGCTGGAAAACATGATCAGCATGTCCGGTTTCGGTTTGCCACTTCGGGTGATTCGCGGGCAGATTTCGTCTGCACTGCATTTAATCATCCAAATCAGCCGCAGCAAAGACGGCCAGCGCCGCGTGACGCATGTGTCCGAAATTGTGGGTATGGAGGGGGATGTGTTGACCATGCAGGATTTATTTGAATTCCACGCTAATCCGCAAGACCCCAGCGCCGGACAATGGCGTTTTTCCGGCATTATTCCCCGATGCTTCCGGCGCATCGCTTATTGGGGACAATACAATAACTTAAGCGAAGCGCTGGGAATCCACCTGCCCGCGCTTTAATCCTGCGTCAAAAAGGTGTATACTTTAATTCTACCTACCCAATTTTTCTAACTGTCACTTTAACGATAAGGCATTTTCCTATGCAAATTTCAATTTCTGGTAAAGGCATGGACGTCGGTGAAAGCCTGCGCGCCCATGTTGAGCAAGGCGTAGCACATGGCGTGACGAAATATCTGGACCGCGTAAATAACGTTCATGTTGTGGTCTCAAAAGAAGCGTACCAGGTGCGCGCAGACATACATGCCAATCTTGGCACGCATTCCGGCATGGTGGTGCGGTCGCACGCCGTGGGGGATGATATTTACGCAACGTTTGATTCCGCGTTAGAAAAAACCGAAAAGCAATTGCGCCGCTACAAACGCCGCATCACTAACCACCACAAAAATGATAACGTGGTCCCCATGAGCCGTAAATCACAAGGCCGCAAATATGTGCTCTCACCCGAAGTGGGTGAAGGCGAGGAAGAGGCGCAGCTGGCATCGGGCATGGTGATCGCTGAAAAAGCCACGGACATTGACACGCTAAGCGTAGGCGAGGCCGTGATGCGCATGGACTTGCAGGAGCTTCCCGCCCTCATGTTCCACAACGCTGCGCATGGCCGCTTGAACGTGGTGTATCGCCGTGCTGATGGCAATATTTCCTGGGTAGACCCGCAAGAATAAGCACGGGCGCTTTACCTGATCATGGCTCGTTCCGCCGTTCTCATCACCGGAGCCGCGCGCCGTCTTGGGCGGGCAACGGCGTTGTATCTGGCGGAACGAGGTTTTGATATTGCGCTGCATTACCACACCTCGGAAACAGACGCGCACACCACGGCGGAGGATATTCGCAAGCATGGTGTGACATGCACATTATTTCAGGCTGATTTAGCGCAAAGTGCAGCACTTCCGGGCTTGGTTGAGGCGGTGTTTCAGGCATTTCCGCACTGTGCACATCTGGTCAATAATGCGTCGGTGTTTGAGCGTGCGCCGTTCCTGGAAAGCAACGCCGCACTGTACGCTCACACCTTTGCCGTGAATGTGGCAGCGCCGATTTATTTGACGCAAGCCTTTGCCGCGCGGGGATTGATAGAGACTTGCGTGGTTAACATGCTGGACGCCAAAGACACCGCCACGCGCCACAGCTATTTTTATTATTTACTTTCGAAAAAAACCCTGCGTGATTTCACCCTCATGGCCGCCGCTGAACTGGCCGGAAAAACCCGTGTAAACGGCGCCTCCATCAGCCGCGCCCTGCCCAACGCCGACGGCCACCACGCCCACCTACCAACGGATACCACGCCAGAAGCGGTGGCGGAGGCGGTTTATCGGTTGATTACCACGCCGGGGGTGAGTGGCGAGGTGGTGGGGGGTTGATTATATAGAATTTAGGATTGCTATTGCCTGCTCGGCAGTCGGAGTAGCTTTAGGTGCTACTTGCGTACCGGCTGGAATGCCTTGCGGCTTAATCTCGTCAACAGCACTTTTGGAAGTAAAATCAATTACTTTTTTAGGAACAGCGCCTACGGGAGTAACGGTTTTATCAGCAATATCTTTTTCGGTCACATGACGCCCTTCAATTTGCGCGTCTTTATGGAAATGTTTTTTATCATCCACTGTGCCGACAAGCGTAAATTTGCTTGGATTACCGTTAGCATTTTGGGTTTCTATATTAATATAGCTTACTTTTTCATGTGTAAATGCCGACGTCACTTTGACGCCATTCTTTTCCATTTCCACTGCCTGCTCCGGCTGCAACACAATACCGACCTGCTCTAAGGCCGCTTTTGTTTTTAAACCTGGCGTTGGAGTAGCACCCGCGCCAGTACCAGCGCTTTTATTGTCACCACCCAAATAATTCCCGGCCATCATGCCGACCATACCCATAACCAGCCCTAGAATGCCGGCTAAAAGCAAATCCCCGCCACTAAGCAACGCCGCCAGCGCCACGCCCACTACACCCCCGATAACACCAAATTTGCTGGGATTAGAAACTTGCTCTCCGATTTGTTCTAACCATGTTTTGTCGGCTGGCGGTGTTGTATTTGTTGCACCTGTAGTTGCATTCGGTACTCGCTTATCTGCTGCTGGCTTATCTGCTGCTGGCTTATCTGCTGCTGGCTTATCTGC
>CAZGVV010000089.1:0-5503 GCA_964529155.1 uncultured Rickettsiales bacterium
TGCCAGCCAGACCAATGTAACGGGCACGGTTCGCCTTAAACTCTACAAAGGCAGCGTGCAGGTGGTAGGCCGAAAATCGCCGGTGTCGCTTTACAATCCGCAGATCGTTACTTTCGAAGATGATGCAGGTGCTTATGACCAGAAAGATGCGGCGGGCTTTATCAAGCTTAATGCATTACGATTGCGGCTGGCCAATAGCGCCTCATAACAAGGCATATAATCAACCACATCGAATTTTTATATGACCTCTGATGTAATCACATCATCAGAGGAGGAAATTATGTCGAATATTTCACAGGTAATGAGCTGCTTTTTCCAAGGCTGGCGGTGTGGCGGTGGCAAAATGAAACGCCAGGCTGCAATCAAAAAAGATAAGGAATTGCGCGACAATCTAAGCGAAAAGCAGATTGACCATGCGATCGAGGATTCATTCCCGGCGAGTGACCCACCAAGCACGTATTAGTATATGTGAAGCGTGATCCCTGGGTGTGAAGATAAGAAAAACACGCATCAGGCATCACGCTTCACTCTTATTTATCCTACTTGTTCCAGCTTTTCTTCCGTCTCATAAATACCCAGCGTTTTCAACTTCCGATGCAGTGCGGAACGCTCCATTCCGACAAACGTCGATGTGCGTGAAATATTACCGCCGAATCGTTCGATCTGTGCCGCTAAATATTGCCGCTCAAACAACTCGCGCGCTTCGCGTAAAGCCAGAGACATAATATCAGCATTCATATCCGGACGCGTCATCAGTGGGTTTGACAACAGTAAATCCTGAGGCAGCTGTGAAGCTGTAATTAAGCTTCCAATCTCTCCCCCTGCCATAATCGCCAACCATTCCATCATATTACGTAATTGTCGCACATTCCCTGGCCATGCATAGGATTGTAGTGCGGCGACTGCGTCAGACGCCAGATCACGCGGCGAAAGACCATTGGAATCCGCCGCACGCTTGAGGAAGTAACGGCATAATTCGGGAATATCCTCACGCCGTTCGCGCAAAGCGGGCATCCGGATGGGCACTACATTCAAGCGATAATACAAATCTTCCCGCAGCACGCCGCGCGCCATGGATTCTTCTAAATCCCGCGTACTGGCAGCAATAACCCGGACATCAATTTCTACCCGACGCGATCCCCCCACGCGGGTGAATGCCCCATCTTGCAGGGTACGCAAAATTTTAGCTTGGGTATCCAGCGGTAAATCCGCAATTTCGTCAATGAATAACGTACCGCCATGCGCACGCTCAAACGTGCCGAGTTTCTCCACACTGCCAAGCATGGCCGTATCTTCTACCCCGAACAGCTCGGCTTCCACTCGCTCTGGTGTCAGGCTTGCTGCATTGAGCATGACCAAATTGGCATTAGCCCGCGGTGAACGGCTGTGTATAAGACGTGCGGCCAATTCCTTACCCGTACCTTGCGCACCGGTAATTAAAACACGGCTAGCCGTGGGAGCAACTTTTTCAATCGCTTGGCGCACTTGTGTAATCGGCTGCGATACACCGGTAAACTGCACCTCGAGCGATGCTCGGCTTTTTAATTCCTGATTTTCCTGGCGCAGGCGTGACACTTCCAATGCCTTAGCCACCATTAGCAACAAGCGCTCTTCTTTGAACGGTTTTTCTATAAAATCATAGGCACCCATTTTGATGGCCGCCACCGCCGTCTCAATATTGCCATGACCGCTAATCATGATGACGGGCAAATACGGGTGCTTTTTCTTGACCATTTCCAAAATACCAAGCCCATCCAGCTCGCTGCCTTGCAACCAGATGTCCAGTACAATGGCAGAAGGAACACGCTCCGATATTGCTCTAAGCGCGGTTTCGCTATCCTTGGCCACTCGTGTGATATAGCCATTATCGGTTAAAATTTCGGAGATTAGGTCGCGGATGTCAGCTTCGTCGTCAATAATAAGTATGTCGGCGGTCATAGGATGTATGTGTACCAAAGTTAGTGGTTACGCGGCATTTATATCACAGTGTTGCAGAAAGGAAAGCGTCACGCGCGCACCGCCATCAGGCTTATTAGAAACGGCGACACTCCCTTGATGTTCCTCCATAATTTTCTTTACGATAGCAAGCCCAAGCCCACTTCCACGCGCCCGTGTGGTGACATATGCTTCCATAATACGCGGCAGCTGGTCGGGGGGAAATCCCGGGCCGTTGTCTTCAATTGTCATAACAACTTTATCGTGCTGTTTTTCTATATTAATTTCTATTTTGCCAAAATCGATGCGCTGTGCCTCAATTGATTCAGCGGCATTTTTCAACAAATTAGACAATGCCTGCGCCAGTTGCCGTTCGTCACACAGCATGGGAATATTTCGCCCTGCTCCGTCAAAGGCATAGGTCACACCCGGATGCGCCACTTGCTCTGAAAACAACACTTTGCGCACGATCTGCACCAAATCTGCATCGCGCATAATGGCCGCAGGCATCCGTGCGAAGGCGACGAATTCTTCCACCATACGCCCGATATCCGCCACGTGACGGGCGATAGTATCGGTATATTTACCAAACGTCTCCGCTTCTTCCGGCGCCAGCAGTTTCTGGTATTTGCGCTTTAAACGCTCGGCGGAAAGCGCAATCGGCGTCAGCGGATTTTTAATTTCATGCGCCACCCTACGCGCAACGTCTGACCATGCAGCATGACGCTGAGCAGCAACCAGAGGGGTGATATCATCAAACGTCACAATGTATCCCAGCAAACCATTTTCCCCACGCTCCAATGTTACACGTGTATGCAAAGTCAATGCCGATTGACCGTGCGGTAATGTGAGGCCGCCTTGTGCACTTCCACTGTTATCTGCCTCGGCTTGCATCAATAGCTCCTGAATGCCAGGCAGCATTTCATTGACATGCCGACCTTCCCATTCCCCGCCTGAAGACAAAATTGCCCGTGCCGATGGATTTGCCAGCCGCACGCGCTTTTCTGCATCCAGCGCGATAACGCCAGCCGATACACCGGCTAATACTGCTTCACTAAACCGCCGCCGGTCATCCAATTCGCGGTTGGCAGCAATAAGGCCGTGACGCTGCGCTTCCAGTTGCTCCATCATACGATTAAAGGCACGTGCAAGTGCGGCAATCTCGTCATGCCCCTCACCTGCGTCCACACGCCCGGCATAATCACCAGACCGCACCCGCTCCGCCGCCGCCGCAAGGCGGGCAATCGGCGTAGTCAGGCGGGCGGCAAATACCAGCCCGTACCACACAACGCTCATTAACAGCGCAAATGTAAGCGCTACAAACACGCCGGAAAACAACCACTCCAAACGCGACACTTGCGCAAGCAAGCCCTCATATTCATTCACCGCACCTTGGGTTTTGTCCAAATGCGCGATTACCTTATCATCAACCAAACGTCCCACCAGCAGATAGGTATCAGGAAGCCTGTCTACCCGGGCAATCGCACGCACGCGGTCACGGTCTTCGTTATTATGCCCCTGCAAGATTACCACCTCACCATTTCCCGCTTGTTCAATGGCATTAATCGGCAAGCTTTCGAAGGCAATACTAAAACTTAAACGCCCCTGCGCGATAATACGGTTATGCTGAAACACCACCACTTCCGTCAGCCGTCGTTGCGCCGAAAGCGTGGATACCATGCGATTAAATTCCGTAGGATTAGAAAATGCCAGATCGCCATAGCGCCCAATTTCTTCCGCAAGCGTCAGTGCATCAGCGCGGATATTTTCCTTATGCTCATCCAAATACGCCTCCGCCACTGCGAGCGACTCACCCAGGGCCGTGTTAATGCGGTCATTAAACCACGCCTCAACGCCCAAATTAAAAAACAGCACCGAAAAAACCGACACCAGAACCGTCGGCAAAATGGTCACTAAACTGAACGTCAATACAACACGCCGCAGCAAACGCGACCCCGAAATCTGGGTATGCAAATTATGCCATAAACCCCGCCCATGCAAAAAAATCGCCAGCGCCAGCGCCAGCAATATCGCCGCCATCCCCATCAATGCAATCCAGGATGGCACAGCAGCCAATTGTCCTAACCGAAACACCTAGCGCCCTCCTGTTACAGGCACTACGCCCAGCATACGAATTTTTTTGCGCAGCGTATTACGGTTCAGGCCAAGCAACGCCGCAGCTTTCAATTGGTTTCCCCCCGTCACACGCAACACTTCTGTAATCAACGGCCGTTCCATTAGCGGCAATATCCGGTCATACATCCCGGCTGGCGGCATGGACTCTCCATGCGCACAAAAATAACGCCGGATATATTGCGCGATGGCGTCTTCGAGCGAAGTGGGTGGGAGGGTGTCTTCATGCTGTAGCATGATAATTCCTCAAAATTGTATCCAGGCGATGACTTACCGTTTCGGTTGAATATTCAGCCAAAACCTTAGCAAAAGCACGATCTGCTAATTCTTTTGCGCGCATCGGCTCATTTAAAAGACACTCTAGCGCTTCCGCCAACTTAATCGCATCTCCTTTTGGCACTACTAATGAATCTTGATCATGAACACATATATCCACTGGGCCTTCCGTATCGGTAGCAACCACTGGCACACCATGCGCAAATGCCTCGAGCAATACAATTCCAAATGGCTCATGCAAACTTGGCAAACAAAAAATATCTAAGCCGGCATAAAATGATGCACGATCATCAATCCATCCAGGGAAATTCACTATGCTTTGCATGTTCGCATCTTTCACTTGCTGACGCAGGTTCTCTTCTTCTTTCCCAGCACCAGCAAGTACAGCACTGAATCCATAGCCCTTATCCCGTAAGTGTTTCAATGCTTGCAAATAAATATGAAAGCCTTTTTTTTCTACAAACCGACCAAGCGTACCGATTACTGGCAAAGTTCCGTGCACTACATTTGCGCGCCGCACAGGCATTTCAACCATATTGGGAATATGAAATATCCGCTCCTGAGGCAAACCTATGTTTTGTAATACTGTTGCCATATCATGGGTCGGTGAAAAAACAGCATCTACTTTAGCAAAGCGCCTGAGACTATAATTATTAGCCATGCCAAATATAGGATAGACCCCCTTTACTGCACGCACACTTAGCGCTACTGCACGGTTGGAATGTGCAATAACAATATCAGGCTTCAACTGTTTTAGTATCCGCCTTAATCGTATAGGAGCCGTTAAATCCCATTCATTTAAATGCCGGAAATGGACTTCTTTTACATTAAGAGCCTTCAATCCCGCATTAGCCCACGCACGAGGATGCGTGATCGCTGTCACTCTATGGCCTCGCAATTGCAACGCACGACAATAGTCTACAGCGACCTGCTCCACGCCGCCTGCCTTACGACTTAACATGATATCTACAACATGCATTTAAACTACAATTCCAAATTGATTTTAAAAACAGCCAAGTGTAGTACTTGCTTTATGGAAAAACAATATGACTTCTATGCTCATCGTGCCGCATTATTTGCAATAATTTTAATCCCCTTAGCATTAGCATTCTCACGTCCTGCAGCAGATATATTGCTCATTTTAGTCGATATATTGTTT
>CAZGVV010000090.1:0-1057 GCA_964529155.1 uncultured Rickettsiales bacterium
TGCACCCGCCAAGCACGTTGGCGCAGATCACAAAGAACCGCTCCGTATCAATTGGTTTCCCAGCCCCTACCATGTCGTCCCACCATCCGGGCTTACCCGTAACCGGGTGAACCCCCGCCACATATTGGTCCGCCGTCAGCGCATGGCAGATAAGAATGGCGTTACTGCGCGCGGCGTTTAATGTGCCATAGGTTTGATAGGCAAACGGAAACCCATAGACCTCTGCCCCACAATCCAGCACCAGTGGCGACTCCACCGCAAGGGTCATGATCTTCCCCACCTCAACCGGGCGGTATCCAGGGCCAAAATGGGAAATGGTTTGCATGCAAAGAATCTAGCGTAATTTTAGCGGGTTGTCATGCCTTGCAAACACCCCCTACTCCTACCGCTGACAAGCACTCAACCAGCGCGAGAAGTTATCGAAATAACCGCGTATATGATAATGATAAATGTCGTTATAATAATAGATTTAAGTGTTAAAGTTTGCTATCTTCACATAACCTTCATAAACGTTTCATTTAAATTATGCTAAGCTAGTTAACAACTCACATAAATTACGCCTGCATCGCGTAGATAAAAAAATTGGAGATATAAATCATGACCAAAGATATTACTCCTTCTGCACCGCTTAGTGTATCTTTAGTTCCTAATGAAATTGAACCCATCAAAGCTACAGTAGAAAGCCTTAGGACCCAGGTTGCCGAACTAAAAGCGCGCACGCAAGTACACGCATTTATACAGCCTATTGCTGACCAAATAACAACAAAGCTACCCGATGCCCTTAAAGCGTTGCGAAGTTTTGGTGATCAACAAAAGGAACAACAAAAACTACGCGTCCTGGCCGATGTACTGGAAGCAAATGCCCGCCAAATCCCAGCAAATCCTGCCTTATCCATAAATGTGCCAGAAATGACTACATTGAATGGGGTGTATAATTATACGGCATCCAAAGCCAATGCAAATTGGAACATAAATTTAATTACGCCAGAAATAGATCCTACTACTCATCAGCCGGTACTAATAGAAGGCAGACCGCAATATACGGCTGCCCAACTTG
>CAZGVV010000090.1:1067-5108 GCA_964529155.1 uncultured Rickettsiales bacterium
TTAAATTTAAAATTTTAAAACAATAACAAATATTTTAATTTTAATATTCAGTCTAACGTTGGCGTCAATAATGCTAGCGCTGATTTTGACATTAAGCAGTTAGAAACCCTAAACACAGCCGTTTTATCACGCACGGAAGACGCTGTACATAGGCTTTCTTTCAATCCACAAAATATGCAAGAAATGTCGGAACTTACCAACAGCATCGCTTATGACAGCAGCACCAAAATACTCCGCCGCAAAGTGGAAAACACGTTTCATGAACGCCTGAAAGCCGACGTCGCATCCACCGGGAAAGGACCCAGCAACGTAAACATGGAAATTAAAATTTCAAACCCTGACAAACCAAATATCGCATACGCAATTCCAGCACATGAATGGCATCCTAAATACGTAAAAAAAGTTGAAACTATTTCAGCTGAGTTAGATAAGCCTTATGCCGAAAGGGATGACAAAAAACTCAACCCTAAATTCGAACCAGAAATAGTGTATGAAAATGTTCCTAATGTAACCGGCGCAACGCTACTCTCCACAAAAGAAAATGGTGTTCAAAGCGCATATCGCTTGAAGATTGAGTCCTCGGAACATCAACCCGTTGTTGTCCATAAGGATGAGCCAGTTCACGTAGGTTTTATGCACGCCCTAAACAACACCGTTGCCAATACAGGTAAAGGCGGACTGGTGGTAGAGGTTAATCAATCACGGAAAGATCATATTACACAAGAATTAGTAGAAGAAAACGGCATTAAATTTAATCGCATCACCTACAATGAGACAGATAACAACGGTAAAATACAAAAATTTACTGCTCATTTAATGCCAAATACAAAAATTGTATTTGTGGATGATAATAATATAGCCCAGAGTCCAGCCGTGGACATCGCCAGCGCATTTACGAATGCACCTGATCCAACGCAACCAACGGGGTCATTACTTCCCGTTAATAATCCTTCCTCCACCCCGCAACAGTCGGCTTTCACTTCATCAACAAACATCGCTGAAGGCAGCATTCCAAAAGACAGAGATGTAGTAAAATATACTGACAATCGAACAATTTTAATCAATGCCACTGAGGCGTTAATAGCAAATGAGCACAAGAGTAGTCAGGGTTTCTATAATGAAGGCAACGAGCACGGAAATGGCGGAATTCTGGTTGGCCTAACGGAAGAACAGCAGAAAAAGGCGCTGCTAACCACTGCTTCTAATGCTGATGGCACCAGTTATAATGTCATTTCCATCGATGGCGCTGCATTTAGCATTCCAAGCAACACAAAATGGGTAACTCTGGATACAAATGGCAATATGCAAGATGCACCAAAACTGCTGGCTGAGCTTCCATTAGAAAAAGCCAAGCAAAGTGCCGCAGTCGCTAATTTAGCCGTTGGAATTGGCAGTGCGGCATCGGGTATAGCAACTAATACCAGCTTGCCTAACATTACGGGTACGAATCAACAAAAAACTCACTAAATAGCCGCCGCGAACTTCTCTAGCAGTGCAGCCAATGCCTTGGCGTGTGTTGACGCGCGTTCCATCACCGCCTCCGGGTCTTGCACCAGGGGCGCGGTAAAATCAGCGAAGCCGGTTCCGGCATAGTTGCGCATTTTCACTCCCAATGCCCGCTCCTCACGCGCCACGGCGGAGACCAAGCAAGAGGCGGCGAAATACGGGAACAAGGCAATCGCCGCTTCCGCGTCCACCTGCGGCTGCGGTTTTACTTCTGCCGCTTCCTCCTGTGCGCTGCCAAGCTCCTGTATGATCTGATGCAACGCCTCCAGATACAGCCCCAATACCCTGCTTATATTGTCTTTATTTGCCTCAAAAATACCACTCCACAACGCCGCATCCGAGTCACACAAGCGGAAAAAACGCCGCGTGATGTCATGCTCAGGTGTCACATGAGCGAACTCATGCAATGTTTTGATTATAAAGGCCAAAAATTGCGGCACATGCGAAACTGCGGCATACATCTGGTCATGCAGATCCGGCGGCATATACAACACATCCGCCCCCAGCCCACGCCAAAACGCCGCCACTTCCGCCACGCCGGGCAAGTCGGGCTGTTCCGGCGTCAGGACTACGCGCTTGCCAGCAAATAATTCAGCCTGCGCCGCACCCACCCCTTTTTTCTCACTTCCGGCAATCGGATGCCCGGGAATATATTGCACGCCGTTTGGCATATGCGGCGCAATTGCAGCTATGGCAGGCAATTTTACCGATGCCACGTCCGTCACCAATATATTCGCCTCAAGTCCAGGCCCAATCACCGCCGCATTTTCCGCCAGCGCCGGAATTGGCGATGCCAACACGACCAACTGCGCCCCCGCCGCATTTGGCACGGCACTGATCATATCAGCTAAATTATGTTGCTGAATATAATCCCGGCTCGCCGCGTCCGGGTCGCAGGCGATCAACCGCACATCCGGCCAGGTCGCCCGTATTGCTTTTAATACCGAGCCCCCAATCAGGCCGCAGCCGATCACGGCCACACTTGAAAATGGCATCGTACTCATGATTTGGGCAGCAAATGCGCCTTCAACGCGTCCACCAATGCCCGCATTTCCGCTTCGGTCCCCACTGTAATGCGCAGACACTGGGATAAATTATACGCCCCGACTTCGCGCACGATAATCCCACGTGACAATAGAAATTCATTGGCGGCCGAAGCTTCCTTGGCGCTCGCAAATTCAGCCAGCAGGAAATTACCGGCGCTCGGCGGAATCGCCAGTCCCAGCGCTGACAATTGATTCTCCAACCATGGCCGCCATTTAGTATTATGCTCCACTGCCGCTTTCACATGCGCGATGTCGCGCGTACCCGCAGCCGCTGCCGCAATTGCCGCCGCTGACAAATTAAAGGGCCCACGTAACCGATTCAGCACATCGGCAATCGATTTCGGGAAATAGCCCCAGCCTACGCGCAAACTGGCAAGGCCGTATATTTTGGAAAATGTGCGCAGTATCACCGTATTTTCTGAAGTATCCACCAAATCACGCCCCAGGCTATAATCCGCCTCCGTAGCATATTCGCAATACGCCGCATCAATTGCCAGAATCACATGCTCCGGCAACCCGGCGCGCAAGCGCGCAAGCTCATGGGCGTTGATATATGTGCCGGTGGGATTATTAGGATTTGCCAGGAAAACAATCTTAGTACGTGGCGTCACGGCCGCAAGCAAGGCATCTACATCCGTGGTTAAATTCTTCTCAGGCGCGGCAACCGGCATTGCCCCTGCGCCGAGCGCATATATTTTATACATCAGGAACCCGTGCTCAGAATAGAGCACTTCGTCCCCTGGCCCGGCATAGGCATGCACCAGCAACCCGATCAATTCATCCGAACCCGCACCGCACACCACACGCTCCAGCGGCACTTTATGCACCTCAGCAATCGCCTCACGCAAGGCCTGGGCATGACCATCCGGATACCGCCGCAAGCGCGGCGCTTCCGCCATATAGGCTTCCACCGCTTTCGGACTTGGGCCAAGGGCGGATTCGTTAGAGGACAATTTCATCGGCTTCATACCAGGCGCCGCCGCTGATTTCCCGCCGACATAGGGCGAAATGTCCATAATACCAGGCTTAGGTTGTGGTAACATAGCTATCCTTTGATTGGCCGTGCATAGGCGCCAAGAAACGTAGCGCGTGGAGGTGTGGCCGCAAGTTTCGCTTCAAACGCTCTATACGCTTCGCTATCGGTACGCACAAATCCTTTAATCTCGACCAGGTGCCAGCGCTCAGACGGCGTCGGCGCGTAAGCATCAATCCACCGTGCTTCCAAATTCGATTGCGCAAGCGCAGATTGCAGACGGTGCTGGCTGATGCGATCATCCACGTGCAGTGCAAGAAATGATAGATCATCCCCTGTTTCCTCCGGCTCAATGCGCGCAATGGCCAGCGCAAAAGGCAATTCACGTGTTGGGCGCGGCGGGCAGACAAATGGAATATGCGCAAAAATACGTGGCTGGTCGGTATTATTTCCACCCACCAAATCCGGCCACCATCGCCCGGCTTCACCGGAATCTTCAATCAACGGCAATACCCC
>CAZGVV010000091.1:0-4841 GCA_964529155.1 uncultured Rickettsiales bacterium
TGAATTGGAAGAAGCCATGCACCGCGCAAAACAAGCCTCTGAAGCTAAAAGCGAATTTTTGCGCAATATGAGCCATGAATTCCGGACCCCACTACATGCGCTGATTAGCTTCTCTTCCTATGGTATCCGCGAATATGAATCAGCAGAACGCACGCAATTGAAACAGTATTTTGAGCTGATTCAAACCGGTGGCAGCCGCCTTTCCAAATTGGTGGACGAAGTGCTCGATCTGGCGCGTTTGGAACATGGTGAACATGTATTTGCGCTGAAACGTACCGACCTAAAAGAGCTGCTTGGCCGCGCCAGCGAATTGGTGCAGCCGCTCATGCGCGATAAAAATATTCCCTTCACAACGGAAATGGACAGCAGTGTTATCGAAGCCGTGTGCGATCAGGATAAAATTATTCAAGTCATCACAAATTTATTGGGTAATGCCATTAAATTTACTCCTTCTGGAGGTGGCATTACTCTGCAATCCCAGGCTGCAACATTAAATAGCCAGCAAGCGGTGGCAATTACGGTTATAGATCAGGGAGTGGGTATACCTGAGAATGAAAAAGACCTAATATTCGAGTCGTTCAAACAAAGTAGCCGCACCGACACTGGCGCAGGGGGCACCGGCCTTGGCCTTGCCATTTGCCGCCGCATCGTGGACGCGCATGGCGGACGAATTTGGGCGGAAAATAATACGGACGGGCCAGGCGCACGCGTCACCTTTATGATTCCAGCCGTGCTGGAAGAAGGACGCCGCGTGGTTCGTTTACAAGAAGCAATGGAGGGCTAACAGTCATGCACCCGAAAAAGAAACGTACCGTATTGGTGCTGGACGATGATGAGATCAACTTGATGATCCTCATTAAAGGCGTGGAAAGCGCCGGTTTCATCCCGCGCCCGTTTACCAATGCAGAAAGCGCGTGGCAGCATATGCTGGCGCATCCCCATACGCTGGACTTAGCCCTGCTCGATAAAATGATGCCCGGTGTTGATGGGATGGAATTGTTGCGGCGTATGAAGGCTCACCCGGAACTGAAGCAAATACCCGCCATTATTCAGACCGGTGACGTTGGGGTGGACCAAATGCGCGAAGGGCTGGAAGCCGGTGCGTATTATTATCTCACCAAACCATTCCACCCGGAAATCCTTATCGCCATCCTCCATGCCGCCGCCAATGAATGCGCGATGCGTGAGGAAATGGCCGGCCAGCTGGAGAGTAATATTTCCGCATTCCGTCAATTAGCCGAGGGCATTTTCCTCTTCTCCACCCATGCTGAAGCCCGCCATATTTGCGCCACCATCGGCCAGCTTACGCCTAAACCCGAAAAAACCGCTGCCGGGCTTATGGAATTGATGGCCAACGCCATTGAACACGGCATGCTCGGCATAGGACATGCCCATAAGCGCGCCTGGTTGCTCGGCGGCGCATGGGAAGACCGTTTAGCGGCGCACGCTGCCAAACCGGAATATGTGGGCCGCGCCATCCAATTGCACATACGCCGCGTGGAAAACACGCTGCAATTGGTGATCCGTGATTGGGGTGAAGGCTTTAACTGGCGAGAATTCCTAAGCAGTGAAGAATCGCTGCTCAAACTCAATGAGCCCAATGGCCGCGGCATTGCCCGCGCCATCGACAGCCTGGACCGCGTGGAATATAAAGACAGCGGCAACGAAGTCTATTGCACGATTATCCTGGGCCAGGCAAGCGCGCATCCGGCGGAAGCAGCGTAACAATACCCACGCAAGCGGGTAGCCGGGTAGTTTACGCTACGCCGCCTCCGACGCATCATGGTCGAAGCCGTAATAATTTAAAATTTTCTGCTTCACTTCGGCGCTTGGTTCACCGTTTCCGGTTTCCACCACCACCGCATAATCGGGAATCGCGCCCATCACCACGGTTTCCACGAACTGCGCATGTAGAAGTGCGCTGCATACGGCGTAGACATACATTACATTCCCTGCGCGGTCTTTGCCGGGAATGTAATACACATTGATTTGCTTTTCCGCAGCCAGGCGTTGCTGGTGACTTGGCAGGCGGCGCTGGATTTCAAAGGGATCAATGTCCACCATCAGCCTTTCTCCCGCCCCATGACCTCACGGGCTTTGGCGGCAGCGGTGCGAATGACTTTGTACGCGCCAGCGACAAGAATTTTTGGCTGCGCCGGGCCGAAACGCATGCCATCGGCATCTGGCTTATAGCCATTTTCATCCAGGCGTTTACGGAATGTGGCGTCGCTGGTGCCCTCGTCTTCCTCCTGCTCGCTCATGCCGCTGACTCCTTCGCTCCCAATTGCACGACCAGCACTGGCCCTGCTATGATGTCGCCCGTCACATTCCCGGCGGATTTTACATCTTCCAGCAAGGGCGCAATTAAGGCCAGCGTTTCATTCGGTAATACGACGCGTTCGACAGGGAATTTAATGGAAACCCCGGCTTCGGATTTGGCTTTGCGGATGGCGTTTAACACATCCACCGCTTGCGCACCGGCTATCTCAGCCGCTTCATTGACCGGATAATCCCCTGCCTTGGGCCAATTGCCACGACGGTGAATGGAGGCCTGATTAAAAAGATGATGGTAAATTTCCTCCGTCACATGCGGCACGAACGGCGCAAATAGGCGGAGCACCCCGTCCAGGCAATGATGAAGTGTGTGCAAGGCGGAAAGATTGCCTTCATAGGCGCGGGCTTTTACCAATTCCAGGTAATTGTCGCAGAAATCTTTCCAGAAAAATGCCTCTACCGCTTCCCGCGCCGCACAATATTCAAAGCGGCCAAATTCTTCCGTGGCGGTGGCCGTAGCGGCGTGCAGGCGGCTGATAATCCACACGTCCAGCGCATCCACAATGGCCGTGTCCTTGGCGGCAGGAACGGTGGGCGGTGCAGGTAATTTCTCCAGTTGCAGGGCCACGAAATTAGCGGCGTTCCACAGCTTGGTCACCAGTTTGCGGCCGATTTTCAGCGCATCTTCCGAAAACGCCGTATCCGCGCCAAGCCGGGAAGTGGAGGCCCAGTAACGCACGGCGTCCGCGCCTTTTTCTTCGATCAACGCAACGGGGGTAACCACGTTGCCTTTGGATTTGCTCATCTTGGTTTTGTCAGCAGCCAGGCACCAGCCGGAAATCATAAGGTTTTTCCAGGGGATGCAATTCCCGTGGAGATGCGCCTTCACGATGGTGTAAAACGCCCAGCTGCGAATAATTTCATGCGCCTGCGGCCGCAAATCCGCCGGAAATAATTTGCCCGGGGTAAGCGTGCCCGCGGTGATTTGTGGGGTGAGTGATGAGGTAGCCCAGGTGTCCATGACGTCGCGGTCTGCCTGCACTTCATCCGCCGTGTATCCAGCAGGCAGGGAAGTCAGCGGATCGACGGGTAAATCCTGAGGGTTAGCCAACACAATCTTTCCCTCTTCGCCAGGGCGTTTGCTGTACCACACCGGGAACGGCACACCGAAAAAGCGCTGGCGCGAGATGCACCAGTCTTCTTTCAAACCTTCAATCCACTGATTGATGCGAATACGCATGTAATCCGGGTTCCAGTCACATTCCGCCGCCCGCGCCAAAAGCGCTTCTTTTTTGTCTACTACACGCACAAACCATTGGTGCGTCGGAATAATCTCAATTGGCGTGCCCGAGCGCTCGGCGCATTTCACCGCGTGGGTCATCGGGGTTTGCTTAAGGATAAGGCCTGCGGCTTGGAGGAGTTCTATGATTTTTGCGTTGGCTTGCTTGGGTTTTAAACCTTCAAGTTGAGCAAAAACAGTATAAAATGCATTTACATCAATACAATTCCCTAAAGTTAGGGCTGAAAAATTCCTGCCCGCACCATCTTTTCCAGCCCTAAAAGTAATCCCAGCCTCAGTAGATGCATCATTCCCTTTTACAGAGCCGAGCCTTAGCTTCCCATCCACATCAATCAAAGGCCGCCATGGCAGCTCGTGCTGCCGCACCCACTCCTTATCCGTATCATCGCCAAACGTACAGCACATCACCAGCCCCGTGCCCTTGTCGCGCTCCACCAGTTCGTCGGGGATCATCGGCACTTTTACGCCGAAGAGTGGGGTGATGGCCTGTTTGCCTGCGTATGTTGACGCCTTCGGGTCTTCCGGGTGGTACATCACCGCCACGCAGGCGCCGAGCAGTTCGGGGCGGGTGGTGGCGATGGTAATGGGCGTGCCATCTTCCAGGGTGAACTGGATGTCGTTCATCACCCCGGGCATATCTTTGTTTTCAATTTCCGCCTGGGCAATGGCCGTCTGGTCAACCCAGTCCCAGTACGTCGGGCGGAAATCGCGATAGGCTTGCCCCTTTGCCATCAGCTCCAAAAACGATGCCTGAGACAACGCCTGAACTTGCGGGGATACGGTTTGGTATTCTTTATTCCAATCAATGCTTAAGGCGATACTCTTAAACAAACACCTGAACTCTTCTTCGGCTTCACTGACCACGGTTTTGCAGTCTTCAATAAAGGCTTCGCGGCTGGGATATTGCGAGGCTTTTTTGCCTTTGATCTTTTCCACCAGGCGCTCGGTGGGCAAGCCGTTATCATCAAACCCAATCGGATAGCAGACGTCTTTGCCACTCATCCGCTGGTAACGCGCTACAAAATCAGCCTGGCAATAGCTGAATACATGCCCCATGTGAAGCAAGCCCGAAACGGTGGGCGGCGGCGTGTCGATGATGAAACTTTGCTCGCGCGGCAGATCATTCTGGAAACGGTAGACTTGGGTTTCCAGCCATTGCAGCTGCCAGCGCTTTTCGGCCTCTTTGGGCTCGTATTGTTTGGGTAGCGATTGCATTGGATTACCGTGCGGCGCTCTCTCCGGGATGCAAATTCCAGTCCGGCCCCGC
>CAZGVV010000092.1:0-4766 GCA_964529155.1 uncultured Rickettsiales bacterium
CGGCTCTTCCAGCGGTACCCAAGGTGGCGGTATTAGTGACTAGTAGTTCCAGCACACGTTGACCAGTTCAGGCAGAAAGTGCCCATAGAATTGCAAATCGCATGGCACTAGCATACGAGGATTTCATTATAAATTAGCACCCTACAATGGTTACAACTGCGCTATACCTGCCAGAGCGGTGCAGACCACACCGCTTAAGAATAGTACCCGCATTAGGTTTTAGCTATCAGCAAAACACTGGGTTTCTGCCGCACCGCCCGGATGTGTGACTGCGCCTTTTTCTGCCGGTCCTACAATTTGTGCGTATTTCCACAATGCGCCGGATTGATAATCCGTGGTTCGCGGCAACCATTTCAACCGCCGTTCTGCTAACTGTGCTTCGCTTACATCCACGTGGATAAGGCGAGCGTCTTCCGCGTCCATGGTGATAATATCGCCGTCCTGAATCAGGGCAATAGGCCCACCTAGCGCCGCTTCCGGGCCAACGTGACCGATGCAGAAACCGCGTGTGCCACCCGAGAAACGGCCATCGGTAATCAGCGCCACTTTTTCACCCATGCCCTGACCGTAAATGGCCGCCGTGGTTGAAAGCATTTCCCGCATACCGGGACCGCCACGCGGACCTTCATAACGAATGACCAATACATCACCTTCTTTGTATGCGCCCTTTTCTACCGCTGCAAAGCAGGCTTCTTCTGAATCAAAGCAACGTGCAGGGCCGGAGAATTTGAGTTGCTTCAATCCCGCGACTTTCACAATGCAGCCCTCCGGCGCTAAATTACCTTTAAGCACCACCACACCACCTTCTGCGCGGAACGGATTGGTGTAGGCACGTACTACAGGCTGGTGATCGGGGAAACGCACGTCTTTTAAATTTTCTGCCACTGTTTTCCCGCTAACGGTCAGGCAATCACCGTGTAAAAACCCACCGTCCAACAATGTTTTCATAACGATTTGCACACCACCCGCCTCATATAAATCCTTTGCGGTATATTTCCCCCCCGGCATTAAATCCGCGAGGTATGGCGTACGTTTGAAAATTTCACCTACTGCATGCATATCAAATTCTATTCCGGCTTCATGTGCAATTGCCGGTAAATGCAATGCCGCATTGGTTGACCCACCGGTCGCCGCTACCACCGCCGCCGCGTTTTCCAAGCTTTTACGGGTAACAATGTCGCGCGGGCGAATTTTTTCTTTTAACAAATGCATCACCGCCTCACCCGAATCAAAGCAAAAACGGTCACGAGATTCATATGGTGCAGGTGCGCCAGCAGATCCGGGCAAGGCTAAACCAATGGCTTCGGAAACACATGCCATGGTGTTGGCAGTGAACTGCCCACCGCAAGAGCCGCCGGAGGGGCAGGCCGCTTGTTCTAATTCGTGCAAATCCTCAGCGCTCATATTGCCTGCGCTGTGCTGGCCGACGCCCTCAAATACATCCACCACTGTCACTTCCCGGCCTTTAAATTTTCCGGGCAGGATAGAACCACCGTAAATAAATACGCTTGGTACGTTAAGGCGCACCATGGCCATCATGAGCCCAGGCAGGGATTTATCGCAACCAGCGAGGCCAACAATTGCATCATAGCAATGGCCGCGCATGGTAAGTTCTACCGAATCGGCAATCACGTCGCGGGAAACCAAGGAGGATTTCATTCCCTGATGTCCCATGGCAATGCCGTCGGTCACGGTAATGGTGGTAAATTCACGCGGAGTGCCACCTGCGGCGGCCACGCCTTTTTTCACCACCTGCGCTTGGCGGCCCAGCGTAATGTTGCAGGGTGCTGCCTCATTCCATGTGGTCGCCACGCCAACCAGCGGTTGGTGAATCTGTTTTTCACCCAGCCCCATGGCGTATAAATAGGACCGATGCGGCGCACGCTCAGGGCCTTCGGTGACGTGACGTGAAACCAAGGTGGATTTACCAAATTTTTTCATAGAAAAGCCCAATGCCATTTTGCGTGAATTTTGAGGGACGATTCTATAAACAAAATAGCGAGTATTCCAGTCTTAATGTAAGGGAATTAGGGCATTTATCGGTTATTTCCAGCGCTAAAAACAAGGAAATTTTAAATACCTGTTAATCCCCGCTCAATCGCCTTACCTCACGCTCCACAATGCGCTCTACGATATGTGGCAAATGGGTGTCCAGCCATTGTTTGAGCTCAGGTCGCAATATTTCAACAACCAAATCCTCCACCGACAGGCCAGAGCGGAAATGCATTCCGGGGTGAGAAGCCTGGGCAGCTGCTGGCGCAGGGGTGAGTTTGCGGAAGGCGGCCACGGCTTCGGCGGCGGCGATGTCGGAAAGCAAATGTTCATCCGTTACCGTACTGCTTGCCATAATGGAGGCCATGTCGTCCGCAGGCACAGGGGATGCAGGAATTTCTTGATCCAGCACTTCTTCTGAAAGCGCGCTTTCAATATTGGCCATGACGTCAATGGGCGATTCTGCCGGGGCCATGCTGACGGGGCTAACTTCACCATCATCACCAACCATTTCGGTTAGCTCCAAGACATCAGAACTGATGTTGGTATCTGTTTTTTTCTCCGCCTTCGGGTCCTCATCCTCCGCAATGATGCGACGGATCGATTGAAGGATTTCCTCCATCGAAGGGTCTTGATCGGTCGCTGCTTGCGCCTTCGCCTCAGGCATAATGTTCATGCTCCTTCGCGCGTAATTGTTACACGCCTACACTTAACAAATCGTTATTGCAACAGGCAGTTATTGCAGCCCTTACACAAAGTGCTCAAAACCCGAGAGGCAACCACTGCACATTATCATAATGTGCGATCGGATCATAGCTTTCTACGGGTAGTGAGAGGTCCTTCGCATTCAGTTTGCCCATAGCACTTAGCAAACGATATGCCAGCACGATTCGGTTGCGGTGAGCGCGGGTGACATCAACCTGACGTGAAAATAATTCCTGATGTGTGTTGAGCACATCGAGCGTGTTGCGCGTACCGGAATTATATTCTTCACGTATGCCGGTGAGCGCGGTATCTGCCGCTTTCACTGCGGATTCCGTTGAATCGATTACTGCCACCGATGCTTGGTAATCATGCCAGGCTCTCGCAGTGTTTTCACTGGTAGCAGCCTGGGTATCCATGGCGCTGAACTTTGCCTGCTCACGCGCATCTTTTGCCGCACGCAGGCGCGAATATTCTCCGCCACCTTGATAAAGCGGTACTTTTACATTCACGGTGAGCGCGTCATTCTCATAATTATTTACCCCAGGGAATAACGGCCCGCTATTGCGGTTTACGCTGCCAACCAATGCAACCGAGGGCAATAATTTCGATACGCGCTGATCCACGTCAGCATCGGCGGCTTTTTCATTGTATTGTGCGGCTCGCAGTTCAGGAAAAGCAGACTGTGCAGCCAGTTGTGCTTCTTCCAGCGTCGCAGGGAGCGACGGCAAATGTTCTTCCGGAAAACCCACGTCACCAGGCGGATAGCCCATCACGCGGATAAAGGTTGCGCGCGCACTTTCCACATCCCCCTTAGACTGCGTTAATTGCGCTTGTGCGGCGGCTACGCGTGACTCAGCCTGCGCCACATCCGTACCGGTTAAAAACCCGGCGTCAAAGCGTGACTGCGTGGCCGCGCGTTGCTGACCCAATACTTCGACGTTATGTTCAGACAAGGTAAGCACCGCCTGCGCCTGGGCAAGATCTGCATAGGCAGTTACTGCCGCGAGCAATACTTGCTGCTCTACTGACAGGAGCTGCTCCCGCCCCGCCTTCACCCGCGCCCGGGCGCTTTTTAATTCGGCCAGCGTACCGCCGCCTTGGAAAAGTGGTTGTTCTACTTTAAGTGATTTAGTGGCCATATCGGAATAGCCCCACGGCGTATTGGACACACTCTGGCGTTGCCGCCCACGGTCATATTCCGCACCAATTTGCGGGCGAAAGCCGCTGGTGGCCTGGGCTACATTTTCATCCAATGCACGCAGTGCTTCACGCTCAGCTTTTAGTTGCGGGTGGGTGGTATAGGCAGAGGACAATGCCTGAATAAAAGCGTCCGGTGTAGGGGCTGGCGTAGAATTGGTCGTTTCTGGCTCCGCATAGGCTGCAACGCTTATCGATAAGACGCAAGCAGTTACAGCAACGCGGAGTAGTCGCCCCATAGCATTACAATACAAACGTAAGTTTCTGCTCAAATCCAGACAGTAATGGCACGTTAGCATTTACACCGATTTTGCGGGCAATTGTTCCGTCCTGATTGATAAATGCTACTAAGCGGCCAAGACCTCCAGGAACGCCAGGTGCATCAGCGCGTCCGGCTTGCCGTTCTATGGTCACCAACCGGCCATTGGGCGCAAGCAGGCGCAGTAAAGGTGCAGGCATGGTGGCGATGGAACCCTCAATAAGGATGACATCATACGGCGCAGCCGTAGGGTACCCTTCGGCCAATGACTTGACCTGCGCGATGCGCGCATTGGCGAGGCCGAATTGTTCGATGTTACGGAGTGCCGCCGCCGACATCGTTGCATCCGACTCACAGCCGATGACGCTGTGGGCAAGCTTGGCGATCACTGCAGTGGAATAACCATAAGCACAGCCAACATCGAGCACGTTATCCGTTGGCTTGATTTCCGCCAGTGCAAGCAACCGGGCAAATGGCAAGGGAGCCATTTGGTAGCGCCCCTCGCCAAGTGGCAATTCTTCGTCCACGTAAGCAGAGCCTGCCAATGCAGCAGGTACGCATTTTTCACGCGGGATGGATTCCATGGCCGCCAGAACACGCTCATCTGTAATGC
>CAZGVV010000093.1:0-4411 GCA_964529155.1 uncultured Rickettsiales bacterium
ACAGGTGTACGTGAGCACCGGAAGCGCAGAAAACACTCTTTGCAGCCATGTATAAGTAAAGTGGGATAACTATAGTCTGGCACTCATCGGCTCTGCTGAGGCGTAATAGACGCATAGCGATTTTTAAAAGCAATTTGCGCATCGGCCTGATCTTTACCAGACGGCATGTGACCTTCTACTAGCAATAAAATACTATCCTCAAATAGCTTCAGATTCTTGGTTTCTTGTTGGTTGAATGTAGCCCATTGATCTTCAGTCATGGCAATAAATGCAGAGAACGGCTGGCCTTTCCCATCGTTAAATCGTATCAGTTTCAGTTCTACCGAAGGCTTTGCGTTCATGTGGCCTCTATGATTTCTCCATTTTGTTGTCTCGCTCATAAGAAGTCATTCATGATTAAGTATTATCTGACGTTTTACTAGAGGAATAAAATTATAATAATCCATATTGTCATTTGATCATAACAAAAGCGTTTCTACTATGGAACACCAATCGTTAACATTTAATAAATTTGTAACATAACTTAGCCTAGCATTGTGATATTATTCTATTATTGCAATACCATTATGTGATGGAATATGCTGGGAATAACGATCATAGCACATCGGGGCAACGGCCCAACCAGCCTACTGGCAGGAAACGGCGGTCGGGTTCCCCAACAATTTGCGCCGGAAAACACGCTGAAAGCGTTCCAGCGCGCGCTAGATCAAGGAGCAGACGGTATTGAATTCGATCTCTATGTAACCAAAGACGGTCATCCTGTTGTTATTCATGATAACGAATTGAATATTAACGTGGAAGGCGCTGCCCGTTCACAGCGCGATTTAGGCAATATCTCCGAACAGACGCTGGAAGAGGTGCAGCGTTATGATGTCGGGCAGAAGCAAAAAATTCCATCCTTGCGGGAAACGCTGGATTTCTTCGTTTCTGCCAATGCCAAACGCGCGTCTAAGGGGCACCCCCCGCTTATCGCCAACATTGAGTTAAAAGGCAAGAGTATCCATGAACCAGTTGTTGATGTCATACGAGAATATACAGTCGGTGGCCGGCTCAATACCCAGGATATTATCTTCTGCTCCTTCGATCATAAGCAACTCGCAGCTCTGAAAATCCAGAATCCTGACCTGCAAATAGCCCCTTCCATCAAAACCGCCACGCTTTTCGGTGACGATAATATCGAAATGCCAGGATGGAAGGTTAAAGCAGGCGCCAGCTATTCGCAGGCTGGACTGGAATATTTGCAAGACTTTCATCGTAATACGCCCTGCGTGGCCATGGACGCCGTGCTGTGGGATATTAAGAACCCCTTGGTAGAATTGTCCAAACGCAACGGGATTGCCATTCATGCGGCCACTTCCGATTTCCGCACTATCCATGAAAGCAACAAAGCGTTCCTGACATTCTTGCACCGGATGTCAGGAGAAGTGCCGGTGTTCTTCAAAACTGACGAACCCGCAAAAACGCGCACCGCATTGGAAGCCATCAGGAACGAATTGCAACGAGTGGATTTGTCGAAAGTGACGGTTGTCGATATGCACACCTTGTCGCGCATCGTGTACGGCCCTAAAAACGCTATTATCACGCCGCCGCCCAAGCCAAGACCTTACAGCGCAGTAGCCAACGAGGAAAGCATCAAAGAGCCAGTGCAGGCGATTACCAACCGGCTAGAATTGATCAGCACCGTGAAGTCGAACGAGGTCTGGCATTTGCATGATCCGGCGACGGGCAAGCAATATTACGCCAAGCTCGCAGATGCCGAGCAACAGGCAATGACGATAAAAGCAAGCCAGTTTCGGCTGAACGATGAGGCTATTTTACAAACACCGGAAGTGCTGGTAGCCGCTCCTGCCACTACACCGCCAAGCTTACAGGGAAAGGTTCCGTCAGGTGATGCCAAGAAAAGCCTGTTAATTGTCGAAGCGGTGCCGAAAAGCGCCTCCTTGGGTAATCTTATTTGCTATGGTGGTCAGGGCATTCCCAATGAATTGAAATGCCAGCCGATCACCGCTGGCGAATTTGACCGCTTCCTGCAAACGGTGCAATTTCTCAATAAGCACGATATCTTCAACCACGATTTGGAATCGAATACCGAAGTACATCGCGGCAAGGACGGCAATCTGATCATCTACAGCTATGATTACGAACCACATGCCCTTCCTGCCCGCCACTCCGCACTGGAAGATTATGCGCAAATGATAGCAGCCGGTAAAAAAATGCTAAAAACCGGCGCGCTTGAGCCGGATGCGAAAGCGGTGCTTGAGCGCCATGAAGCAAAGCTACATAAGGCACAAGCAGACGGCCATCAGCATGGCGAAACGGACGTTAGGGAACGGCGGGGACTCGAATATGAAACAGCGCGTCAAGTATCGCGCGCAGTGGCAGATGGCACGTCACATTTCGGGGCAACTGCCGCTCTGCCACAATCAGATGTCCGAGCGCAAACTCAAGCTAAGGCCGCCAAAGCCTACGGCGCGGCGGGCTTGTTGAATCGCGCGATGGCGCTACGCGACTACAATGCCAACACCGCAGATGGCATTTCGCTGGCCATGGATACGGCGGATTTCGTTTCCAACTCAAGGGGCGCAAAGCAGTTGGGCGTCGGCGGTAATCTGGTCGGTGTGGTGGCCGATACGATACGGGGTTATGAACAGAACGGCGCAGTGGGCGCCGCCAAGGAAGGTGGAAAAAGTTTGGCGCGCGCCGACGCCGCACTGCGTGTCACCACCGGCAAGGGACTGGGAACGGCGCTTGCCGAATTTAAGGATGTTTCCAAAACACTCGGCACAGCTATCACGAATGCAAAAGCTTTAAAGCCCACTGTACTTATCCCTCAAGCAGTTGCCGCAGCCAAACAAGCCAGGGACATGGCAACGCTCGCCAACATAGCTAACAGCGCAAAATCTTTGGCGCAAGGCACGCCGAAATTCGCGCTGCAAGCGGGTGCGATCAACGCCGCCGCTACCGGCATCTCCGAAATCGCCGATTATGTAACTGGCGATCAGGAATTAAACCGCCATCGCGTTAGCCGTAGCGTCATGGATACGGCGGTCAATTTTGACCCGATCAAAGGCATGGCTTCTACGGTCGGCTTGCTCAACCATATCGGCATCGCTACGCATGGAGCGGAAAAAGCTTCCATCTCCAAAGGTGTCGATCTGCTCATGGGCGGAAAGGGAGAGGAAATAGGTGACATCGCCAAGGAAACACTCAATATTTACGATAAGGAGAAAACGCGCTTTCAATCCGCTGAAATTGATTCTTCCCTGCGCTACAAAGATGCTGCTGATCCTGCCAAACCACTGATGACAGATTACAAACATTTGTCCTTCGTCAGCAGTCGCCTTGCCAAACACCTGCCGGACGGCAAAATAGAAAGCCATGACATCCGCACGGAATTCAATCAGATTGATTTCAGCAAGGCAGAAAATGCTGAAGCCTATAAATCCGCTCTGAATCAAGCCATCAAAGAGCAAGAGAGATTGATGGCCAAGCACGATAACGGCATGCGTTGGATAGTAAGTTCCTGGATTCCTTTCTCCCGCAGCGAACAGGATGCACACAAATTTGATGAGGCAGAAAATGAGCATGGCTTGCTCAAAGCAGCGATGGGAGATTTAGAGAAATTCAAAGCCCGCGCCGGAACTTATAACGAGCAAAAAGCCCAATTAGCCGCAGAAAAGGAAAAAAGAGAAGCAGAACGACGCGGTCTTAGCGGCGGGCAACATCTAGCTGATGCTTCACCTATTGCTCCGCAAACTACGGCTATAAATCAGCCGCAAATACCAACCCAGCAACGCTTTTAATGATTTGAGATCAAGAAATAAGATTCTGCTCGATATTAGGTTTGCATGACTTTACATCCTCCTCCCGCGTGCACACCCACCACCTATAGTTATTTCAATTTACCATTATACGTAGGCGAAAATAGTGTTTTCATGTACCGGAAGCGCAGCGTACGCGTGTAGGTGAGCACCGGAAGCACCGAAAGCACGATTTGCAGCCATGTATAATTTTAAAGTGGAATAACTATATGTGTAACAAACACCTTCATCACGCCTGCAAAGGCCGTGCTAGTCTCGCACTTCTTCTGCTACTTTTCTAATTAACGCGGCGTCATCGGGTTTGATGCCGTTGGGCACGTAAGAAACCTGGCTCACATTTGTCCCAGAAAAATACCTGTATAGCATCAAAGCGGCGAGATAGCTCCCATGGACTGTAGGGTGGTTGCCATCCTCATAGAGGGAAAAAGCGGGATGGTATGAAAGCAATCGTTCCCAAGCCCTCCCCACATTTACCATCTGTGCGCCGCTAGCCTGGGCTAATTGCCGGCTGTTGGATTGCATTAAACTGTAAAGCCGCGTTTTCAATGTGGGCATTTCTTGATACAGGGAAAAATCATCCGCGTACCGCC
>CAZGVV010000094.1:0-2575 GCA_964529155.1 uncultured Rickettsiales bacterium
AGGATTCGAACCTGCGACCCTCTGGTCCCAAACCAGATGCGCTACCAGACTGCGCCACTCCCCGAGGCGGAAACCTATAAATGATTTTGCTATGACCTGATAGTGTTTTATGCAGAAAAATGCGCCTTAGGTGCATTTTTTCCGGTAAACTCAGGCTAAGTGTTTGAAAGCTTAGTGAATATGGACCGGCTCAAGGTCTTGTTGCTTGGCGGCGAAATAGGCGGCATCTCGGGAGCCGAATACCGCAAGTTGCGTGCCGTCAGCGGCAAATACCCCGTAACCAATGCCTTTTTCCGTCCGCACAGGGCGCACGTAGGCCAGCGCTTGGGTCATGTCCACCACCGGAAGGCTGAAGTCAAAAAGGCCATTTTCGCGGTCCGAAGCGTCCATAGAATGTCGTCCTTTCAAGCGGTGTGTTCTTGCTATTATATATAGCACAAAACCGGACGCACGTATATGAAGTTTCGATGACAGCGCCGGTTAGCGGATGTTTTTTATGTGCTAGTGCCTTGATTTTCTGGGGTCTTGAAAGATAAATAATTTATCTTCCAGCACACTGCCAAACTCGGCATTGTTCAGCCCCACCGTGGTCGTTTGGCCTTGCGCATCGGTGACTACCATATTGCGAATCTGCAAGGGCTGATCGGAAAATTCTAACGTCAGCTTGCCGGACTCCGGTGCATTCGTTTGTAGCAAACTCAACCGCACCGCGCCTGCGCCACTGGTGAAATCAGTGATGGTGATGAATGGATCGAATAAATCAATTTTTTCTTTCGCCAGGAAACTTGCAAGCGTCGAGTCGATAGGAATGTGGCTCACCTGTTGTAGATCGTAATCATAATAGACCATCTCCGACCCACTGGCGACCATCAGGATTGGTGTCGGCGGGTTATATTGCCAGCGCATTTTTCCCGGGCGTTTTAAATAAAACTTTCCGCTCGCCAGCGAGCCATCTGGCGCCACTTGTGAAAAATCGGCGACCAGCGTGGTGATGCTATTGAGGTAATTCTGCACCCGTGTCAATTCCCCGGTATGTGCAATGCGTATATCCTGCGGTGCCGCCTGCGCAGGCAGTGTGACAAGAGCCATGGCCAGCGCCATTACAAAAAACCATTTTTTCATTAGTCTACATCCTCAGGCATGGAGGCATCAAACGGGGCCGGGGTGTGCCCATGCACCGCCATGCCATTGGTATCTTTCTCATGGTCCCACGCTACGATGGTAAAGCTGCCCGGCTGCGCGGTTTCCACTTCGCTCTCAATCACAAACCGTAGGGATGCTCCCGGCGGCGCATCGTGCGGATAAGGTAGCGCGGCGTCGGTGTTGGCGCAGTCCATATAGGTCGTGTTGTCGGTCTCGCAATGCCAGCCTTCCGGCATGCTGATAACTGAAAACGTCGCATGCGGCCGAATGCCCCACACGGTAACATATTGCTGGCTACCTTCCGCCTCATCATTTACCAGCGTATAGGTAAACCGGTTCCCCTGCTGGTCCGCCACTACACGCGCCGCTAGCGGATGTTCCTGAAGCGAAGGCGTAGTCGCATCCTCCGCGTATGCGGGCAGGGCAGTCGTAAGAAAAATAACGCCTGCGAAAACGTAGATGTATTTTAAAATAGTCATATTCTGTTCACTTGCTTGTATAGGTGATTGGCGTTTTCGATGTATTTGCTTTCCCACTCATAAATTACGCACTCTCCCTTGCCAGCACCTCGCGTTTACCCACATGGTTCGCCGGTCCCACCACGCCTTCGCGTTCCATGCGCTCAATGATGGTAGCAGCACGGTTATAACCGATTTTCAGGCAGCGTTGAATGTAACTGGTGGACGCCTTGCGATCGCGGGTGACAATGGCGACGGCCTGGTCATATAACTCATCACGCTCATTGCCGCCACTTTCTGCCATTTCAGCCGCTTCCGCTTCCACATCGCGGGTGACGTCTTCAATGTAGGTCGGCTCGCCTTGTGCTTTCAAATGCGCGACCACGTTTTCCACTTCTTTGTCGGTCACAAACGGGCCATGCACGCGCGTAATGCGTCCACCACCGGCCATATACAACATATCGCCCTGGCCGAGGAGTTGTTCCGCGCCTTGTTCACCAAGAATGGTGCGTGAATCAATGCGGCTGGTCACCTGGAACGAAATACGTGTGGGGAAGTTGGCTTTGATTACGCCGGTAATCACGTCCACGCTGGGGCGCTGGGTGGCCATGATGATATGAATCCCGGCAGCGCGCGCCATTTGCGCCAGACGTTGAATGGAAGTCTCAATATCTTTGCCCGAGGTCAGCATCAAATCCGCCATCTCGTCCACGATCACCACAATAAATGGCAGCTCAGCCATATCCAATGGCACTTCTTCTATAATCGGCTGGCCTGTATCAGGATCAAATCCGGTTTGTACACGGCGCGAAAGTTGCTTGCCGCGTGATTTGGCTTCACGAATTTGTTTGTTATAGCCATCAATATTTCGCACGCCGAGATTCGCCATCAAGCGATACCTGTTTTCCATCTCGCGCACGGTCCATTTCAATGCCACGACCGCTTTGCCCGGCTCAGTTACCACCGGTGAGAGC
>CAZGVV010000094.1:2585-4355 GCA_964529155.1 uncultured Rickettsiales bacterium
TTCGGGTCGATCATGATAAATTTGCATTCTTCCGGCGTAAGCTTATAGAGCAGCGATAAAATCATCGTATTAATCGCCACCGACTTACCCGACCCCGTTGTACCTGCAACCAGCAGGTGCGGCATGCGCGATAAATCTACAATCACCGGAGCGCCGCCGATGTCTTTGCCCAGTGCCAGTGGCAGGCGTGAGTCGGCGTTTTCGTAATCCACACTTTCCAGCATTTCACGCAGATATACTGTTTCGCGTTGTGCATTCGGCAATTCTACGCCAATGGCATTGCGCCCGGGAATGACCGCCACGCGTGCTGAAATCGCGCTCATCGAACGTGCCACATCATCCGAAAGGCCGACCACACGTGAAGATTTTGTGCCAGGTGAGGGCTCCAGCTCATACAGCGTAACCACCGGGCCGGGCCGGGCGGTAGTAATCTGCCCGCTGACGCCAAAATCCTGGAGCACGTTTTCCAGTAGCCGCATGTTCTGTTGCAGCGCGGCTTCGTTCATGCCGCTTTTACGGGCGCGCGGCGCTGAAGTCAGCATGCTCATGCCGGGCATTTCATAATCCCCGCGTGGTAATGCCAGGGAAGGTTGCGATAATGTGGGCAATTTCTTGGTGGCTACTTTTTTGCGGCGGCGAGGAGCAGGTTCTTCTTCCTCTTCCTCTTCGTATTCCTCTTCTTCGGCTTCTTCCTCGTCTTCTTCCTCATAATCCTCTTCGTCCCGCCGCCAGAAGAATAAGCGTTCTTTGAGTGTCAGCCCGGCGCGATGATACCACGACTCTGCGTAATCATCGCTTTCATAGGTTTCTTCTTCGTCTTTACGGCGTACCAAATTCCAGGTGAATTCCCAGGCGGCAACTGCGCCATTGCGAATTGTACGGCCCACGGCCATCCATTCTTCCACACTCATGCCAAATGCGATGCCGGTAGTAAATAACGCCCCCGCTACCAGAAATGTCATGAAAAATACATTATGGAACGCTGCCCGAAAGGCCTGATGCAATACATGCCCGATAGCCCCGCCATATCCGCCCTCAATCGGCCAGCTGGCAAATGGGCGAATGCTAGACAGCAGCGCCGCCGAAAGCACGATCGCTAAAAGCAGCACGCTAGCACGCATCCAAAAATAAGGTACCCGCCGCCCAAGCATGCATTTCCAGCCCCAGGACAGAGGCACAAACACCATCAATAAGCTGGTAAGCCCTAAAATTTGTAGCGCCAGATCCGCCAGCAATGCCCCCAAATACCCGCCCGCATTAGAAACAATATTAGGTGTTGAACGATTAAAGGAGGGGTCCGAGGAATTATAGGTAATTAAACAGATGAATAGATACACTGCCCCGGTCGCCATAAAAAACCCGGCGAGTTGACGCATCGGGTGGCGACTTTGCAAAGCGGCGCGGGCAAGGCTACGTGCGGTCATGAATCAAAACAATACATTACAAGGCCGCCAGCATAGCAAGCCTGACGGGAATTACAACAGACGCGCGTGAAGAAAAGCTTGGTAAGTAACAGAAGACTAAGGTATGGATTTGTTGGGCAAATGACGAAAAATTCCTTTGTTTTCCATGCGTAAAGGCGGGTGTGTCGCATAGGTCAGGCAGTCAATACAGGTGCCCGTATGCCTTAGCCCTTTCATTAAGTCTCCGTAATTAAGCCGCAGGGAACATGTATGTATAGTTATTCCACTTTACCATTATACATGGCTGCAAAGAGTGTTTTCTGCGCTTCCGGTGCTCACGTACACATGTACGCTGCGCTCCGGTTCT
>CAZGVV010000095.1:0-4323 GCA_964529155.1 uncultured Rickettsiales bacterium
CCGATAGCATAGGAAAGTTGAATGGTGCAACGTTCGGCCAGGCCTGCGGCGACTACGTTCTTGGCGAGGTAGCGGGCGGCGTAGGCTGCGGAGCGGTCTACTTTTGTTGGGTCTTTGCCAGAGAATGCACCGCCACCATGTGGAGCTGCGCCGCCGTAAGTATCGACGATGATTTTTCGGCCAGTAAGTCCGCAGTCGCCGTCGGGGCCCCCGATGATGAATTGGCCGGTGGGGTTGACGTAGAATTCTTTTTCGTCGCACATCCAGGATTGGTCGGGAAGGGCGGCGAGCACGTAAGGGCGCACCAATTCGCGTACTTGTTTTTGCGTCATGCCCGCGGCGTGCTGGGTGGAGACAACGATTGAGGTGGCGCGGATGGGTTTGCCGTCTTTGTAGAGCAGGCTTACCTGGCTTTTTGCATCCGGCCCTAAGCCCTTTGCTTCGCCGGATTTACGCACCCGGGCGAGGTTGTGAAGGATGCGGTGTGACAGGTGGATGGCAGCAGGCATGAGCACGTTGGTTTCATTGCAGGCATAACCAAACATGATGCCCTGATCGCCGGCGCCTTCGTCTTTGCCGTTGTCGTTATCGGCGTCTACGCCCATGGCGATGTCAGCGGATTGTTTGTGGAGGTAGATGCTGATTTTTGCGTTGTCAGCGTGGAAGCCTTCCTGTTCATAGCCAATGTCGCGCACCTTATCGCGGATAATTTTTTCCATTTGTTCAATAGTGAATTCCGCACCGCGTGTTTCGCCTGCCACTACGATGTGGTTGGTGGTAGCGAGTGTTTCGATGGCCGCACGAGCGTAAGGATTTTGTGCTAGATGTGCGTCAACCAGCGCATCGGAAATTTGATCGCAGACTTTATCTGGGTGGCCTTCGCCTACGGACTCGCTGGTGAAGATATAATCGCCGCGTTGGGCATGAAACAGGCTGGACATGAATTTTCCCCTTGAACATGTAAAACAAAAAGCTGAAGGGGAAGATATAAGGGCGCGAACAGCCTTTTAAAAAAGACCGGGAACGTGCGCTTAGACCATTTTTTTAGGTGGTGGCAAGCAACCGAAATCTCCACCCTAGAGCTGTAAGCGGTACTTTAGATGGAAAAACATAGACGTCAACTGGATTATTTTTTTCCAGGTAGAGGTGCGGGTGTGTGGGGGATATAAGAGGTGTGCGGGAAGAATGGGGAGTTAAGCGCCGATGGTGCCGGTTTCTTCTTCTTCCAAAATGGGTTTTTCTTCGGAGACGGCACGCATGAGGTCCACAAAACGGCGTTTGAGTAACGGAGTTTTTAAGCGGTGGAAGCAACGCATCAGTTCCAACGTTTCGCGGGTGAGTGCTTGTTCATAATCAAATCCCGCATCTGCGGTTTCTGCTACATTGGCGGTAATTTCACTGTATTTGTATTCGCCACTGGGTTGAACAGCGCCGGTAGAAGGATTGGAGGATTCGTAGCCTTCAAAAAAATAGGAAACAGGAACACTCAATACGCGTGAGAAATCAAACAAGCGGCTTGCGCTCATACGGTTGATGCCGCGCTCATATTTTTGCACTTGCTGAAACGTGATGCCAACTGCTTTGGCTAAGGCTTCCTGGCTTAAGCCCATCACAATACGTTGCATTCGTAACTGCTTGCCGACATGAACGTCTACAGGGTGTGCTAACATGTTGATTTTGTTGGTATTATTAGGTTGACTGACTTAAAGGACCATAAAGGTCACCACTTGCGATTGCAAGTGTTATTTATTAAAAAATACGACGTATCTTATAATAAACACTGAAAATAGCTAAGGTCAATATTAATAGTGGAAAATATATGAAGCCGTAACTACCATAGATGGTTGTGTTTGCAGCTACAGGTAATCCGCTGTCGAGTATTCCACCAATATTGAAGGATGATTGGGTGATAATACGGCCGTAAGCATCGGTGACTGCGGAGATGCCGGTATTGGCAGCGCGCACCAAGGGCAAGCCTTGTTCGATAGCACGAAAACGCGCCATATGAAAATGTTGGTAAGGACCACTGCTGGCACCGAACCAGGAATCATTCGTGATATTGAGTAACCATCCCGGACGTGGCCCTGCTGGTGCAATTGTTTCACTGGGAAACAATGCTTCATAGCAAATAAGAGGGCTGGTCGGGGGAGCGCTTGGTACCGATAAGGTTGTTGGGCCAGGGCCGCGTGAAAAATCCATCGTGCCTGCGGGGGTGACTAGTGGGGGAAGCCAATGGCGTAAAGGAATAAATTCGCCGAACGGAACGAGGTGATGTTTATCATAGCTGGCGGTTAGGCCTTGCTGGTTGAATACAGCCAGGCTGTTCCATACGCGGTAGTTATTGCCATCCCCTTCCGAGCGTAAGATCCCCGTGATGAGCGCGCCACCCGGCGGGGCAAGGCTTGCGAACACATTAACCAGGCGCGTGTCTCCCTCATGCAGGGCGAACGGCGCAGCTGTCTCTGGCCAGATTAAATGGGTGATATCTTCGATGCCTTCACGGCGTGAGAGCTGTATGTAACGAGCGAAAATGCGTTGCTGGCGTTCAGGCGTCCACGCGGAATGGTCTTGGATGTTAGCTTGCACTAAGCGCATATGCACGCCGGGGACAAAGCGGTCTATTTCAGGAACGCGGTCAACGAGATACAATCGCCATGCTCCGCCAGATGCCATGAGGGCAAGCATGACGATACCGGCGAGCATTTGTTTTTTTCCGGCAATGGGGGTGGTGGCGATATATACCGTGATGAAGGTAAGGCCATAAATACCAAGTACTGATGCGCTTTGTGCCATGTTATCGGAAAATGCCCAGCTATATCCGGCCAGGTTCCACGGGAAGCCGAATAAAATATGGCCACGGGCGTATTCCGTTAACGTCCAAACCGCAGCGAATAAAAATGGCCACGCACCGCGTGTGCGGGGTTTTAGCATATACCAAAGTAACGCGGCGAAGGCAGGGTAGAGGGCGATGATGCCGTTCAGTCCGATGAGATCAAAGGGGATAAGCCAGCCGAATTTCCAGGGGTCAGTAAGAAGGGCGATACAGATCCAATAGAGGCCGGTCATGTAATGCCCAAGCCCCCACCACCATCCATCCCAAAAGGCACGCTTGCGAGAAGGTGCGGCGGCGAGCAGGAGGATGAGACCTGCAAAGCCCGGGACTAAGAGCGGAAATAAAAAAACGGGCGGCATGGCAAGCGTGGCGCTGATGCCCAATAGATACGCCAATGCGTTGCGCCGCCAACCGGTGAGGGTGGACAGGATTAGGAGATGTGCTTTCACGCTTCAGGCGTGATGCGGCTGATGCGCACGCGTTTGATGCGGCGTGGGTCTGCTTCCAGAATTTCAAAACGCAAGCCGGATTCATGCGGGATGATCTCGCCGCGTGTTGGCACATGGCCGAGTGTAAAGAAGATAAGGCCGGCTAAAGTATCGAATTCTTCCTCGCCATCTTCAGGCTGGAGCGAAATGTTGAGTTCGCTTTCAATTTTTTCTATGCGTACGCGGGCATCAGCTTCGTATAGCCCGTCACGAATGCGGACCAACTCACGGTCGCCTTCTTCTTCATCATGCTCGTCTTGAATATCCCCAACGATTTCTTCGAAGAGGTCTTCCAGGGTTACTAACCCATCCGTACCGCCATATTCGTCTACCACAACCGCCATGTGGCTGCCCTGACGACGCATGCGGAGTAATAAATCGAGGATGCGCATGGAGGGGGGCACGAATAGCATTGGGCGCATAACACGTTGTAGGTCAAACACCTGATCGCCGGCAATGAGCGGGACCATGTCTTTAATGTGCAGGAAACCTTCCACCTGATCCATCGTGTCACGATATACCGGGATGCGCGTATGGCGTTGTTCGATGATGTGGCGTTTTAAATCTTCCAGAGAAATGGAAATGGGAACGGCCTGGATATCCATGCGGGGCGTCATGATATCATGAACAGTAATATCGCCAAATGTCAGCACATTACGCAGGAGGTTTTTTTCTTCAGGAGCAAGTTGCTGATCGGTAGATTCCTCGTGCTCTTCCAGCACTTCTTCAATGGCTTCTTCAATGGCTTCTTTGATCGAGCCATCCGGTCGTCGCAGCATCAGGCGCCGGAAAAATTCGCGCAGTTGGCCAAATGGTGAGCTATGCTCTTGTTTTTCAGTGCGTAATGTTGAGATTGGGTCAGCCATAGCGTGGCATAGTAACAGGTTTTTCTAGGGAATCAATCGTAGGGGTTTCCTATTTTAAGTAATTGTAAAATAGCTATTGCTATCGATTCCATGTGCTCCGCCTCAGCTTCTTTCATATGGTCATAACCGAGCAAAT
>CAZGVV010000096.1:0-4068 GCA_964529155.1 uncultured Rickettsiales bacterium
GTTCTCGAAAACACTATTTTCGCCTACGTATAATGGTAAATTGAAATAACTATAGCAGCTTTGCGGCAGGCTTATTTAGCGCTTGCCATTTTAATGGATTTTCCACTGTCACCCATGGCTAGCTGCACTTCCTTCACCCGTGATTTGAAAGCGGCCAGTTCTTTCCCGCCCAGCGCATTGCCGGTTTTGAATTTGATGCCAGCAGGATTGACCTGGTTTCCAGCCATCAGCACTTCATAATGCAAATGGGGGCCCGTTGCCATGCCGGTGGAGCCGACATAGGCGATCACTTGGCCTTGGCGCACACGTGCGCCGGGACGGATGCCCGAGGCAATACGGCTTGCGTGGCCATAGGCGGTTTCATATTTGTCGTTGTGGCGGATACGAACGTAGTTTCCATAGCCATTGGATACGCCCGCGAAGGCAATAATCCCGTCACCAGCTGCGTAAATAGGGGTACCCGTAGTGGCGCCGAAATCCACGCCGCGATGCATTTTCGAATAGCCCAGCAGCGGATGCATGCGCATGCCGAAGCCGGAGGTGATACGCGCGCCGTTGATCGGGGTTCGTAATAGTGCCTTGCGGAGGGACTCACCTTTTTCTGTGTAATAGTCAGTATTTCCGCTGCGATCCGTATAACGATAGATAGAGAGAGTGTGATGTTTGAATGTAAGAGCAGCATAACGTACGGCACCGGTACCGGTAACAATGCCATTTTTGGTTTGGCTGCGCTCAACTAACACGTCCAGTGTGTCACCACGTTGAATATCACGTTGAAAATCAACATCATAGCTTAATACTTTGACTAAATCACCAATGGCTTCCGGGGAAAGGCCCGCTTTTTCGGCGGTTTCGTAGAAGCTGCTATTGATGCGCCCGCCCAGGTGAACGAGGTGTTTTTCTGTAGGGGCGTCGATCCGTCGAGCGTCAAATGCTCCGCCAGTGCTGCGTTTTAATTCCAGCATGGCTGTTTTGGAGATGGGGAGAGAAAGGTGGCTGATGGTTGGAAAATGTGGCTGAGTACTGCTTGGATTGAGTGTCACTGCCACGCGCGTGCCTGCGTCTAAGCGGCGGGGATCATAGATGCGACGGATGGCTTGCACTGCGGTTTGTGCTTCTTCAAAGCTTACGCCAGTGTCTGTAAGTACGGTAAGGAGTGTGTCCCCGTCATCCATGCGTAAAGAAATAGATGCAGGAAGCTGTAATGCAGGAGAAGCAGCAGGGGCTGGCTGGCTGGTGGCATGCTTTACCGCAGCAACGGGCTTCGTGATTTTTTCAGCAGAAACAATGACTTGCTGAGAAACACGCTCAGATTTCGCGGGGAAAAAATTAGGTAATATCTTGTTTGGTAAGGCAATTCCAAGTACGCAACATATAATTGCAGTGCTAGCGACGCCCACAGGCACCGACACTATCCGCAACTCCTTTAAGTGTGAGAGTAGAGGCATTTGCATGGACATGTTGATGCTATAATTCATATGTTTTGTCTAGCTGTAATTTGGGTTAAAAACGATCCGTTTCTATTAGTATGCGCTTGAGATGGTTTATATTCAGTTTATGGCCGTATGCTTTATATTTAAGGCCTATACGTAAAAAAAACATAAACAAAGCGCTTGACTCACCGCGGCCCCACCACTAGATTACGCGCCTCGCCTAAAGGGGCAGCGATGCTTTTAAGGCAAAAATATTCATACTTTATAGGATGTTAGAATGCCAACAATCAACCAGTTGGTCCGCCAATCTCGGCAGGCACAAGGTAGGCGTAATAAAGTTCCGGCGTTGCAATCTTGCCCGCAGAAACGCGGCGTTTGCACGCAGGTAAAGACCGTAACCCCGAAAAAACCGAACTCGGCATTGCGTAAAGTGGCCAAGGTTCGCTTCACCAATGGGTTTGAAGCATTTTGCTACATCCCAGGTGAGGGGCATAACTTGCAGGAACACTCCGTAGTGTTGATCCGCGGTGGCCGCGTAAAGGATTTGCCGGGTGTACGTTACCACATCATCCGCGGTACGCTGGATACCCTGGGTGTCAAAAACCGTAAACAATCGCGCTCCGCTTACGGCGCAAAACGTCCGAAATAAGGAATAGCACATGTCACGTCGTCATGCCGCACAGAAACGCGAAATTCATCCAGACCCACGCTACGGCGATCTGGTTGTTTCCAAGCTCATGAACAATTTGATGATCTCCGGCAAAAAATCCGCCGCTGAGAAAATCGTGTATGGCGCGCTGGAAACCATCCAGAAGCGTACCAGCCAGGATCCGATCAAATTCTTTCATGATGCGTTGAACAACATCAAGCCAAATATCGAAGTGCGCTCACGCCGCGTCGGTGGTGCTACCTATCAGGTCCCGACTCCGGTTCGCCCGGAACGTATGCTGGCGCTCGCGTTGCGTTGGCTGATCGATTCCTCGCGTAATCGCCGTGATAAAACCATGCAAGATCGCATCGCGAATGAGCTTATGGATGCTGCTAATAACCGTGGTGGCGCTGTTACAAAGCGCGAAAACACGCATAAAATGGCAGAAGCGAATAAAGCATTTTCCCACTATCGTTGGTAATCGAGTATATCATGCCCCGTCAAACTCCCCTCAAAGACTATCGCAATATCGGTATCTGTGCCCACATCGACGCGGGTAAAACCACTACGACTGAGCGCATTTTGTATTACACCGGTAAATCACATAAGATCGGTGAAGTGCATGAGGGCGCTGCGACCATGGATTGGATGGAGCAGGAGCAGGAGCGCGGTATTACCATCACATCTGCTGCCACCACCTGCTTCTGGAAAGACGCAGAAGGCAAGCAATACCGCATTAACATCATTGATACCCCCGGCCACGTGGATTTTACCATTGAAGTAGAGCGCTCCATGCGTGTGCTGGATGGTGCGGTTGCTGTGTTCGATTCCGTAGCCGGCGTTGAGCCGCAGTCGGAAACCGTATGGCGCCAGGCGGATAAATACAATGTTCCGCGCATTTGTTTCGTGAACAAAATGGATCGTACCGGTGCGAATTTCCAGCGTACGGTAGACATGATGATCGATCGCCTTGGCACACGCCCCCTCGTGCTACAGCTGCCAATCGGCTCAGAAGACAAATATGAAGGCGTGGTTGACCTGATTAAAATGAAAGAAGTCATCTGGAAAGGTGATGAGTTGGGTGCAAAGTTTGAATATCAGGATATCCGCTCTGAATTGCAAGCTGCTGCTAAAAAAGCCCGTGAAGCCATGCTGGAAACCGCAGTGGAAATGGATGACGGCGTAATGGAAAGATACCTTTCCGGAACAGAGCCTACCGAAGCAGAGCTCAAGTCCTGCATTCGTAAGGGGACCGTAGCCTTCAAATTCGTGCCAGTCATCAACGGTGCCGCCTTTAAAAACAAAGGGGTGCAGCCATTGCTTGATGCGGTGGTAGATTATCTGCCAAGCCCGCTGGATATTCCTGCTGTGACGGGTTTGAAAGTCGATTCCGACGAAGAAATAACCCGCAAAGCTGACGATAATGAGCCGTTCTCCGGTCTTGCTTTCAAAATCATGACTGACCCATTTGTGGGCTCGCTGACGTTCGTGCGTATTTACTCGGGTAAGCTGGAATCCGGTTCTTATGTGCAGAATACAGTAAAAGAACAGCGCGAGCGCGTTGGCCGTATGTTGTTGATGCATGCTAACTCACGTGAAGACACCAAAGAAGCGTACGCAGGTGACATCGTGGCGCTGGCGGGATTGAAAAACTCCACCACCGGTGACACGCTGTGCGATGTGAATAATCAGGTGATCCTGGAACGCATGGAATTCCCTGAGCCGGTGATCGAAGTGGCCGTGGAACCAAAAACCCAGGCCGACCAAGAAAAAATGGGTATCGCCCTTTCGCGCTTAGCGTCAGAAGATCCTTCTTTGCGCTTGTCTTCTAACGAAGAAACCGGCCAGACCATTCTTAAGGGAATGGGTGAGCTGCACCTGGAAATCATCATTGACCGCATGAAGCGCGAGTTCAAGGTGGAAGCCAATGTCGGCGCGCCGCAAGTGGCATACCGCGAAACCATCACCAAGAAACACGAAATCGAC
>CAZGVV010000097.1:0-3952 GCA_964529155.1 uncultured Rickettsiales bacterium
TGGATTATGAACGGGCGATGGTATTTCGTGATCGCATCCGGGCATTGACTGCAGTGCGGCAAGAAGCACGCATTCCTGGCTTTGCCGAGGACGTGGATATTATCGCCATGGTGCAGGACAATGCGACTACATGCGTGCAGGTGTTTTGTTGGCGCGGTGGGCGTAATTGTGGCAACCGGGCTTTTTTCCCGGCGCATGCTGATGATGCGGACCCTAAGGAGACAATGGCGTTATTTGCCGCGCAATATTATCAGCGCAATCCGCCGCCACCGCGTGTGCTGGTATCGCATGAATTGCCGGACGCCGATGTGCTGGCGCAGGCACTTTCGATGTTGGCGAAGCGTAAGGTAGAAGTGAGTATGCCACAACGGGGCAAGGGGCACGCATTAATGCAACAGGCACTGGCCAACGCGCAGTCGGCATTGATCGCACATGTTCATGCCGGACTGCGTGAGCGGGAGTTGCTGACGGGGGTGGCGTCAATATTAGGCTTGAACGCCGTGCCAGAGCGGATTGAGGTATATGACAACAGCCATGTCAGTGGCACGAATGCGGTAGGCGCAATGATTGTGGCGGGAGCTGATGGATTTGCGAAAAAGGCATATCGTATATTCAATATAAAGAGTGAGACACTTACGCCGGGCGATGATTACGCCATGCTGCGTGAGGTGTTGACGCGGCGGTTTAAACGGTTGTTGGATGACGAAGGCGTGCACGTGGATGGGCCGGAAGAGGGAGCTATTGCTATGCCCGTTCCTAGCAGTTCACCGCGCCCGGATTTGGTGTTGATTGATGGCGGTGCTGGGCAATTAAAGGTCGCAGTGGAGGTGTTTGAGGAGTTGGGCATTTCAGGGATTTGCCTGGTGGCGATTTCTAAAGGCGTGGATCGCAATGCCGGACGCGAATGGTTCCACATGCCGGGGCGTGAGGCATTTCAGCTGAATGATGTCAACACGCCGGTATTGCATTATTTGCAGCGCTTGCGTGACGAGGCCCACCGCTTCGCCATCGGCGCACACCGCAACCGGCGGAGCAAAGCGGCGAAGGTATCTGAGCTGGATGCGATTGCCGGGATCGGGCCAGGGCGGAAGAAGGCACTGCTACACCATTTTGGCTCAGCGCGCGGCGTGGGCGGGGCAAGTGTGGAGGAATTGATGCGTGTGGCGGGGGTGAATGAGGCGCTGGCGCGGAAGATTTTTGCGCATTTTCATGGGTAATTCGATGTCCTCCTCTCACGGATGCAGGAGATAACGAGTGTAGTTTCTGTAGAGTTATTATTGACAGGTTGTAATTAATACATAGGCTCAAAGCTCCATAAATTAAGGGAGGACTTATGTCTGATACGCTATTGACTCCAGATCAGCAGTTTGAGCAAAAGAAAGCGGCATTTGAAGGGGCATTAAATGGAATTGAGAAGGATTTTAAGGGGGTAGCTCCTGCAGATGTTCTGTTAGAACGCAAGCAAGTGGTGAGGGCTTTAGGGGTGGAGTTTAATAATGCTGCTAGATTAGTAGGCAAAGAGTTTGACAATGATAGTGTTGAGGAATTGTTTGAGCGGATGGAAAATTTGATTGGCCCCAGAGAAGCGCCGCAAAATACATCTGCTGGTGCAAGCAAAGGTATTACACGTGCGCGTCCAGGCGGTTCTGCGTTTAGAAGATAGTTGGATTGCTGTGTAGAAATGCGTGCTCGACAGACTTCCTGTGATGCCGGACGTAATCCGGCTTGCATTTAAATCCTGGCGGGGAATATTGTTATGTCATGGATGCTGAAATGAGTTCCGCATGACAGTTTAAATATGGCTTATTAGGTGATGCTTACGTGAGGCAAGAGGTGTGGGTGTTAGGCAGAAGTGAGGGCTATAAATACGGATCTGTCTTCACCATATAGTTTGTTACGTAATCCTTGATGCCTTCTTCCAGTGTCGTAAACGGTTTATTGTAGCCGGCGGCTTGGAGGCGGGTGATGCTGGCTTCGGTGAAGTACTGGTATTTGTTGACCAGCGTATCTGGCATGTCGATATAGTGCAGGCGGGCTTCGCGGCCGAGTGCTGCGAAGACGGCGCGGCCCATGTCGTTGAAACTGCGGGCCTGGCCGGTGCCGAGGTTGAACAAGCCGGAAACTTCCGGGTGTTCCAGAAACCACAATAACACAGAGATGCAATCTTTGACGTAGAGCATGTCGCGCATCTGTCCGCCGTCGGGGTAGTTTTTATTATACGAGCGGAAGATGCGAATGACGTTGGCGTTGATGGCTTGCTCGGCGATTTGGCAAATCACGCTGCGCTGCGATTCTTTGTGGTATTCGTTTGGTCCGTATGTGTTGAACACTTTGAGAATGGCCCATTGCGGCAGATTGATTTCTTTGCGCTCATGGCTTCCGGCGATGTTGAGGTCAAAGAGGTGTTTGCTCCAGCCGTAGCCGGAAAGCGGAATGAGGGATTCGAGGTAGTTGAGTGAAATGTCATCGGTGAAGCCGTGGCTACCATCGCCATAGGTGGCGGCGGAAGAGGTGTGGATGAAGCGTACGCCGCTACGTTCGCACCAGCGCCAGAGCGCAAGTGGAAAGGCGAAATTGTCGCCGAGGAGTAAATCGATATTGCGTTCGGTGGTGGAGGAGATGGCGCCCAGGCTGTAGATCATATCCAGCGACGCGTGATTCTCACCAAGCCACGAGGCGAGGCGTTCCGGCAGCACGACTTCCCACACTGCGTGGTGCGCGAGGTTGCGCCATTTGTCAGTGTCGCCAAAGCGGTCGCACACTACGACGCGATGCGTGCGCGTGGCGCATAATGCAGCCACTAAATTGGAGCCGATGAACCCGCCGCCGCCGGTGACTAGAATTGTTTTCATGACTTTTTCCGTTCCAAGCCTTATAATGGAATCTTATAATACTGCTAAAAAGGTTAAAAATTATGCAACTTAACAGCGCGTTGTTCGACGATCTCTCCAAACTGGCTTCAGGAGCCGTTTCCAGCCTGCTTGATATGCGTAGAGAAGTGGAATCTGCAGTGTCTGCGCGCCTAGATAACCTATTGGAGAAGCACAATTTTGTGCCGAAAGATGCGTTTGATGCCGTGCGCGCGATGGCCGTCAAGGCACGGGAAGAAAACGAGGAATTGAAGGCTAGGGTCACCTTGCTAGAAAAAAAGCTAGAAGACCTCGCCTCCAGGTAGTACGCGAAGATTGCATTTTATACCTTTGATTTACTTAATAATCCCTTAAAAAGCCCCTGTGTGCCGCAGGAAAGGCTGGATTTTAACCCGTGCCCATGACAGTATCGGGTTCATGGAGCTGATGCTTCATCATCCAATTATTTTCCATTCATGTGAAAAAGCAGGAGCTGCTAAATGACCGCTGTACACTTTTCGCAAACACCGATTCACAATCCTGTCGATGTTGCAGAACTCGTCGTGATGGATCGCGATTGGGCGTTCGATCGTCTCGATGACGGCGAACTCGTCGCGGAAATTTCCGGCACGTGGTGTTCGTATCGATTGTGGTTTGCGTGGCAGGAAGATTTGGGCGGGCTGTCGCTGGCGTGTTCCTTCGGCGCGAAGCTGCAACGCCACGCGCTGCCGAAAGCGCATGCGCTGCTGTCGCTGGTGAATGATAAAATGTGGCTCGGCCATTTTGCGATGTCGAGTGATGATGCATCCATTGCATTCCGTCATGCGTTGTTGCTGCGTGATGGTGCAGGGACGAGTGCAGAACAGATTCAAGCCCTGCTCGATATCGCGGTACAAGAGTGCGAACGGTTTTACCCGGCGTTCCAAGCCGTGATCTGGGGCGGCAAGTCTCCGGCTGAGGCGATTGAGATCGCATTGTTTGAGACGATCGCTGAGGCGTAAGTCGCCGGGAGGGAGGGAAGATGAGGGGGATGAGTTACGCACCATGCCTCCCCCCTCATCTTCTCTCCCTCTTTCTATCACTTCTACCTAACACCCACATTT
>CAZGVV010000098.1:0-3910 GCA_964529155.1 uncultured Rickettsiales bacterium
CCTTGGGCTTGGTGGTGACGTAGGGTTCGAAGGCCCGGGCCAGGATTTCCGCTGCATGCGCCGTCAGTGTGGATGATGATTTTTTTCATGCGGGGTTCATGTGTTGGAAAAATTGTAATTTCTGCAAATATTCCAGCGGATCTTTCGGTGTAACCATAGCGCCCTCTGGATGGAACAATTGGTCATGGGTACGCGTGAGCAGGAAACGCAACGCTGCGCCGCGCAACAGTATAGGGAATGCCGCCTTTTCGTCTGCCTGCAACGGGCGAATCGCTGTGTAGCCTGCCATCAATGCGTCTAGTCTGTCCCCAATAAAATGATGCTCAGTATTAAAGCACCAGGCTGCCGCGCAAATTGCTAAATCATAGGCAAATGCTTCATTGCAGGCGAAATAAAAATCAATCACGCCGGAAAGTGCGCCGTCAGCAAAAAACACATTATCAGGAAATAAATCGGCATGCACCGGCCCGTTCGGTAAGTGGTGCGGCCATGTGGCGGAAAGCGCCTCCAACTCTTGTTGAATAAGGGCCGCTAGACCGGGAACAATATTATCGGCTTGCACGCCAACTTTCGCAGCCAATTCCTGCCATCCTGAAAGTGCTAATGTATTTGTCCGTATTAACGGAAAATCATTGCCCGCAAGATGCATATATGCAGTAAGCGCACCCAGCGCATGGCAATGCAGCGGGGTAATGGCGTTCGGTGCCACGCCATGGCCGTTTACAAATGTTACGATGGCTGAGGGTTTATTTTTCAGCAGCCGCCACGCATTGCCTGCACGGTCCGCCACAGGGCGAGGGCAGGCAATGTTGCGCGCCGCCAGCCATTCCATTAGCCCTAAGCAATAGGGTAAGTCTTTCTCTCCTATGCGTTTTTCAAAAAGTGTGAGAATGTAGCGACCACCCGTCGTCTCCACAAAAAAATTGCTGTTTTCCACCCCCTCGGCAATGCCCTGGTAGCCTATCAGCGTGCCAATATTGTACTCCGCCAGATGCTTGCGGAGGTCGGTTTCGTTTAAGGGAGTGTAGACGGCCATGGAGAAACCTTCTATACAGGTTTTTTGCAGGAATAAAGCAGCGAATGGCCATGGCTTCCACAGACGCATCAGAACGTAACCCCTCAAACGCCGTTTCGCGCGGCCAGCGGGTGCTTGCCCAGGAAATTCAGGGGCTGCAAGCATTAATGGGCGCGTTAGACCATGTATTCGCCGATGTCGTGGCGCGTATGGCTGCCGTGGGTGAGGCGCAAGGCCGGGTTATCGTCACTGGCATGGGAAAAAGCGGCCACGTCGCGCGGAAAATCGCTGCCACGCTGGCTTCTACCGGCACACCGGCGCATTTTGTACACCCCGGCGAAGCAAGCCATGGGGATTTGGGAATGATTACGCGGCAGGATTGTGTGCTGGCGCTTTCCAACTCGGGCGAAACACAAGAATTGGGTGACATTGTGCAGCATTGCAAGCGGTTTGGCATCCCGCTCATCGCCATGGTTCGCCGCGGCGGCTCCATGCTTGCCGATGCCGCTGACGCCGCACTGGTACTGCCTGACGTCGCTGAAGCCTCGCCGGTGGCGGCTCCTACCACCTCTACCACCATGATGATGGCGCTGGGGGATGCATTGGCGGTAGCCCTTCTTGAAGCCCGCGGATTCACCCGCGAACATTTCGCCACGTTGCATCCCGGCGGCTCGCTTGGCAAAGCGCTGCTGCGCGTGTCGGATTTGATGCATGCCGGAAGCGCGATTCCCCTGGTTTCTGAACAGGCCCGCATGCCTGACGTCTTGCTCGAAATCACCGGTAAACATTTCGGCTGTGCGGGCGTGCTTGACGCAAAGGGCGCGTTGATTGGCATCATCACAGACGGGGATTTGCGCCGCCACATGGAGCATGATCTGCTTACGCAATCAGCGCATTCCGTCATGACCGCCCGCCCACTGACCATCCGCCCGCAAGCTTTGGCCGCTGAAGGACTTGGGGTGATGAACAGCAAAAATATCACCAGCCTGTTCGTGGTGGATGACTCCGAAAAGCCCGTTGGCATCCTGCACATTCACGATTGTTTGCGTGCAGGGATTGCCTAAGAAAAAACGACGTAATAGAGTAATCTATGCCCTTTATATTTCCACTCGCCCGCTATACCCGTTTTGTTCGTCTGAGCAAAAGCACGCTCTGGGTGTTGGCCGGGTTGCTTACCGTGGCCATTATTGCAACGGCATGGATTAACTCAGAAAATAGTGGCGCGCGTATTTTCTTAACCGGCACTACGGTTAAAAACGAGCCAAGCGACATGGTAAAACCGCGCTATCAGGGCCTTGACAGTAAAAATCGTCCTTTCAACATTCTTGCTAACCGTGCCACGCAGCCGGATGCCGATACCGTGGTTTTGGAACACGTAAACGCCGATTTAATGCTCACTGACAGCGCATCCTGGGTGGCGTTAGCGGCGGATAACGGTGTGTACCATGTTCCTGTGAAATTATTGGACTTAAAAGGCCATGTGGATTTGTTTTACGAAGGTGGCTACGAATTCCGTACCGAAGAGGCGCAGATAGATGTCAATGCCGGGCAAGCCTCCGGTGAAACGGCGGTCGAAGGGCAGGGGCCAGGCGGCGTATTGCGCGCCGATCGGTTTAAAATATTGGACCGCGGAGCGATTATGCTGTTTAATGACAATGTGCATGTCACTTTGTATATGAAACGCTCATGAAACCCTACGTATTCACCGCGCTTAGTCTACTTTGCGTAGTAGCCGTCCCGGCTTTTGCTCAAACTGCACCTGCAGCGGGACCGATGACCTCATCGCAGCCTATTGAAATAAACGCCGATAGCCTGGAGGTGCGCCAGCAGGAAAACATCGCTGTTTTCACCGGCAACGTCATTGCCGTGCAAGGCACGACCAAGCTTAAATCGGATGTCATGACCGTGCATTACCGCAAAAAAGAAGAAGCCCCCGGCGCTCCCAAAGAGCAAGCCGGAAGCCTCGCGCCCGGACAAAACGCAGTGGAAAAAATTGAAGTAAATGGCCACGTGTTAATGACTACACCGGAAGAAACGGCGAACGGTGACCGCGGTATTTATGAGGTGGATAACCACCAGGTGCGCTTAATGGATCATGTGGTGCTCACGCGTGGACGCAATATCCTTAAGGGCGACACGCTGGTGCATGACTTAAACAGCGGAAAAAGTGTGGTCAACAGCCCATTCCATCAGAATGAAGCGACGCCTGGTGTTGTTAATGGCCGGGTGCGTGCATTGTTTGTTCCTGAAAAATCAGGTGATAAGGCTAGCGAAAAGAGCAAGCCATGAGCATCATCGGGGTGCAGGAAGAGCAAGAAGGACCGCGCCTGGTCAGCATTAATCGTGGCCTGGAAGTGCAGCGTATCGGCAAGCGTTATGGTGGCAGGCCCGTGGTGCGGGATGTGTCACTCACCGTGCAGCGTGGCGAAGCGGTGGGACTGCTCGGGCCCAACGGTGCAGGTAAAACCACGTGTTTTTATATGATCACCGGCCTCATTCGCCTCGATATCGGCCGTATTTTATTTGATGGTACTGACATCAGCCGCCTGCCGATGTATCGCCGCGCCCGCCTTGGTATCGGCTATCTACCTCAGGAAGCGTCGATTTTTCGTGGGTTGACGGTGGAAGAAAACATCATGTCCGTGCTCGAAGTCAGCGAGTCCGACCCCGCCATTCGCAGTGCCATGCTGGATGAATTATTAGCAGAATTTTCCATCACCCATTTGCGAATGGCCGCTGCTGTTACGCTGTCCGGTGGTGAGCGCCGCCGCGTGGAAATCGCCCGCGCGCTGGCCTGCCGCCCGTCCTTCATCCTGCTCGACGAACCACTTGCTGGTATCGACCCCATCGCGGTGGAAGAAGTGCGTGACATTGTTTATCACCTCAAAGACCGTG
>CAZGVV010000099.1:0-3529 GCA_964529155.1 uncultured Rickettsiales bacterium
GGCGTATTAATGTCTGAGGTCTTTCCCATATAGTCTGTTGAAATACCACCGGCTTCACGTACTAGCAAAATTCCTGCTGCAACATCCCATGGTTTTAAAGAGCCAAACCAGCACCCCTCTAAACGTCCGGCTGCAACATAGGCTAAATCAAGCGCTGCAGAACCTGTATTGCGAATAAAAGCAATCTGTGATGAAGCGCGTTTTAAAATGGCAAATGGTGCTTCGCCCATGGCAGGCCGACTGCCGGTAGAGAACATGGATTCATCGAATTTATCACGCCCTGATACGGCGAGACGGCGGCCATTTAAATAAGCGCCTTTATTTTTCTCGGCACTGAAGATTTCATTATGAATCGGATCGTAAATTAATGCGCCGATTATTTCGCTGACACCCGGACTTGGTCTGTGTTCCAGGCCAATAGATATACAAAAATACGGATGGGCATGGATAAAATTGCTTGTGCCGTCCAGCGGATCAATAATCCAGCGGTGGGTGGGGTCTGAGCCTTCCAGTTCGCCACCTTCTTCCAGCAGAAATCCATATTCCGGGCGGGCTTTTTTCAGTTCCTGTACTAATTTCTTCTCAGCACGGACATCACTTTTGGTGACGAAATCGGCCGTGCCTTTTTTTGATACTTGTAGTTGGTCCACCTCACCAAAGTCGCGCAGCAGGCCTTTGCCTGCGGCAATGGCGGCGGCGGACATAACCGTAATAAGCGCGGAGTGGGGGGAGTGATGCATAAGAGCCGATCAGGAAGATTATGAGTTTAAGAATATAAGATCAATAGGTTAAGATCTGGCTAATTAACCTTGGTCTTTCGCCCGTTCCACATAAGAACCGTCTTCCGTGTTTACCACCACCCGTGTTCCGGCTTCCAAAAACGGCGGAACCAGAATACGCACGCCATTTTCCAGAATGCCAGGTTTATATGAAGAAGAAGCAGTTTGGCCTTTCACCACCGGATCTGCTTCCACAACGGTCATGGTGACTTTTTCCGGTAAACGAATGGTAATCGGCTTGCCTTCATAAGTGTCGAGGCTCACTGTCATATTATCTTGCAGAAAGCGGATGCTTTCACCCAGCAATTCTTTGGGGAGTGAAATCTGTTCAAAGGAGTCATTGTCCATAAAATGCAGCATATCGTCTTCTGCATATAAATAATTGCAGCTATGCGAGCTTAACGACACGCGCTCCACGCTTTCGCTGGAGGAGAGGCGGGTATTGCTTTTGGTTCCGGTGAGAATGTCACGCATTTCTACCTGGTTGAACGCGCGCAAATTACCTGGCGTGCGGATTTCATGGCGAATTACCAGCCAGAGTTTGTTTTGCCAATCAATTACCATTCCAGTGCGTACTGCCGAACCGTCGATTCTCATGTCGTTGCCTTTCTTATCGCCTCATTAAATTCCGCCACCGCTACATCAGGTCCCGCAGGGTGTTCCCATACGGCGGTGATTACCGCGATGAAATCCGCACCCGCGGCCACCAAGGGGCCACAATTGGCAGGCGTCATACCACCGATCGCCACGCTCGGCAAGACCGTATGCTTGCTCCACCAGGTGAGCAATTCTGGCGTAGGAGTGCCATAACGTGCTAAATATTCAGCATTTTTGCTTTTTGTGGGGTAAAACGCACCGAAGGCCACATAATCGGCTTCCTGCTCCCCGGCTTCCATGGCCAGGTGCATGGAATCATGGCATGAAACGCCAATTACAGCCTCTTCACCAATTAATGCGCGGATGCGAGGAATGGGCCAGTTAAGCAAGTCATCCTGCCCCAGATGGACGCCGTCTGCCCGCACTTCAGCCGCCAAATCGGGTCGGTCATTTAGAATAAATGCAGCCCCATGCGCCGCGCACATTGGTTGCAATGCCCGGCTTGCTGCTAAAATCGTTGCATCATCTACCTCTTTGAGGCGCAACTGCACGGCCCCGATATCCCCACCCGCAAATGCAGCTTCCAACGAGGCAGGGAACGTGGTGAGATCAATGGCAGGAGGGGTGATAAGATAGAGGCGAGTCATGGTGTTATGTCATACAGGAGCGAAGTGTTATGGGCAATAGCAAGTGCTATCGATAGTCATTCCACTTTAAAATTATAGTCATTCCTGAGTGCGTGGCTTTTACTGTGCCAGCAAAATGTATTGATGCTTTTTTTATGTATTAGCGTGGATAACTGCTCTCTTTTTTATAGCGGGGACATTAAGCATGCTGTTGTAATTTTCAACGTAAGGAGATTGATATGTTTAGCTTTGCTTCCCGCCTGACAGCCCGCTTTTTGATGCTATCTAGCCTTGTCTGTGCAGCGTTTAGCGCGCAGGCGGCTAATAGCACCAACACCAATAACACCAGCGCTAATCTGTATGGCAGTGTAAGTGGTGATTATACATGGAATGACGGGGATAACGGGTGGGGTGGCAATGTGGCCATTGGTACGCGCATCTGGCCGAACACTTTCTCCAACGCCGGTGACTTCCGCTTGGAAGCTGAATTTGGCTATCACGACCTCGATAATTCCCATTATTTCACGTACATGGGGAATTTGTACTATGATGCAGACTTTATGAAAATGTCTGCCAGCGGCCTGCGCATCGTGCCTTATGTTGGTGGCGGTTTAGGTGCGGCGACTCTGCATGGCGATGGCAGAGAATCCGGTACCGCTTTTGCTTACCAAGGTTTGGCGGGTTTAACGCTTCGCTGCGACAGCATGCCAAGTGTCGACTGGTCTATCGGCTACCGCTACACCGGCAGCAACGAAATCCATGGCCGCGATTTGGATGCAGACAATGTAGAACTGGGCCTGCGGTTTCATATCTAGCTAAAGCGCGAACGCGCGCTCAACCTGTTGATCTCGGGAGGTTGAGCGCGCGTTATGGATTCACACTATTATCCAACTACTTCTTCATCCGCCTCCAGCGTATCTTTACGTGCTGAGTTGGGGGTGGCTTTGGTATAGCTAAACGCTAATTCATCACCATCTACGGTAATCAACACCGTGCCGCCTTTTGCTAATTTACCGAAAAGCACTTCATCGGCCAATGGACGTTTGATTTTTTCAGCAATTAAGCGAGACAGCGGGCGAGCGCCTAGTGCGCGGTCATAACCACGAACGCCCAGCCATTTGCGTGCAGCGTCATCCAGATTGATAGCAACGTTGCGATCCGCCAATTGCGTTTCCAGGCGCGAGATGAATTTGTCCACCACCTGGCACACAATGTCCTGCGTCAGGTGATCGAATGGAATGATCGCATCCAGGCGATTACGGAATTCAGGAGCGAACAAACGATTCACTGCATCACGCTCTTCGCCTTCACGTTCATCACGATTGAAGCCGATAGGTGCGCGGGCTGCGTCCGCAGAACCGGCATTGCTGGTCATGATAATGATCGCATTGCGGAAGTTCACGGTTTTGCCGTTGCTGTCGGTCAGCCGTCCGTAATCCATCACTTGCAAGAGGATATTGAACACATCGGGGTGCGCTTTTTCAATTTCGTCCAGCAGCACGACAGCATAGGGGGATTTGTCAATGG
>CAZGVV010000100.1:0-3382 GCA_964529155.1 uncultured Rickettsiales bacterium
AGCATTACGGATTTTAAGCACATGAAATTCACCCTCTCCTGGCTCAAAGATCATCTGGACACGACCGCCGACATTACGCACATCGGTCAAACCCTTACTGCGATCGGGCTGGAAGTGGAATCCATTGAAGACCCCGCCGCCACGCTGGGTGATTTCATCGTAGCGGAAATTGTCTCCGCCGAAGCGCACCCTAACGCCCAAAAACTACAAATCTGCCAGGTTAATGACGGTACGCGCATCCGGCAAATTGTCTGTGGCGCTGCCAATGCCCGCGCCGGCCTTAAAACCGTGCTGGCGCGCGAAGGCGTTTTTATTCCCGCCGGTAATTTCACCATCAAAAAAACGGCGATTCGCGGGGTAGAAAGCGATGGTATGTTATGCTCAGCTTCCGAACTCGGGCTCGCCGCTGAAAGTGAAGGCATCATTGAGTTGCCTGCATCATCGCCCCCTGGCTCTCCTGCCGCCGTAGCACTCGGTGCGGATGATCCGGTTATCGACATCGCCGTCACGCCCAACCGTGCCGATGCACTGGGCGTCCGTGGCATTGCACGCGACCTGGCGGCAGCAGGTCTTGGTCAATTAAAACCACTCACCATACCAACGCTTGCTGCCGGATTTTCTTCCCCCATTCAAGTCACCACCGAAACACCGGAAACCTGCCCGCTCTTCATTGGCTATTACATCAAAGACGTAAAAAACGGCGAAAGCCCGGAATGGCTCAAACGTAGGCTTGCCGCTATTGGCGTGAAAAGCATTTCTGTTTTGGTGGACATCACCAATTATTTTACCCATGGCTTTGGGCGGCCGTTGCACGTGTTTGACGCCACTAAAATTACCGGCCCCATCACCGCGCGCCGTGCCCGCGCCGGGGAACAATTAGCAGCCCTTAACGGAAAAACCTATGCACTTACCCCCGGCATGACCGTCATCGCCGATGCACGCGCAGTACTGGGTGTTGGTGGCGTAATTGGCGGCGCAGAAACCGGTGTGTCGTCAGAGACCACGGATGTCTTGTTAGAAGTTGCATTATTTGACCCCATCAATATCGCCCAAACTGGCCGCACGTTAGAATTGCAAACCGATGCCCGTTATCGTTTCGAGCGCGGCGTAGACCCGGCCTTTGCTGAACCAGCCGGAAAACTTGCCGCACAAATGATTGTAGACCTTTGTGGTGGTACCATAAGCGTGCCCGTTGTGGCTGGTGCTGCGCCCGCTTCATCCCGCACTATTTCTTTTTCTCCCGCACGTCTTGCATCCTTAGGTGGTGTCACCATTCCCAATGAAACCATCATCGCTATTCTACATAATTTAGGCTTCAGCGTTACCCCTTCCGGTCACACATTCACCCTCACGCCGCCCTCCTTCCGTCAGGATGTAGAGGGCGAGGCAGATGTGGTGGAAGAAATTTTACGCATTCACGGCTACGCACACATTCCATCCATTGCACTTCCCTTGCCATCCTTGGAAGGCCATGAGCCGCTGGACGCACGGCAAAAACAAGTGCGTGCGGCGAAACGCGTACTCACCACACGTGGCATGACGGAAGTCGTAAGCTGGTCTTTTTTACCGAGCGCGCAAGCCGTTCAGTTCGGCGCAGCTAACCCCGTAATGCTCAAAAATCCGATCAGTACGGATTTAGATGCCATGCGCCCGTCGCTCTTACCCAATATCCTCACGGCTGCCAGCAGCAACAAGCGTCGTGGCATAAAAATATTATCCTTATGCGAAGTAGGCCCGCGTTTTATCGGTGCAAAACCCGGCGCACAGGAAATGGCCGCCGCCGGCCTTCGTGTTGGCGGGGTAGAAACACATGCCTATATGGATGCAAATTTTCAAACCATCGCCCGTGAAGCTGACGGCTTTGACGCCAAAGCCGATGTATTTTCCCTGCTCACCACATTGGGTGTGAAAACCGAGTCTCTCACCATCACCCGCGCCGAAATGCCATGGTATCACCCGGGCCGCAGTGGCACATTGACATTAGGTAAAACCGTGATTGGCCATTTTGGTGAGCTGCATCCGGCCATTGCCGCGCAATATGAATTAGAAGGCCGTGTTGCGTTGTTTGAAGTAGTCCTAGATGCGCTCCCGCTTCCCCGCGCCAAAGGCAAAGCCCGCCCGCCTCTGCATGCATCCGACTTCCAAGCCGTAGCACGCGATTTTGCATTCACCGTGGAGAAGAAAATAACCGCCGGTGAAATCATCAAAGCGCTCTCCGGTGCCGATAAGCTTATAACCCACGTACGCTTATTTGACGTATATAGTGGCAAAGGTTTAGACGAGGATCATAAATCCGTTGCGGTAAGCGTCACCCTGCAAGCATTGGACCGCACTTTATCAGATGCTGAAATTAGCGCTTCCTCGCAAGCCATAATTGACGCTGCGCAAAAATTCGGTGGTATGCTGCGCACATGAGCGCTCCCGATTTCTGGACTAAAGCAACACGCGAACTTTCCCAGCGCGACCCTATACTTGCCACGCTAATCACACGTTACAAAGGTGAAGCCTTAGCTACGCGCGGCGATGCATTCTACACCTTAGCCCGCGCCATCGCTGGTCAACAAATCTCCGTAAAAGCCGCCGATAGCGTGTGGCGTCGTATCATGGAGGGGCTAGGCGAAATTACGCCCGCCGCCTTTTTAGCCTCTAAACCCGAGCTATTACGCAGTTATGGCCTATCCCCCCAGAAAATTCGCTACCTCGAAGCCATCTCTGCCCATTTCGATACACAAGCCAACCGCGTTGCCCAGTGGCCGCAGCTCGATGATGAAGCGCTCATCAAAGAACTCGTAGCCCTCAAAGGCGTTGGCCGCTGGACGGCGGAAATGCTTCTGATTTTCCACTACCTCCGCCCGGACATCTTTCCCGTGGCCGATCTTGGCGTATTGAAAGCCATGTCCGTACATTACAACAACGGCAAACCCTTAACCCCGCAAGAAGCCCTAGTCATCGCGGATACGTGGCGGCCTTGGCGCACCGTATCCACCTGGTATTTATGGCGGGCACTGGATCCGGTTCCGGTGGAGTATTGATAATTTCTATCGTGTAGCATGAACTCTATGACTTACAAGCTCAGTCAAACTGGACTGTAATTTTTCCTCAGCTATTTGGGCAAGTGATGCATTGCAGGTTACTAATAAATCAATATTGGCTCTGATAGACGCAGAAAAATTATTTGCTCGAGCAGCGTCAATCAGAATACCGCCAATTTCTTGATAAGCATTTAATAGGTGCTGTTCCGCTTTTTTGCGTTGTTCAACACACGTAAAAGATTCACGATCTGTAGTGGATTCCATTTCGTGAAGCGCAGCAGATGCTTTTTCACAACTATAGTCATTTAACATAATAATTTCTGATTCAAGAGTTGATCGATAGGTAGAGA
>CAZGVV010000101.1:0-3291 GCA_964529155.1 uncultured Rickettsiales bacterium
AAGATGAAGCAGAAAAAATTATTAATGTCATCGCAGCTTCTTGCAAAGACCTTAATGTGAAACAATTGAGTGATACATTATTGCCGTTGCTAAATGAGATGCTTGCGGATAGAGCCAGAAACGGGGAGATGAATGATAGGCTTTCCTTGTTTGATCCAGAAAAAATAGCGGTACCTTCTTTTCCTCAGCCAACCGTGCTGTCTGCTCGTCTAACTACTGCGACTAAAAATGGTCCGCAATTAGGGCAGCAGTAGATTAAGTCCTGCACTCTGCGAAACAGATGACTAAGGCTAGGTGTGGCGCCTATTTCAGCATATGCATTCTACATAACAGCTGCTATATAACACCTATAGCTAAAGCATCCAGCATCTCCCAGTCACAGGACCCCCCATGCCCATCAAGCTCATTACCCTCATCTCCCTCCTCGCCCTCACATCCGCCTGTTCCTCCCTGCCGGTGGGGAATGCGCATGTGCCGGAGCCGGCTAAGGCGGTGCAGTTGGATCGGTATGTCGGGGTGTGGTATGAGATTGCGCGGTATGAGAATGGATTTGAGGAGGGGTGTGAGGGTGTCACCGCGAAATATGAGCCCATGGAAAATGCGCGCATAAAAGTAATCAACACCTGCCACGAAAACACCGTCACCGGTCCTAAAAAAGTAGCCATCGGAAAAGCCAAGGTGGCGGAACAATCACGCAATGCGAAATTGAAAGTGTCGTTTTTCGGCCCATTTTATTTCGGCGATTACTGGGTGCTGGACCGCGCGATGGATTATAGCTGGTCGATCGTCGGTGAGCCATCGGGCCGTTATTTATGGATACTGGCCCGTAACCCGCACCCCAGTAAAAAACAAAAAGCCATGCTGTATAAAAAGGCCCATGCCTTGGGTTATGACACGCGTTTGTTGCGTGAAACCGCGCAATGAAAGCCATCTTTTATTACATCGCCTCTGTTGCCGGGATGATGGTGTTTATGAGTTATATGCTTGCTCCCAGTGGTTATTTTCTCTATCTGGCAAAAAACGCGGCAGCACATGAAGCATGGAACAAAAGCCATGTCACCGCATTGCTTGCGCTGTTTTTCCTGCTGCCGTTTTGTGCATTTCTGCTGTTGGTAGTATTTGAAAAACCACTTCAGCCTATTATAAGCCCGGACGGATATGTTTGCGCGGTTATCATCACCATTTTATTCCCGTTGCTTTCTATCGCTGCCGGGATAGCGCTTATGGTCTTTGGAAAATCTATTCCGATCGATGACCTCTGGCCGCAATTACCAAGCTATGCAATTGCTCGGGGCGCTACTATAGCGTGCGTCATTGCAGGTGCGGTGTTCTCCGTATGGGCAATAAAATGGCAGCCCATTTATATTGAGTATGGCGCTGATACACAGAGGCTTAGCGCATTATATCAGCAATGTGCTGTGGAATGTAACGACATGGCCCGCTTACTTGCCCGCAATGCGCATACGCCAGTGGAATTATTGAAACGCATTTCTGCAGATTTTCCGGACGATAATATGCTTCAGGAGAGCATTTCCCACCATCCACAAATGGTAAAAGCAGCGGATTAAAAATCCGGATTTTCGTAATAATCCGGGGGCCGTACACCATGGATACGGTCACTTAAAATGGAGCGTACCGAGGGGCGGGATTTCATGAGTGCATACCACTGCGATGCAGCTAAATTATAATCCCACGGTACGTCACCTAAATAATCCAGTGCGCATAAATGCGCCGCCGCCGCTAGATCCGCTAATGTCAGTTGGTCGCCTGCCAGAAAATAGCGTTCGCTGGTTAGATAGCCGATATAATCCAGGTGATAAAAAATATTTTCTTTCCCCGTGCGGATCGCTGAAGAATTTGGTGGACCATATTGCATCAGTCGCTTGAACACTTTTTCAAATAAAATATTCTGCGTGACCTCATAATCAAATTTATGGTCAAACCAGTCGGTCAACCGCCGTACTTCCGCCCGTTCTACTGGTGTGCGCCCGAGCAAAGGAATGGTCGGGTAGGTGTCTTCCAAATATTCGGCAATGGCATAGCTGCCGCAGATAACATCGCCATTTTTTTCGGTAAGAACAGGTACTTCTCCGGCAGGGTTCAGGGCAAAGAATGCCAGGTTCTTTTCCCATGGATTTTCCTGCGCCAGTTCAAAATCAAGTGCTTTTTCCTTAAGCATCATCCTGATCTTCCTGCAGAAAGGCGAAAGCGGCGTGTGGTATAGCATGCGCATACCAGCTAGCTTATCGTCGCTCATCCCTAAGTGCAACTACCGACCGTTGCATTCAGGCGTAAGCCACTATAATATGTTCCGCATGGCACATTGGACACTTGACGATATACCCTGGCAGAATTTTGACGCAGCAAAGGCTGATCCCGCGCTGGTTTCTGTCATTAAATCCGCGGCATTAGTGGAATATAACGCACATGAATACGTGCGCTATTTGCGCGAAGTTTTTGCCGGAGACGCCGAATTTCAAACCTTAGCCGAGCAATGGGGAAAAGAGGAAACGCAGCACGGTCAGGCGCTCAGCCGCTGGGCGAGCCTGGCGGACCCTGAATTCAACTTTGAAGCCAGCTTCAAACGGTTTACTGAAGGTTACCAACAACTTCCCAAGCAAGTGGACGCATCGGTGCGCGGTTCGCGTTCGGGTGAATTAATCGCTCGCTGCATTGTGGAAATGGGGACGAGTAACCATTATATCGCCATCAAAGAATATTGCGATGAGCCTGTGCTCAAAGTAGTTGCTGCCCGTATCGCCGCCGATGAATTGCGACATTATAAGTTGTTTTATGACATCCTGCAGCGTTACCGCAAACAGGAAAAACTCAGCCTGTGGGGGCGTTTGCGTGTAGCCATAGGCCGTGTGGCGGAAAGTGGTGATGACGAGTTGGCCTATGCTTATTTTGCTGCCAATACTAAGGACGGAGCGGTTTATAACCGCGCGCAATATAGCCGGATACTTGCCGCACGAACCTATATGATGTACCGGAAGCGTCACGTCGACAGCATGGCCGCCATGTTATTTAAAGCCGTTGGGTTAAAACCGCATACCCGCTTGTTTAACTGTATCAGCGTATTGGCGTGGAAATTTGTGCATTGGCGGGCCAGTGTTCTGCAACGGACAGTAATTGCAGCGGCATAGCTGCTTTTTATAATGTATAGTTATTCCACTTTACCATTATACATGGCTGCAAATCGTATTTTCTTCGCTTCCGGTGCTCACGTACACCTATACGCTGCGCTCCGGTTCTCGAAAACACTCTTTTCGCCTACGTATAATGTTAAAT
>CAZGVV010000102.1:0-3151 GCA_964529155.1 uncultured Rickettsiales bacterium
AATCAGAAGTACGGGTAAGAGATGTAGGGATATGATCTAATAAACTATCGGCATCAAAAGATGCTGTAGCCGTATCGCTCCCCGTTACCGAAGCAAAAACATATAAAATATCCAGTACATCTCTTTGGGTAGTTGTTTCATCTAATGAAATACTGATCCCGTCGGCAGTATAATAAAAATTCATTTCATTTTTCTCTGCCGTATTTTTTATTTCAGAAATTTTATCGGTTTTAATATAAATACTATCAAAATAATTATCATTTTGATTTATGAAGCCCATCCTGGCCAATTCACTACTCAGGGTTTGTGCTAACAGGCTGGTACGTTTTGCAATTTTCTTTAAGCCTTCGGGGCCATGGTAAACTGCATACATGGCGCTGATATTGGCTAACAAGGCTTGCGCAGTGCAAATATTACTGGTCGCTTTTTCCCGGCGAATATGTTGCTCGCGGGTGTTGAGCGTCAGCACATAGGAACGCCGTCCGTCCTTGTCCACCGTCTCACCGCACAGGCGGCCTGGCATTTGGCGGAGGTATTCTTTGCGGCAGGCGAAGAAGCCGAGATGGGGGCCGCCAAAACTCATCGGCACGCCAATCGACTGCGCTTCACCAACCACGATGTCGGCTTCCACCGGTGCGGGTAGCAGGCCGAGTGACAGAATCTCATTAATCACCACCACCAGCAGCGCGCCGCTTTCGCTGCATTGTTTGCGCAGCGCATCCAGTGCTTGTGGCTCACCGAAGAAATCCGGTGTTTGCACGATCACGCAGGCGGCATTGGCATCCGGTGCGGTATCACGAATATCCACGCCTTCGTAATTGCGGACATAGGTTTCGATCACTTCGCGGTATTGCGGGTGCAGTGCGCCGTGAATGTGAATATTCGCCCGGCCCGTTACGCGCTTGGCCATCAGCGCGGCTTCCGCCGTGGCGGTTGCGCCGTCATACATTGACGCGTTGGCAATATCCATGCCGGTCAGGTTGGCGATCATCGTCTGGTATTCAAAAATCGCAATCAGCGTGCCTTGCGAAATCTCCGGCTGGTAGGGCGTGTACGAGGTCAGAAATTCCGAACGCTGCACCAGATGGTCCACCGTGGCGGGGATGTGGTGGTAATAGCAGCCAGCCCCTAAGAAAAACGGGCCGCGTGGCGCCGGGTGATTTTTATCGGCCATGAGGCCAAGTGCGCGTTCCACTTCCATCTCGCCCTGGTGTGGCGGAAGATCAATGCGCTCGGCATGGCTGGCGCTGGCGGGAACGGAGGAATACAACGCATCAATAGATTTAACGCCAATGGCGGCGAGCATATCGGCGCGGTCTTTGGGGGTGAGGGGAAGGTAGCGCATTAGCCGATTAACTCCTGATATTTTGCGGCAGGCAACAATTTCGCCAGCTCGGTTTTATCTGTCACGCGCAGCTTGCAAATCCAGCCTTCGCCATATGGCGCGGTGTTGATAAGCTCGGGTGTTTTGCTTAAATTTTCATTCACTTCGACTACTTCACCGGCCAGCGGTGCATAAACTTCGCTTGCGGCTTTGACTGATTCTACCACCACAAACGTATCGTGTGCTTTTACCTGCTTGCCTTTGGCGGGCAGTTCCACGAACACCAGGTCACCGAGCGCAGCTTGTGCATAATCCGTGATGCCGACGGTGGCGATGTCGCCGTCCAGTTTTACCCATTCGTGTTGTTCGGTGTAGGTGAGTTCGGCAGGAACGTTGGCCATAAAAAATCCTTATTTTAATGATGACGATTTGGTCTGAGCGGGCATGAACGAAAGGGCATGCACCACCGCAGGAATTTTCCGGCCCCGCACATCCACTTCCACGGAGGTCCCTTCTGCCGTAAACGCGCTTTCGATATAGCCTTGCCCGATAGCCGCTTTAAGCGAAGGCGAAAATCCGCCGCTGGTCAGCGCGCCGATCTGTTTTCCTCCGGCGAACACGCCGGCGCCTTCGCGCGCGATGCCGCTTTCCAGTAATTTGATGCCCACGCGTTTTTTGCCCGGCGTTGCAGGAATATGTTCCGCGCCGACATAACCCGCATGCCCCTTGCTCATCACCCACGATAAGCTTGCTTCCACCGGCGTGATGTCTTCATTCAAATCATGCCCGTAAAGCGGGTAACCCATTTCCAAACGCAAGCTATCACGTGCGGCAAGGCCAATGGGTTCGACATCGGTGTTATTCAAGAGCGCATTCCAAAACTCCGCCACCTGCGTGGCCGGAACGCTGATTTCGAATCCGTCTTCGCCGGTGTAGCCCAAGCGGCTGATGAACACGGGGGTGTTTTTCCAGCGGGCTTCTTTCATTGTCATGTAAGGCAGTGCCGCCAGATTGGCGTCAGGAATTTCCTTGGCCAGCGCGCTTTCGGCTTTGGGGCCTTGCAGGGCAACCAGGGCGTTTTTGTCGAGCAATTCAAAGGTGACGCCTGCGGGCAGATTCTTTTTCATCCACGCAATGTCTACGTCTTTGCGGCCGGCGTTGAACACCACGAAAAAGCGGGTGTCGTCCATGCGGGTGATGATGAGGTCATCAATGATGCCGCCGCGTTCATTGGTCAGCACGGTGTATTTGGCGCGGCTGTGCGGCGTTTTGGTGAAGGAGGAGGGGGTGATCCGCCCGAAAAATTCCGTTGCCCCCGCACCGCTCACGATCGCCTGGCCCATGTGCGACACATCAAACAACCCGGCGTGCGAGCGGGTCCATTCATGTTCTTTAATCACCCCAAGCGCGTACTGAATGGGCATGTCATACCCGGCGAACGGGCACATTTTGGCGTTTAAGCGGAGGTGTTCCGGGTGGAGTGCTGTGTGCTGTGTCATATACGATATATTAATAAATTTCGCGCATCATAGCGGCCCTTTCCTTGAAATCAAGGGTAAAGCTCCCCTATTTACAATTGCTCGCTTTCCCACTAACCACTAAGCCACATCCACCTCATCACCGGTCTTACTCATGCATGTCGTCGTCGTCGAATCGCCTGCCAAGGCCAAGACTATTAATAAATATTTGGGTAAGGACTATGTAGTCCTCGCCAGTTTTGGCCATGTCCGGGACTTGCCGGCCAAAGACGGTTCGGTGCAACCGGACGCGGATTTCGCCATGGTTTATGAGACGGACGTGGAGGCCAAAAAGCACCTCTCGGCGATT
>CAZGVV010000103.1:0-3088 GCA_964529155.1 uncultured Rickettsiales bacterium
GCACTTCCTGGGTGATCTTCATCGAGCAGAAATGCGGGCCGCACATCGAGCAGAAATGCGCCACTTTTGCGCCTTCGGCGGGGAGGGTTTCGTCGTGGAATTCCTTGGCGGTTTCCGGGTCCAGCGACAAGTTGAACTGGTCTTGCCAGCGGAAATCAAACCGCGCTTTTGACAACGCGTCATCCCGCAGATGCGCCGTTGGGTGGCCTTTGGCCAAATCAGCGGCGTGGGCGGCGATTTTATAGGTAATCACGCCCGTTTTTACGTCATCACGGTCGGGCAATCCCAAATGTTCTTTCGGCGTAACGTAGCAGAGCATGGCCGTGCCAAACCAGCCGATCATCGCCGCGCCGATGCCAGATGTAATGTGGTCATACCCCGGCGCAATATCCGTGGTGAGCGGCCCGAGCGTATAAAATGGCGCTTCATGGCAATGTTTGAGCTGCTCTTCCATATTTTCCTTGATGAGGTGCATCGGCACGTGGCCGGGGCCTTCTATCATCACCTGCGCGTCATATGTCCATGCCACTTTGGTCAACTCGCCAAGTGTGCGCAGTTCCGAGAATTGCGCTTCGTCATTTGCGTCATGGATGCTGCCGGGGCGTAAGCCGTCTCCCAGCGAAAACGACACGTCATAGGCGCGCATGATTTCGCAAATGTCTTCGAAATGCGTGTAGAGGAAACTGTCCTTGTGATGCGCCATGCACCATTTGGCCATGATGCTGCCACCGCGTGACACGATGCCGGTTTTGCGGTTGGCGGTCATCGGAATAAACGGCAAGCGCACGCCGGCATGAATGGTGAAATAATCCACGCCTTGTTCGCATTGTTCAATCAACGTATCGCGGTAGACTTCCCAGGTGAGTTCCTCGGCAATGCCGTCCACCTTTTCCAGCGCCTGATAAATCGGCACGGTGCCAATCGGCACGGGTGAGTTGCGAATAATCCATTCGCGGATGTTGTGAATGTTGCGGCCCGTTGACAAATCCATCACGTTATCGGCGCCCCAGCGCATGGCCCAGACCATTTTTTCTACTTCTTCCGCCACCGACGACGTCACCGCCGAATTGCCGATATTGGCGTTGATCTTCACCTTAAAATTCCGCCCGATAATCATCGGCTCGGCTTCCGGGTGGTTGATATTGGCGGGAATAATGGCACGCCCCGCCGCAATCTCATCGCGCACAAATTCCGGTGTAATAAATTTAGGAATACGCGCCCCAAAGCTTTCGCCGCGCTGGTAAGGTTTTTTGCCCGCAACGTGCAACTCGCTGTTCGCAATTCTTCCATCATTTTCACGGATGGCAATGTATTCCATTTCCTTCGTCACAATGCCGGCACGGGCATAGGCCAATTGCGTCACCGCTTTACCCGGCAACGCGCGCAGAGGCCGCAGATTCACTTGCGGAAATGCTTCCACCGGCGCGCCCTGGCCTTTGATGCCGTTATCTTCTGGCTTAATATCGCGTCCGTCATATTCCTCCACGTCGCCGCGCGCGCGAATCCAGCTGTCGCGCAGCTTGGGGAGGCCCTTGTAAATATCAATCTGCGCTGCCGCATCCGTGTAAGGGCCGGAGGTATCATACACGGTAAGGGAAGGCTCACCGCCGCTGAGCGCGATTTCGCGCATGGCAACGCCGTTTACATGGATTTTGCGGGAAGCAGGCAAGGGGCCTGTGGTTACCGAAAAGCTACGCGTCGCGCCGTTGGCTTTTTCGGGAATCTGTGATGTAGTATTTTTCATGGTCAATCACCATACAACCTTGAGTGTGCGCGAGCCAGCGGAATTTCATGCTGCACTGCACGCGTGGTATGCCGCCCATGGTCGTCATGACCTGCCCTGGCGTAATACCGGCGATCCTTACGCGATTTACCTCAGCGAGATTATGCTTCAGCAAACGCAGGTGTCAACGGTTCTGGCGCGTTATTATTTTCCTTTTTTACAGCAATTTCCATCGCTTGCGGCTCTAGCAAGCGCCCCGCGTGAGTCGGTGCTAAAGGCGTGGCAGGGGCTTGGGTATTATAACCGCGCAGCCAACCTTCATGCCGCCGCTATCGCATGTGGCGGCCAGCTCCCGCCATCGGTAGACGCGCTTATGGCGCTTCCCGGCATTGGCCGCAACACCGCGCATGCCGTGGCGGCCTTTGCCTTCCGGCTGCCGGTGGCGGTGATGGAGGCGAATGTAAAGCGCGTGCTCTGCCGTATTTTCGCCTTGGAGAATCCTGCGCCTGAAATCTTGTGGCAGCATGCAGACACCTTGCTCGATGTGGCGAATCCGTTTGATTACAACCAGGCGATGATGGACATCGGTGCTATGATTTGTACCAAGCGCGCACCCAAATGCGCTGAGTGTCCCGCCAATAGCATCTGCGAAGGGAAAACCGCGCCGGAATTATATCCTGCGCCAAAACAAGCCAAGCAAACGCCCGTGCGAAAAAAACACATCACCGTAGTGCAAAACGCCGAAGGAAAATTTTTTGCCGAGCGGCGCGAAGGCCCGTTTTTGCGTGGGATGTATCGGTTTATCGAGGAAGAACCGTCATTGCGGCGCAGGCCGGGGATGACAAAGTTAGGAAATATTACTCAAGTTTACAGCCATTTCACCCTGGAAGCCGAGGTATTTTTAGCCCGGTTTGCTGAGCCGAAGCCGAGTGGCGAAGGCTGGTTTACGTGGGAAGAATTACACGCGCTTCCACACTCAAAAGCCGAAGAAAAAATTATCGCTTTGCTTGCTTCGCTGCCGCGCAGGCCAATTGGTCGGCGCGCTCATTAAACTCATCGCCGTTATGGCCCTTTACCCAGTGCCAATTAACGTGATGCCGTTCGGCTGCCAGCGACAGGCGCTCCCATAAATCCTGGTTTTTTACCGGCTTTTTATCCGCCGTTTTCCACCCGCGGGCTTTCCACTGCGCAATCCAGGTCAGGATGCCATTTCGGACATAATTGCTGTCCGTATATAACTCCACTGCGCACGGCTCTTTCAGTGCTTCCAGTGCAGCTATCGCGCCCATCAATTCCATGCGGTTATTGGTGGTGTGCGCTTCGCCGCCCGACACATCGCGCACCGTGCCGTTATATTGCAACACG
>CAZGVV010000104.1:0-3026 GCA_964529155.1 uncultured Rickettsiales bacterium
TTCCTTTGTTTTCATCATAGGACTTATCGGCATGTGCGCATTGGCGCTGCGCAAGTGGGGTGACAAGTTAACATTACCCGGTATTGCGCGCGGTGATAATGCGCGGTTGAAGGTAGTTGAAATGCGCTATTTAAGTCCGCGTCAACGCCTGGTATTAGTACGGCGTGATAACGTAGAGCATGTGTTATTGCTAAGTGGCGATACGGCGCAAGTGGTTGAAAAAAACATTCATGCAAAAGATGAAGTATGAAATATAGAGTATTGAAATTACTAATAATTTTAGCATTGCTAGCTTCCTCATTTTTTGCGGCGGATGCAATGGCGCAGTCGGTGAATATCGACCTTGGCAAAAGCGCTTCCGGCACCAGTGCGGGGCGAATGATTCAACTGGTCGCGCTGATTACCATCATCTCGCTGGCGCCTTCCATTTTGGTGATGGTGACGAGCTTTACGCGCATCGTAGTGGTGCTGGCATTTGTGCGCAGCGCCATCGGTTTGCAGACAACGCCGCCCAACCAGGTGATTATTTCGCTGTCGTTATTTCTCACCATGTTTGTTATGCAGCCGACGTTTGAACAGGCGTGGCATGACGGCATTCAGCCGTTGATGAATGAAAAAATCACCGAAATGCAAGCGCTGGAGCGCACCTCTGCGCCGTTTCATGGATTTATGCTCCGACACGTGCGGGACAAGGATTTAAATTTGTTTTTGGATTTGGCGCATTTGAAAGTGGACAAAGCCGAAGACACCCCATGGCGCGTGCTGATGCCCGCCTTTATGATTAGCGAATTAAAACGCGCCTTTGAGATCGGCTTTTTGATTTTTGTACCGTTTATTATTATCGATATGTTGGTAGCGTCCATCCTGATGGCGATGGGCATGATGATGCTACCGCCAGCCACCATCGCACTGCCGTTTAAATTGATCTTCTTCGTGATGGTAGACGGCTGGTACCTGGTATGCGGAAGCCTGGTGCGGAGCTTTGGCGCGGGTTAGCAGCAAGTTCAGCAATGACACGTAGTGTGACTTGGCGTATGGTGACGCATTATCACAAAGGAAAAAGCCTTATGACCAAAATCATTCTCTCAAGCCTTATTTTTTCATCGTTTATCATCCTCGCCGCGTGCTCCATGAGTCCTAAACGTGATTATGCGGCGTCGGCGGCCTGCACGAATCAGGGGTATAAGGCGGGAACCGCAGAATTTGAAAATTGTGTGAAAATTGAGCATTCCGCAGCGTTGCTGAAACAGCAGGAGCAACAGGCCGACCAACAGCGGCAATATGACCAATATCAGCGGGCGTACCGCGCTACCACGCAGAGGTAATCATGGCTCGCCGCCGCCCGATTCCGGTGAGTCACGCGCGCCACTATGCACGGCTTGGGATGGTGGCGGCATGCATCATCAGCATCTCGCTTGCGGGAGGCGTGCTGGGGTATCATTATACCGAAAAATTACCCTGGATCGATGCCCTTCTGAATGCGTCGATGATTTTGGGCGGCATGGGTCCGGTGGACCCGGTTCATAGCACTGTCGGCAAAGTGTTTGCCTCACTCTATGCCTTGTTTAGTTGTTTTATTGTGATCGGTGTTACCGGCGTGTTAATGTTACCACTAATGCACCACGCGCTAAAGCGCTTTCATAGCGATGCGAAAGGCTAGCCATGGCTGAGGGCGGCGAGGACAAAGACCAAAAAACCGAACAACCGTCACAAAAACGCCTTGAAGAGGCCATGAAACGCGGGCAAGTGCCCTATTCCCGTGAAATCGGCAATTTTCTGATCTTGTTTGTGCTGGCCATCACCATTGCCTGGATGATGCCGGATATGTGCAGGCGAACGCTTACACTGCTGAAGCCATTTCTTGCCAGCGCCGCCGATATGCCTATGGATAAAGACAGTATCGGCCATATGCTGCAAGCCTTGGCGCTGAGTGCCATGACGTTGATTATCGGGCCGTTGCTCTTGGCCTGCGTGGTGGCAATCGCCGCGGCGCTGGGGCAAAACGGGGTGGTGCTGTCAGCGGAGCCCATCATGCCCAAATGGAATAAAATCTCGCCCATGAAGGGGCTGGAGCGCATGTTTTCCATGAAGTCCCTGGTCGAGTTTCTGAAAGGCATCGCCAAGATTACCGTGGTCGGCTCAGTGGCGTATTATTCGGTGAGCAATCAATTCGGCCACATTCACCAACTGACCGGCAGTGACACGGTGGCGCTGCTCATGTTCCTGCTTAAGCTTTCGGTGCGCTTGATGCTGGGCGTGTGTGTGGCGATGTTTTTTATCGCGCTGGTGGATTTGATGTATCAACGTTTCGCGTTTACCAAATCCCTGCGTATGTCGCGGCAGGAATTGAAAGAGGAATACCGGCAATCGGAAGGCGACCCACACGTAAAACGACGCTTGAAACAAATCCGCATGGAACGCTCGCGCAAGCGCATGATGGCGGCGGTGCCGGGCGCGGATGTGGTCATCACCAACCCGACCCACTTTGCGGTGGCGCTGAAATATGAAACCGGGAAAATGGGCGCGCCAAAGGTGGTGGCCAAGGCGGTGGATAATTTAGCGCTGGTGCTACGTAAAATTGCCAAAGAAAATGACGTAGCCATCGTGGAAAATCCGCCGCTTGCCCGCGCGCTGTATGACGCGGTGGAGGTGGACGAAGAAATCCCCATCACCCATTACCAAGCGGTGGCGGAAATTATCTCTTATGTCTGGCGCTTGAAGGGGAAATTACCACCAGAGGCAAGACGATCAACCCTTTAACCTAGCTCTGTTGCCGCCCTTTTTTTAATTGTGGAAAATTGTGTTCCATGGCTTCGATAGCCTCATTCAATATCCGAGGGGCAACAAATTCTCTAAGTACTTCTCTTAAATCAAGAGATTTATTATGCGCTTTTCCATTATTTTTAAATTTTTCAGAGACTGAAGGCGTAAACGCCATGCCTTTAATCACTTCTTCTGCCTTCGCCATAAGGGATTTTGGATCCCTATCGCTTTTATGTTCCAATGGGCACCTTATTTCATATGCA
>CAZGVV010000105.1:0-2756 GCA_964529155.1 uncultured Rickettsiales bacterium
GTTCCGCGCTGACCGCGCCCGTCAGCTGCTATCGGCGTTGCTCATGCCGAAATTTGATGGCTTCACGCGGGCGCGGACCATCTCTTTCGCCGCAGCTGCCGGTATGGTGGAATATTCCACCGCACTGGTGCCTTATATCACCGTGCTATTTCCGCCGGAATCGCTGCATGAGAGCATTGGTGAACTCGTCTCCAAAGCAGGCCTCACCCAGCTACGTATTGCCGAGACGGAAAAATACGCGCATGTCACGTTTTTCTTTAACGGTGGGCGCGAAGAGGAATTCCCCGGCGAATCGCGTATTCTTATTCCTTCACCCAACGTGGCGACCTATGATCTACAGCCGGAAATGTCGGCGGTGGAATTGACCGATGCGCTGGTGGGTGCCATTGCCAAAGAAAAATTTGATTTCATCGCTGTGAATTATGCCAATACCGATATGGTTGGACACACCGGTAATCTGGCGGCGACCATTACCGCCGTAGAAACCGTGGATGCCTGCCTGGGGCGTCTATGGGAAGCCACCAAAGCCGCAGGCGGCGCGTTGCTCATCACCGCCGATCACGGCAATGCCGAATCCATGTTTGACCACGGAACCGATCAACCGCATACCGCCCACACGCTGAATGTGGTTCCTGCTGTTGTTGTGGCGGAGCGCTATCAACACCAGCAGGCGCGATTGCGGGAAGGGCGTCTGGCGGATATTGCGCCGACGGTGCTCGATCTGTTGGAATTAAAAAAACCTGCGGTCATGACCGGAACCTCGTTATTGGAAGGCGTCATTCATGCGTAAATGGGCGTTAGCCCTGGTACTGACCGGCGCGTTTCCTGCCCATGCCGAGCCGTCGGCGGCTGCAAAGCTGGAGCAGACACAAAAAAATCTTGAGCAGGAAAAAGCCCGCGCCGAACAACTTTCCAAACAAAAAAATGCATTGGCTAATGAGCTGAAACAATCACGCGCCGCTCTGATTTCCCTGGCGGCAGAAGTACAGAAAAGCGAAGCCAAACTCAATGATGCCGAAGAAAAACTCACGGTTCTCACCCGTGAACGGAAGCAGCGCAAAGTTGCGCTGGAAGAGCATAGCGCACAAATCGCCGCCATGCTGGCCGCCGCCATTCGCTTAAGTCAGACCCCGCCGGAAGCGGCGCTGATGATGCCCGGTGATGTGGGAGACACGCTGGTGGCGGCGCGCATTCTGGCTACACTGTCTGATTCCATTCGTGCCGAAAGCAAAGACATTGTCGCGCAAATGCGGCAACTGGAAGAATTTACCGCCAAGGTGGAGCGCACCAAAGCCCAGATGCAAGACGCCCAGACTGCGCTCAAAAGCCAGCGGGCGGAAATGGAAGCGCAGTTTACCCAGCGCCGTGCCCTGGATGCGCAACTTACCCAGGAGCAGGATAAAGCCCGCAAGCGTGTGGTGGAATTATCGCATCAAGCCAAAGACCTGGAAGGGCTATTGAAAAAATTGGAGACCCAGCGGCCCACCCCGCCGCCTTCACGCCAAAAGCTCCGGGCGTTTGCCACTGCCAAAGGCGCGCTTCGGTTGCCAGCCGCCGGGAAAGTAGTGCAACGTTTTGGCCAGTCGCTGGGTAAAAATGAAACCAGTAAGGGGATTTTACTCCGGGCCGGAAGCCATGGCGCCGTGGTTGCGCCGTTTGATGGCGAAGTGGTGTTTACCGGGCCGTTTCTGCATTATGGCAACATGGTTATCTTAAGGCATAGTGGCGATTATCACACATTGCTGGCGGGTTTTGATGTGATACGGGTTTCCCCCGGACAGTTTCTATTGGAAGGAGAGCCGATTGGTGCTATGGGAGAAACGTCTACTGGTGCGGAATTATATGTTGAGCTGCGTGAACACAACCAGCCCATTGATCCTGCGCCGTGGATAAAAGGCTTAAATTAATGCGCTTATTGCTTCACACCTAACTTCTGAAAAATCATATATCATGCGCCGTTTTATCTCCCTTCGTCTTATCACTGCCACCGCCATCGTTGCCGTGCTTGCCGCGCCTGCGCTGCATGCAGAGGATAAATCCAGTACCTACGAAATGCTCAAATTATTCGGCGACGTGTTTGACCGTGTGCGTCAGGAATATGTTGAGCCGGTAAAGGACAATGAGCTGATTGAAGCCGCCATTAACGGCATGCTGTCGTCGCTTGATCCGCATTCAAGCTACATGAACGAAAAGCAGTTCGGCGAAATGCAGGTGCAAACCAAGGGTGAATTCGGTGGTTTGGGCATTGAAGTCACCATGGACAACGGCTTGGTGAAAGTAGTCTCCCCGATTGATGACACGCCAGCCTATAAAGCAGGTGTGCATGCCGGTGATTTTATTACCTTTATTGACGACCAGCCGGTGATGGGCATGTCGCTTTCCGACGCGGTGGACAAAATGCGCGGACCGGTTGGAACCAAGGTAAAGCTGACTATTCTTCGCGAAGACACGGCTGAACCGGTTGAGCTTTCCATCACACGTGACACCATTCGTATCAAAGCCATTCGCGGCCATACGGTGGGCGACAAAATGTACGTGCGCGTAACCTCCTTCAGTGAAGCGACCACGGACGCCATGCGCGCGGAAATCGAACGCCAGAAAAAAGAAATCGGGGATGTGCATGGGCTGGTGCTGGATCTGCGCAATAATCCAGGAGGACTCCTAGACCAGGCAGTGTCGGTGTCAGATGCATTCCTTACCCAAGGGGAGATTGTGTCTACCCGCGAGCGTGATCCTAATAAAACCAAACGTTACAG
>CAZGVV010000106.1:0-2505 GCA_964529155.1 uncultured Rickettsiales bacterium
GAGTAGTATTTTAAATCCGCTTTTTTCAGCAGGACTTCAACATAATCCTGCACCACTTTATTGCTAAGCTCGGTTTGCAGTTCTTCCTTCATTTCTTCAAATGTAGGCGTGCGTACTTTTCGGCGGTCTTCTAGTTTAATGATATGCCAGCCATAGGTGGTTTTTACCGGCGCTGAAATTTCGCCTGGCTTTAACTTAAAAGCAGCGGCTGCGAATTCTAGCATCATTTTATCCTTAGTAAAATAACCTAAATCACCGCCTTGTGCATTTGAGCCCTTGTCCTGGGATTTTTCTTTCGCAATTTTTTCAAAATCACCACCACTTTTAAGCTGTTTTTCAATATCTTTTGCTTGTGCCTCATCAGGAACAAGAATGTGCCGGGCGCGCACTTCTTCTTCATTTTTCATGGCGGAAACTTTTTCTGAATAGCGTTTTTTTAATTGCTCATCGGAAACAAGTGATTTGGATTTATTTTCCATGAACGCTTGCATGATAAGTTGTTTTTTCAGGCTTTCCAGGCGTTTTTGCACTTCTGGGCTTTTCTCAAATCCTTCTTTCAGGGCTTCCTGATAAATCAATCGCTCGCTAACAATACCGCGTAATACATTTTGACGAATAGATTCATCAAATGTGGAAAAGTCTGGAGGGTTGCTGCCGGGAAACAGGGTTTTCCATAACTCTTCGGCTTCTGATTCTTTGATGTCTTCGCCATTAAGCTTAAGAATTGTATAGTCTTTTTGGCGAGCCTCCGATTTAGCTTTAGGCGTTGCGTTTTTTGCATCGGTGGATGCATCTGGCGCAGCACTCATGCTATCACCGTCTGCAGGCTTAGGTGCAGGAGTTTCTGCCAAAGCCGCGCCAGACAGGATGGTAGATGACAATAGAAGGCAAAGAAAACGAAACATGGAAAACACTCCAGAAAACGGATGAAACTGATTGGCTTATGGCATATTAGTCCCTTCTTGGCAATAGGTCGCAAATTCACAATTTGACATCCCTCCTGCAAGCGCTTATCTCTTCTCGGTTTACTCACGCCTGTAGGAATTTCCATGTTTAATGCGCTCGCCCGCAAAATGTTCGGCACCGCCAATGAGCGGTTTATCAAATCGTTGCAGCCGAATGTTGCGCGTATCAATGCGCTTGAGGAAAGCGTTGCCCGGTTATCGGACGAAGAATTAGCGGGTCGAACCGTATGGTTCCGCGAGCGGCTTAGTGCCGGAGAAACCTTGGATTCGCTATTACCTGAGGCATTTGCCACTGTGCGCGAAGCCAGTCGCCGCGTGCTTGGTATGCGGCATTTTGATGTGCAGCTGGTTGGGGGCATGGTGCTTCATAAAGGCATGATCTCCGAAATGCGTACCGGCGAAGGAAAGACCTTGGTATGTACCCTTCCGGCCTATTTGAATGCCCTGTCTGGCAAAGGCGTGCATGTTGTGACGGTAAACGATTACTTGGCTACCCGCGATGCGGAGTGGATGGGTAAGTTGTATCGTTTCTTAGGGCTAACCGTAGGTATCATTGCTCACGGCCAGGATGACGAAGAGCGCCGCGTATCGTATAATTGCGATATTACCTACGCTACGAATAACGAGCTCGGGTTCGATTATTTGCGTGATAACATGAAATACAGCCGCGATTCCATGGTGCATCGCACGTTTAATTACGCGATTGTAGATGAAGTGGACTCCATTTTAATTGACGAAGCGCGTACGCCACTCATCATTTCCGGCCCGACCGAAGACAATTCTGATCTCTATCATAAAGTCGATTTGCTTATCCCGCGCCTGTCCGATGCAGATTATGAAAAAGATGAAAAACAGCGCTCAGTCACATTGACCGAGGGTGGTGTTAAACATATCGAGCAGGTGCTTGAATCAGAGGGACTGCTGCCTGAAGGCGCCTCTTTGTATGATTTGGAAAGTGTGTCGCTTGTTCATCACGTGAATCAGGCGCTGCGAGCGCACAAAATGTTCACGCGCGACGTCGATTACATTGTGAAAGACGGAAAAGTTATTATTATTGACGAGTTTACTGGTCGGATGATGGAAGGCCGCCGCTATTCCGACGGATTACATCAAGCACTGGAAGCAAAAGAAAAAGTAGATATTCAAAACGAAAATCAAACGCTCGCGTCTATTACCTTCCAAAATTATTTCCGCCTCTACCCCAAACTGGCCGGGATGACCGGTACGGCATTGACTGAAGCCGGAGAATTCCGCGATATTTATAAGCTGGAAACCGTCGAAATTCCTACGCATATGCGTGTTTCGCGTATTGATCATGACGATGAAATTTACCGCACCGCGGCAGAAAAATATAATGCGGTTATTGAGCTTATCAAAGAATGCCACAGTCGCCGTCAGCCCGTGCTGGTGGGTACGGTAAGTATTGAAAAATCTGAATATTTGGCGACACGGCTGAAGCAGGCGAATATTCCGCACCAGGTACTAAACGCCCGTTACCATGAGCAAGAAGCGCAGATTATCTCGCAGGCAGGGCGCCCCG
>CAZGVV010000107.1:0-2444 GCA_964529155.1 uncultured Rickettsiales bacterium
TTTTCAGGGCGCAGCCCCAGCCCTATTTTCACGGACGCAATATGATTACGCCAATGCCGTGCAAGCCGCTGGTGCATCGTGGGCAGAAGTCACACTACCTGAATCATTTCGCTCCACCGCATCCGTTTTGCAAGCCGTGGATGCCGTATTTTCTAAGACAGATGCAACGCTCCATGTTCTCACGCGCGAAGACGCGGGCGGTACTGTGGAATGCTGGCCGCTGGTCCGTGGCACGGAAGATCAGAGTGCGGGATCTGCTTTGGCGGAACACATCGCAGATACCATTGCCGGCTGGTTGAAAAATGGTGAAATGCTTGCTTCCGCTGATCGCCCGATAATCCCCGGTGATATTATGCTTCTGGTGCAACGGCGGGGAGGCATGATGCTGCCGCTCATCCGTAATTTAAAACGACGCGGCGTGCCGGTAGCCGGTATTGACCGCATGACTTTATCAGAAAATATCGCTGCCCAGGATTTAATAGCGCTGGGAGAATTTTTGTTGTTGCCGGAAGATGACCTAAACTTAGCGTGCTTATTGAAAAGTCCGCTTTGCGGCATTGATGAAGAACAATTATTCACGCTTGCCCATGGTCGAGGAGCGCAGTCGCTGTGGGCGCGTCTTTCCGCATTTAACGGCGAAAATCCAACTTTTTCTTTCGCCTATGAAATGTTAAGCGCTTTACTCGCTCGCGCCGATTTTCTTGCCCCTTATGAGTTGTTTTCCTGTGCATTGGAAGAGTGGCAAGGGCGTGCCCGCCTTACAGGGCGTCTTGGTACGGAGCAAGAAGATGCAATTGACGAATTTTTAGCCCAGGCACTTGCTTTTGAAGCACTTAACACCCAATCCCTGCAAGGCTTTCTGCGCTGGTTAGCATCAGGCGCTACTGAAGTAAAACAAGACATGGACGCCAGCAGCGGCGGTGTGCGCATCATGACGGTGCATGGCGCAAAAGGTTTGCAGGCTCCGATCGTTATTCTTCCTGATACGCAATCACTTCCTGTACTTAATAAAGAGCGTGTGCTGTGGCATGAAGCCGAAGGAGGGGCATTACCCTTATGGGCTTCCGGCTCACAGGCCCCTATAGCCATGACATTACGTGAGCAACGCCGTATTGCGCATATGCAAGAATACCGGCGATTACTGTATGTGGCCATGACGCGTGCCGCTGACCGCCTTTATGTATGTGGGATAGAAGGAGAGCGCGGTATCTCTGCTGAAAGCTGGTATGCAGAAATACATGCCGCATTATTGCCCATTGCACATAGGATTGAGACACCGATAGGATTAGGTTTGCGGCTGGAAAACAATCAAAAAAATGTAATTTCGCCTAAAAGCGCATCGATAGAACAAGACATTTCTCCATTTCCTGAAATGCTTCGTGGTGATCCGCCGATAGAACCGGCTATTACCAAGCCACTCACGCCCTCTCGTTCCCGTGAAGATGCCACACAAGCTGTGTCGCCTCTCATGGCAGCTCATTTCCGTCGTGGTACGCTTATTCATCGCTTGCTTCAACACCTGCCTTCCGTGCCTGATGCAAAACGTGATGCTGCAGCATCGGCATACTTATCTCGACAGGCGAATGATTTTACATCAGAGCAACAGCGCGGCATGGCGCAAGAGGCGCTGGCTATTCTTCGTCACCCGGATTTCTCTCCTTATTTCGCTGAAAATTCACTTTCTGAAGTGCCGGTGGCTGGGCAAGTACGTGTGGGGAATGAAGACATTGTCATTGCTGGACAAATTGATCGCTTAAGCATCACCCCGGATGCCGTGTGGATTCTTGATTACAAAACCCATGCTGATCCTCCCGCTACGCTCAGCGCTGTTCCCCGCACATACATTCACCAGATGGCAGCATATCAGGCATTGATTGCGGAGATTTATCCCGGGCGCAAAGTGCATTGCGCACTTTTATGGACGGCTGTGCCCCATTTAATGCCGCTTGTGCTTGACGAAGCAACGGTTGGTTCTTACATATAATGAATCACCTGAGGAGGAATTATGTCTGCTTTACATGTTAGCGATAGCGAATTTGATCAAAAAGTCCTGAAGGCCAGCGGTGCTGTGTTGGTAGATTTCTGGGCGGAATGGTGCGGCCCATGCCGTCAGATCGGCCCGATTCTGGACGATATTGCCAATGAAATGGGCGGTAAACTCACCATCGCTAAAATCAATATTGATCAAAATCCGGAAACCCCCCAAAAATACGGTGTGCGCGGTATTCCAACCATGATTCTGTTCAAAGACGGGAAGCAAGTGGCCACAAAAGTAGGCGCATTGCCAAAGACCAAACTGGTAGAATGGATTGAATCCAACGCCGCCTAATTGGCTAGAGCGTGCAAAACAGGCGGAGCAGGCGCTGCATGCGCTTGGCTTCCGCGCTGTTGTGGCCAGTGAAATCGAATTCTATATTGCCGGTGGAATCCCCGATGCCTCTTTC
>CAZGVV010000108.1:0-2315 GCA_964529155.1 uncultured Rickettsiales bacterium
GTTTGCTTGAGAAAACCCTGCTTCTTCAAAAGCAGTATAAATTTGCTCTTTAAGGCCATCTAATTGGGATGAGGTATTTGTATGGCTTAATTTTCCCCGTGCATTTGCTGCACTATATTTGACAAGAATATGAGGAATAGCTCCGTAATCTTCAAATTGAATAGTAACTTTAGCGGATTCACCAGAGTCAAAATTACGTATAAAATTACGATCTTCAAACATAATGTATATCTCCTTGTTATTTAATATGATGTAAATCCTTGTACTATATTCAGCACAATATTTCAATATATTAATTATTGCTATAGACCAATTATTGGCTTGTGATTGCTTTACAATTTCCTTGCCGTAAAGCCGTTACAGAGTAATATTCCTGCATGACAGTGAAATTTAACGGCCTCATCACCGCCCTTATCACCCCCTTCCGCGATGGGAAGGTGGATGAGCGTGCGTTTCAGGATTTGGTGGAGTGGCAGATTAATGAGGGTGTTCATGGGCTTGCGCCGTGTGGAACCACCGGGGAATCGCCTACGCTGTCTTATGATGAGCACAAGCGGGTAATTAAGCTATGTGTGGAAGTGGCGCGTGGCCGGGTGTCGGTGCTGGCCGGTACGGGTTCTAATTCCACCGATGAAGCCATCATGCTTACCGCCTATGCCAAAGAAGCCGGCGCGGACGGGGCACTGGTGGTGGCACCCTATTATAACAAGCCGACGCCTGAGGGCATGTGGCGACATTTCAAAGCAATTCACGATGCAGTAGAATTGCCGATCATTTTGTATAATGTACCGGGCCGCACGGCCGTGAATATGTCGGATGCATCCATCGCCCGTTTGGCGACACTTCCTAATATTGTAGGCATAAAAGACGCCAGCGGTGATTTGGCGCGGCCTTATCTGCTCCGTAACCTGTTGCATGGCCAGTCCTTCGCGCAATTATCGGGTGAAGACATGACGGCGGTGGCGTTTAATGCTTCCGGCGGGTTAGGTGTTATTTCGGTAAGCTCCAACGTGGCTCCCAAACGCTGCGCAGAAATTCAGCGTGCCTGCATGAAAGGGGATTATGCTACTGCCCTGAAACTGCACGATGAATTAGTAAATTTACACGATATCATGTTCTGCGAAACCAACCCCGGACCGGTGAAATTCGCGGTTTCACTGCTGGGAAAATGTACGCCTGAGCTGCGTTTGCCGCTCTCAGCGCCAACGGAGGAAAGCCAGATGCGCATTCGTGAAGTTTTAGTTAATTTACGCTTGCTATCGTAACCATTTTCGTCTTAAGTGAGCTCCCCAACAGGGGACGCATGCCATGACCAGCGAGCAGCCCTCCAAAACGATTGCGGTCAACCGCAAAGCCCGGTTCAACTACTCCATCGAAGAGGAGATTGAAGCTGGGATGGTGTTGACAGGCACGGAGGTAAAATCGCTGCGTGCAGGCCGCGCCACGATCGTGGATGCGCATGCGGTAGAAAAAAAAGGGGAGCTTTGGTTGGTGAACGCGACGATTTACGAATACAATGCCGGGAACCGCTACAACCATGAGCCGCGCAGGCCAAGGAAATTGCTACTGCAAGCACGTCAAATCAAGAAGTTAATTGGCCGCCTAAAGAACAAAGGTGTGACCCTTGTTCCGTTATCGCTGTATTTTAATAGCCGTGGCTTAGCCAAAGTGAAGCTGGGCCTGGCTACAGGCCGTAAAGACTACGAAAAACGCGATGTGATCAAGCAACGCGAATGGCAACGCGAACAAAGTAAGTTGATGAAAAAATAATAGGGAGTCCACCATGCTCGACGTCATCAGTGATTTTTGGAAACCAGTGAAGAAGCCTGCCACCGCAGGCAAACCAGACCTTACCCGCCTTCAGGAAGGCAGTGCGCTTACTTTTGGTTATGTGCCGCAGACCTTGCTGTCCGGCCGCCGCTTGAAAGTATCGGCCGTAAATACTTATCAATTCGGCGAAGAACGCATGACGTCTTTCGTGCTGTCGCAAGAGGGTGATGAAAGTGTCTCTCTGATCGTAGCAAAAGCCGATGGCGAGCCATATTTGGCATTATCGCGCCGTATTCCGTTTGCAGAGCGCATGCGGATGATGGACCCTGCGGAACTGGATGCCGTGGTGGAACAGGCTGATGCAACACGTTTGACTGCCCAGGATATTGATGCCCAATGGAAACATTGGATCGTTGGCGCATATCGTAAAGAAATTTCCGGCATGAAAGGCAGTGTGGTGCGCGGTGACTTCCGCGATCAGGTGCCCCCTACCCCTGCCGCTGACCAGATTTTTGATTATTTATTACTCACCAGCGACAACAACG
>CAZGVV010000109.1:0-2115 GCA_964529155.1 uncultured Rickettsiales bacterium
GCACGACCAGTACGCCTTTCCAATAGGTTTCTAATATGTCCCGCCCCGGCGGCAACACCCAATTAAACCCGATCCCTTCACGGATCGCATCTTCGGTGGCCTGCACCAAATCCGACAGATCGGAATGGTGAAATTCATTGATACGTTCAACGCGTGCGGTCATGTGGCCCAGCAACAAAGGGTGAGGTGATAAAAATAATACGGCGAAAAGGATACGCTTGTAAATCGCTCATCACGCACGAAGCGCTAAAAAATTCTCCAGCAGCTGAAGCCCGGCTTTCTGACTTTTCTCCGGGTGAAATTGCGTGCCCATGATATTTCCCCGCGCTACCACTGCTGTAACTGCGCCGCCGTAATCCGTGGTCGCCACGATGTCTTGTGCATGGTCGCATACCGCGTGATAGCTGTGCACGAAATAGGCGTGGTCACCGGTGTGTACACCTGCCAAAAGCGGGTGCGGCATGCGGATGGATAGCTCGTTCCACCCCATATGCGGCACTTTAAGCGCAGGATTCGCGGGAGCCAGCGCCACCACCTGGCCGGGAATCCAGTTGAGGCCGTCATGCACGCCGTGTTCATGGCCTTGCGTAAACAATAATTGCATGCCCACACAAATGCCAAGAAACGGTTTTTTAGCTTCCAACACCTGTTTTTCCAGCGCGCCACGCATGCCACTGCATGCCGCAAGCCCCGTCATGCAATCAGCAAACGCACCGACACCGGGCAGCACAATATGCGTTGCATCGTTCAAATCCGCAGGATGATGGCTGACCAGGATGCGGTCATCCGGCGCTGCCATGCGCTCGAACGCTTTGGCAACGGAGCGCAGATTGCCGGAACCGTAATCGATAATAGCCAGGGTGCGCGTCATTTAGGACGTGGTGCGAAGCGGCGCTTTTTCTAATGCGTATTGCTCAAAATACCGGCGCTGGGCCAAGAGGAGGTTTTCTCCCGTTACCACGCCCGCCGTGATATAGCCCCGACGCGCCAAGCCGCTGCGCAGCCAATTATTGCCTTCTAAGCCGATGAACACACACTGCCCCAACTGAAGCGCACCATTGGCTATCGCTGAAAGGTATTCATAGTATGACAGCATCATTACCCCGACAAAAAACAGGGTATTTAACGCCCCTACCAACCATAGGCGATGGTAAAATAGCCACAAGAATCCACAGAAAAACCCCGGCCAGGAAACCCCCTCTTTCACCAGGTACGGCGGCACATCTTCCATACGGGTATTTGGCTTGGTGTGCACAGTGTAGATTTTTAAACGCTGAAACATAAATCGCCCTTATAGCATGCCTTTGGTGGAAGGAATTTCCGCACTGGCGCGCGGGTCAATAGTGATTGCGGCGCGCAGCGCCCGTGCCAGGCCTTTGTAGCAGGATTCGATGATGTGGTGGCTGTTGGTACCGTACAGATTTTCTACATGCAGCGTCATGCCCGCCGCAAACGCGAAAGCCTGAAACCATTCGCGGAACAGCTCGGTATCCATTTCCCCCAGCTTGGGCCGGGTAAAATTGACGTTCCAGATCAAATACGGCCGCCCGGAAATATCCAGCGACACGCGCGACAAGGTCTCGTCCATCGGGATATAGGCATGCCCATAGCGCACAATGCCGCGGCGGTCACCCAGCGCTTTGGCTACCGCCTGACCTACGACGATACCGCTATCCTCGGTGGTATGGTGGCCATCAATATGCAAGTCGCCATTGGCCGAAAGGGTTAAATCCATCAGGCTATGCCGGGATAATTGCTCCAGCATATGGTCCAGGAAGCCCAGGCCCGTGGCTACCTTGTAGACACCCGTACCGTCGAGGTTAATCTCGGCGGTGATGCGGGTTTCTTTGGTCGTACGTTCGATGGTCGCGGTGCGCATAAGCAAACTCTATCAGGCAAGTCCAGGCTTTACAAGCGTATCGGAGCTAGGTATCAGGAACAGGATAGGTAAAATAGGTTAAATAATAGAGCCATCTTTAAAGCCTGTCCTGGGGGGTTAGCTCAGCGGTTAGAGCAGGGCGCTCATAACGCCTTGGCCGGGGGTTCAAATCCCTCACCCCCCACCATTAGTTCCTGTATCAGAGAGATTTTTCCGGCTATGGCCGCTGAGGCCCG
>CAZGVV010000110.1:0-2074 GCA_964529155.1 uncultured Rickettsiales bacterium
CGGAATCGGCGTCTCACCGGCCAGATAGCTGTCGGCAAACTCTTCCATCACCTCTTCGCGGAAACGGCTTTCATAATTCAGAATGTAATGCGGAATACCCAACCGCTCCGCCACCCGCCGCGCATCATGAATATCCTGCCCGGCACAACACGCCCCCTTCTTCGCCAACGCCGCACCATGGTCATACAGCTGCAACGTCACCCCAATCACCTCATACCCCTCCGCCTGCAACAACCCCGCCACCGCCGAGCTATCTACACCGCCGGACATGGCGACGACTACGCGCGTTTGCGCGGGGGGGGTGTTCATACCTAAGCTATTCATCATTTAAATGAGCTGCGTTGTATCAGAAGCAGGCCCACGACGCGCCGCGGGTGGAGAAAACGGAAGCGAAGAGGGTGTTATTCTATCCGTAACTTCAATATTTACTGCTTGCGCAGCAACTGCATTGGGCACGGGTTTTTTGCCTTCTTGCTTAAGATAAGCGTCTACTATGTTAGTTTCTATTTGCTCAATTTGTGGCTTAATCCACTGATCCATCTTTAAATGCGGAGTGTGTGTATGTGAGGATGTCTTATGCTCCTCACAATACTTATAATCAGCACCTAAAGAGAAATTAGCGAGTCCTTCCACAGCAACGCGCTTATCACCGTCAGCACCGCGTAATAGCGCAGAGCGCGGCTGAACCCACAAGGTTTTGTCCTTTTGATGAAGTTGTGCTTGGCCCTCTAGCACAATCGTATACTCTTTACCGTTCGAAAGCGTAACCTTACCTAAATCCATCGTAACATCATCACTGGTTGTGTAGCGTGTCATCCCTTGAATCGGAATTACTTTATTCGTCTGCACACTAGGCGCTTTAATTTTCTCTGCCTCCACCTTCTGCTTCAACACTTCCGCAGTCCCCACTTGCCGCCCATCAAAACGCACTTGATGTGTCACCAACTGCGCCACCGTATGCTCCGCCATAAGCCAACCTTCGTAAGGACCAAGGTTTTTCTCAAAATATTCGACCAATTTCCCCTTATCTGCTTCCGTTAAACGTCTATCCCCATCACGGTCCAACGCTTCCACGGGTAACCGGCGAATGGTTTCATTAAATGTATCTATAGGCGATGCTGTAGGTGAATTTGCCACTGGACTTATGTTTGACGGATTATTTGCCAAACCATTTACAGTTTGGATCAGGTTAGTAAGATTGGCCTCTGCAGTTAAAGCAGAAAGTTTTTCTTTAGATAAAAAGATTCCCGACTGATGACTTAATGCATCATAGGTATTTACCTGATCTTGCCATGCTTTTTCTTGGCCCTTTTTAGCCAATTCATCAACTGTGTCGAACTGCATTTTCATGGTCTTTTCTACTATTGCAGCATTTGCATCTTCTCGTGAATTCGGCAACCGACTCCCAACCAAATTATCTGCCAGCTCCTTGCGTAAATCGGCAGCAACCGCTTGTGCAATATTAGCCTCTCCAGGATATTGCGCTTTGAATGCCATATGTTCTTGCATACGCTCTGCATACCCCTTCCATTGCACCTGGTACGCGCCGCTGGAGGTAACTTTTTGAATACCATGCCTGCCCTGAGGATCAATTTCCTCAATAGCACTCAGCAACATGGCAGTATCTTGATGTAAATAGTGTGAATGACTTTTTAAGTTAGCAGGATTTTCTACACTGTTCTCAGCATCATACGATGGAGCCACAAGAGTTAATGCATACTTAGACGAATCATACGTGACAACCGTACTACCATCCCTATTTGGCTTATTATGTTCCTGTTGTATTTTTTCTGCCATCGTGCCAAACGCTTCCTTTAGCTTTTGGGGGTCTTTCACTAATTCTTTTGTCTCTATGCCATGCTTATTCAATATATCGATGGCAAGCCCCATATGCTTATATTCACTTGGAATTGGTGCAAACATTGCCCCTTGCAAATACGTAGGCGTCACAATGGCATCCGTCAGGCTTTTATTGCTTGCTTCTAATTTCTGTATATCCTCATGAAGTTTCCATGCTTCCGAAAGTATGCCTTCAGTTTGTGGTCTATCTAATAAATTATTATTAATGCGAGCC